>NZ_JAWJTI010000011.1:0-110837 GCF_032911525.1 Stenotrophomonas veracruzanensis
GTCCCGCACCCACCGTAACCTGCGGTAGTGCCGGCCGCTGGCCGGCAACCCCACCACGACCTCAGCGCACGTAATCGCTCTGCGCCATTGCTTCACCCAGGTAATCCACGAACGAGCTGATCCGTGAGGACACCGCGGTGTTGCGGTAGTACACCGCGTGGATCGGCTGGTACACATCCAGCGTCTGCGCCGCCAGCACCGACACCAGCGTGCCGGCAGCGCGGTCGCGGTCGGTGACGAAGTCGGACAGGCAGGTGATGCCGACGCCTTCCACCGCCAGTCGGCGTAGTGTTTCCCCGCTGGACACCGCGATATCCGGACGCACCCTCAGCAGGCCATTGGCATCGCCCGGCAGCGGCCAGTGATTCAACGATTCCGGCTCGTTGAAGCTGAGCAGCGTGTGCTGGCCCAGCGCGGCGACGCTGGTCGGTTCGCCGTGTGCAGCCAGGTAGGCCGGGCTGGCCACCAGTCGCAGCTGGCACCGCCCCAACGGCCGCGCATGCAGGGTGGAGTCGGCCAGCGGCCCGATCCGGATCGCCAGATCGGTGCGCCGCTCGAGCAGGTCGATGTAGCGGTCGGAGCTGTTCAACTCCAGCTGCACTTCCGGGTAGCGCGCACGATAGCCGCTCACCAGCGGCGCGATCACGTGCAACACGAACGGCATCGCCGCATCCACCCGCAGGCGCCCAGCCGGGCGCTCGCGGCGCGCCGCCATCTGTTCCTCGGCCGATTCCACCGCATCGATGATCGCCCGTGCATGGCGCAGGAATGCCTCGCCCTCGGCGGTCAGGTGCAGTCGGCGGGTGGTGCGGGTCAGCAGGGTGATCCCCAGCTTGTCCTCCAGCCGGCCCAGCGCACGGCTCACGCCCGAGGGCGTCTGCCCCAGCTGCTCGGCAGCGGCACTGATCGACCCGCTGTCGATGACCGTGAGGAAGGCCTGCATTTCGTCCAGAGTGGTCTTCATGCCGCCATTATTGACTGAGCGGCAATAGTGATTGGCGTGAAGACCGGTTTTTCGGCAAAGGTGCGCCGCGCACACTGCGCGCCTTCCTTCCCTCCGGAGCCGGCCATGATCCGTGGCATTCCCCTCGCCCTGCTGGCGTTGACCCTCGGTGCCTTCGCCATCGGTACCACCGAGTTCGTCATCGTCGGCCTGATTCCCACCATTGCCGCCGACCTCCAGGTCAGCCTGCCCTCGGCCGGCCTGCTGGTCTCGCTGTATGCCCTCGGCGTGGCCATCGGTGCGCCGGTGCTGACCGCGCTCACCGGCCGCGTACCGCGCAAGTCGCTGCTGGTGGCCCTGATGGTGCTGTTCACCCTCGGCAACGTCATCGCCTTCCTGGCGCCGGGCTACACCTCGCTGATCATCGCCCGCATCCTCACCGGCCTCGCCCACGGCGTGTTCTTCTCGATCGGTTCGATCATCGCCACCGCGGTGGTGCCGAAGGAGAAGGCCGCCAGCGCGATCGCGATCATGTTCACCGGCCTGACCGTGGCACTGGTGACCGGGGTGCCGCTGGGCACCTTCATCGGCCAGCACCTGGGCTGGCGCGCCACCTTCCTGGCGGTGGCCGGCCTCGGCGTGATCGCCCTGCTCGGCGCGCTGCTGTTCGTGCCGCGCAGCCTGCCGCAGAGTACGCCGGCCAGCTTCCGCCAGCAGCTGGCCGTGCTCGCCCGGCCCCGCCTCCTGCTGGTGTATGCGATGACCGCGCTGGGCTACGGCGGCACCTTCCTGGCCTTCACCTATCTGGCGCCGATCCTGCAGGACGTCACTGGTTTCTCCGCCAATGCGGTCAGCCTGGTGCTGCTGGTGTACGGCGTGTCGGTGGCGATCGGCAACCTGTGGGGTGGGCGCATGGCCGACCGCATGGGTCCGGTGCCCGCGCTGAAGCGCATCTTCGCCCTGTTGGCCGTCGTGCTGTTCGTGCTCACCTTCACCGCCTACAACACCTGGCTGATGCTGCTGACGGTACTGGCGCTGGGTGCGGTGGCGTTCGGCAACGTGCCCGGCCTGCAGGTGTACGTGGTCAAGCAGGCCCAGCGCTATGCGCCGCAGGCCACTGACGTGGCCTCGGGGCTGAACATTGCCGCCTTCAACATCGGCATCGCGCTGGGCGCCTCGCTCGGCGGCCTGGTGGTGGAGCACATCGGCCTGATGCACACGCCGTGGCTGGGCGCACTGGTGGTGGTAGGCGCGTATGCGTTGACGGTGCTCAGCGGCCGCCTGGACCGCCGCGACGGCATTGATGACCGCGCCGATGGCATCGCCGTGGCCGCGCATTGAGCGATGTCATGCCGTGCCGGCGCCTTGCCGGTACGGTGGTGCAATGCACCGTTGCCGGCACGCATGCAGCCAGTGGCCTACCCTTTGCCGGATATTCGCATCCCTCCCCCTCTGCTGGAGCTCCCCATGACTGTCCCCGCCTTCGGTCTCGGCACCTTCCGCCTGAAAGACCAGACCGTGATCGACTCCGTGCGCAACGCGCTGGATGTCGGCTACCGCGCCATCGATACCGCGCAGATCTACGGCAATGAAGCCGAGGTCGGCCAGGCCATCGCCGATTCCGGCGTGCCGCGCGAAGAGATCTACCTGACCACCAAGGTCTGGATCACCGAGTTCAAGCGCGAAGCGCTGCTGGCCAGCCTGCGTACCAGTCTGGAGAAGCTGCGCACCGACCACGTCGATCTGGCACTGATCCACTGGCCGTCGCCGAACGACAAGGTCGACGTGCCGATGGAGGAGTACCTGACCGCACTGGCCGAGGCCAAGGCACAGGGTCTGACGAAGGCGATCGGCATCTCCAACTTCACCATCGCGCAGACCCGCAAGGCGATCGGCATCCTCGGTGCCGACGCCATCGCCACCAACCAGATCGAGATCCACCCGTACCTTCAGAACCGCCTGCTGGTGAAGTTCCTGCAGGACAACGGCATCCACATCACTGCCTACATGAGCCTGGCCTATGGCGAGGTGATCAAGGACCCGGTGATCCAGGCTATTGCCGGCCGTCACCAGGCCACCCCGGCGCAGATCGCACTGGCCTGGGCGCTGCAGCAGGGCTTCTCGGTGATCCCGTCGTCGACCAAGCGCGAGAATCTCTCGAGCAACCTGGAAGCGGCAGCAATCCGCCTGACCGACGAAGACATGGCGCAGATCGCCAAGCTGGACCGCGGCCATCGCCTGGCCAACCCGGAAGGGATTGCACCCGCCTGGGATTGAACCCAACTGCGGTTGCGGATCGCAATCGGTAGGTGCCGACCTTGGTCGGCACTGACCTCTGATGGATCATTGAAACACCGTGCGGACCAAGGTCCGCACCCACCAGAAGCGGCTTTGGCCTACGCCTGCAGCAACCACCCGCGCATCGCCGCACTGACTTCGTCTGGCTTTTCCATCGGTGCCAGGTGCCCGCAGTCGGGCACCACCACCAGCTGCGAATGCGGCACCAGGGCGTGCATTTCCTCGCTGACCGCCAGCGGCGTGATGCGGTCGTTTGCGCCGCACACGATCAACAGCGGATCGCGGTAACCGGCCAGCACATCATGCCCATCGCGGCGTTCCAGCCCGCTCTGGCGCAGGAACACTTCCGCGCCCAAGCGAGCGGTCATATCGCGCACGCGCTGCACCAGTACGTAGTCATCCAGCCGCGAGGCATCGATGTAGCTGCGCATCAGCGCGTCGCCGAAGCCATGGAACTTGCCGGGCAGGCGCACGCTGGCGCGCTGGCTGCGGCGCTGTTCGGCACGTTCCGGTGAATCAGCGTGGATCGAGGTATCGATCAACGCCAGCTGCAGCACGCGATCCGGCGCGATGCGCAGGATCTGCTGGGCGACGAAACCGCCCAGCGAGAAACCCGCCAGGGCGAAGCGCTCGGGTGCCTGCGCCAACACGTCCTCGGCCACCGCCTGCAGCGTCTCACCACGGGTCTGGTCACCCACGGTGCAATCGGCAATATCGGCCAGGTCGGCCAGCTGTGCGCGCCACAGCTCGGCGTCGTTGAGCAGGCCGGGCAGCAACAACAGGGGGATACGGTCGGTCATGGTGGGTATTGTCGCGCCATCACGGTGACGGAACCATGCCGCAACGGGCGGTTGCATTGTGGAGTCGAGCCATGCTCGACTGCTGCACAGCCAGTCGAGCACGGCTCGACTCTACAGAAGGCAGCGACACGGACGCGGCCATGGCAGACCCCCGCAACAGCGGCAATCCGACGACCTCGCTGGCACGTTTCGACGATTCACTGGTCACCACCACCTTCGAGCTGCCCGGCTTCCGCATCACGCGCAACCTGGGCGTGGTGCGCGGCATCACCGTGCGCTCGCGCTCGATCGTCGGCAACTTCCTCGGGGCATCCAGACGATTTTCGGTGGCAACATCACCCTCTACACCGAGCTGTGCGAACAGGCCCGCGAGGAAACCTGCCGCGACCTGATCAAGCATGCGCGGCAGCTCGGCGCCAACGCGATCATCGGCATGCGCTACGACGCCACCGACGTGATGACCGGGCTGACCGAGGTGCTGTGCTATGGCACGGCGGTGGTGGTGGAACCGTTGCGGTAGCCTGGTCGTAGAGTCGAGCTTGCTCGACTGCTTTCGATGGCAACAGTCGAGCAAGCTCGACTCTACAGCGGTGCCGTCGGCACCTCGACCTGCTGCACCGGCAGGGTCACCATCATCACCGTCGGGTCGTCCGGATCGAGCTTGGTCTTGAAGCCCAGGCTCTGGCACATCGCCAGCATGGTGCTGTTCTCGCGCAGCACCTGGCCTTCGACCACGTCCAGGCCCAGCCACTTGGCATACTCGATCATGATCGCCATCAGCCGCCAGCCGATGCCGTGTCCCTTCAGGTCCGAGCGGATCAGGATGCCGTACTCGCCACGGTGGTAATCGGCATCGGCGTGCAGGCGCACCGCGCCGAGCATTTCGCCACTGCGCGGTTCGATCGCCACCAGCGCGATCGAGCGTGCGTAGTCGAGCTGGGTCAGGCGGGCGATGAACTCGTGGCTGAAGTGCTTCACCGACTGGAAGAAGCGCAGGCGCAGATCCTCGTCGCTGACGCGGGCGAAGAACGCACGGAACAGCGCATCGTCCTCCGGCCGCACCGGGCGCACGAAGGCGCGGCCGCCATCGGACAGTTCGATGGTGCGCTCCCACTCCTTCGGGTATGGGAATACCGAAAAGCGCGGATGGCCACGGCCCTTGTGCAGGATGCGCGACGGTGCCACGGCCACACGTGCGTCGAGGGCGAGGATGCCCTTGCTGTCGACCAGCAACGGATTGATGTCCAGCGTGCGTACTTCGGGAATGTCGGCGGCCAGTTGTGCCAGCTTGACCAGCGCCAATGCCAGTGCGCGCTCGTCGGCGGCAGGCACATCGCCATAGGCCTTGAGGATGCGCGAGGCACGGGTCTGGCCGATCAGCTCATGGGCCAGGCGCAGGTCCAGCGGCGGCAGCGCCAGCGCCTTGTCGTTGATCACTTCAACGGCAGTGCCGCCGCGACCGACCACGATCACCGGACCGAACGTCGCGTCATCGGCGATGCCGACAATCAACTCGCGCGCCTTCGGGCGAACGATGGTCGGCTGTACCAGCAGGCCATCGATGCGTGCATCCGGCCGCAGCTGGCGTGCGCGCGACAGGATCGCGTTGGCCGCGCTCTGCACCGCCGGCAGCGTGGACAGATTGAGGCGCACGCCATCCACTTCCGACTTGTGCGGAATATCCGGCGAGAGAATCTTCAGTGCGACCGTGGCACCGCGCTCCAGCAGCGGCTGCGCCAGGTCCATCGCCTCGTGCGCATCGCGCGCGTGCATCACCGGCGCGGACGGAATGCCATAGGCCTTGAGCAGTTCATGCGTGGCCAGCGGGTCCAGCCACTGCTGGCCGTTGGCCAGCGCTGCATCAACCAGGGCACGCGCGGCCGCCGCATCGACATTGAAGTCCTGCGGCAAGCTGGGCGGCGTTTCCATCAGGGCGTTCTGCGCTTCGCGGTAACGCACCAGATGCTGGAAGCCACGTACGGCCTCCGCCTCGGTCGGATAGGTCGGCACCCGCGCCGCGTTGAGCGTGGCGGTGGCCTGGTCGTCGTTGCCCAGCCATACCGCGAAAACCGGCTTGTCGCGATGGTGGCGCGGGCGCAGGCCCAGTGTGCGGGTGAGCGCCTGCGCAGCGTCTGCAGACGAGGTGAATGCGGTCGGCACGTTGACCACCATCACCGCATCATTCTCGTTGTCGGCCAGCAGCGCTTCGATGGCGGTGGCATAGCGCTCACCATCGGCGTCGACCACGATGTCGACCGGATTGCTGCGCGACCAGCCCTGCGGCAGCACCGCATCGAGCTTCTGCACCGTACTGTCGGACAGGTTGGCCAGCGTGCCGCGCAGCGCGATCAGCTGGTCCACGGCAAGGCGGCCGACACCGCCACCATTGCTGAGAATGGCCAGGCGACGACCGGGGAAGGTCCCCAACCGGCCCAGCGATTCAGCAGCGGTGAACAGTTCGTCCAGCGCGCTGACACGCAGCAGGCCGGCACGGTTGAACGCCGCACCGTAGACGTCGTCGGCGCGGGCCAGGGCCTGCACATGGGTATCGCGGCTGCCCGGCTGCACCCGCTCGGCGCGGCCGGACTTCACCACCACCACCGGCTTGGCACGGGCGGCGGCACGCGCGGCCGACATGAACTTGCGCGCATCCTTGATCTGCTCGACATAGAGCAGGATGGCGCGGGTGCGGTAGTCGGTGGCGAAGTAATCGAGCAGGTCGCCGAAGTCGACGTCCATCGTGTCGCCCAGCGAAACCACGGCGGAGAAGCCGACCGAACGCGCCACACCCCACTCCACCAGCGCGGCGGCAATGGCCGAGGATTCTGAGATCAGGGCGAGGTCGCCGGCCTGCGGGAAGTGTGCGGCGATGCTGGCGTTGAGCCGTGCATGCGGTGCGATCACGCCCAGGCAGTGTGGGCCAAGGATGCGCAGGCCGTGCTTGCGCGCCACCGTCTCCACCTGTTCCGACAACGAGCCCGGGCCTTCGCCCAGGTGCGCGGTGAGGATGATCGCTGCCTGCACACCGCGTTCTGCGGCGGTACGCACCACCTGCGGCACGATCGCCGCCGGTGCGGTGATCACCACCAGGTCCGGCACCCAGTCCAGGTCCTTCAACCGTTTGATCGTGCGGATGCCATCGATCTCGGCATGCCGCGGGTTGATCCACGCCACCTTGCCGGGGAAACCGGTGCCGCGCAGGTTGCGCATCACCGCGCGGCCGGCCGAACGCTCACGCGGACTGCCGCCGATCACCGCGACCGACTGCGGACGGAACACAGACTGCAGGTGGTAGGTACTCATGCGCCTACGGTACCCAAAAAAGGGGACGGAGGGGATTAAGTCGTTTGTGCCGCAAACGACTTAATCCCCTCCGTCCCCTTTTTTGTTACAGCAGCGTGCCGTGCAGGATCATCGCGGCGATACTGAAATAGATCACCAGGCCGGTCACATCCACCAGGGTGGCCACGAACGGCGCCGAAGCGCTGGCAGGGTCGAAGCCGAGCCGCTTGAGGATGAAGGGCAGCATCGAGCCGGACAGCGAACCGAAGGTGACGATGCCGACCAGCGCGGCGCCGATGGTGATCGCCAGCAGGATCCAGTGCTCGCCGTAGTCGTGCAGGCCGCCCAGTTGCCAGATCACGATGCGCACGATGGCCAGGCAGCCAAGGATCGCGCCCAGCACCATGCCGGTCGGGATCTCGCGCAGGGCCACCTTCCACCAGTCGCGCAGGCGCAGTTCGCGCAGCGCCAGGCTGCGGATCAGCAACGAGGTGGCCTGCGAACCGGAATTGCCACCCGAACTCATGATCAGTGGAATGAACAGGGTCAACACCACCGCGCGTGCCAGTTCGTCCTCGTAGTGCTGCATCGCGCTGGCGGTCAGCATCTCACCCAGGAACAGCACGCTCAGCCAACCGGCGCGCTTGCGCAGCATCTCGAGGAAGCCGATCTGCATGTACGGCTTGTCCAGTGCTTCCATGCCGCCGAACTTGTGCGCGTCCTCGGTGGATTCCTCGATCAGCGCATCGAGCACGTCGTCCACGGTGACGATGCCCAGCATCTGCTGCTGGTCGTCCACCACCGGAATCGCCAGCAGGTCGTGGCGGCGGATCAGCCGCGCCACTTCTTCCTGGTCCATCAGCGCGTCCACCGTCACCGGCGGATTGACCTGCGCCACGTCCAGGATCGACTCCTCGGGCAGGCCGGTGATCAGCCTGCGCATGGTCACCACCTGCTGCAGCTGTTGGCTGGCCGGGTCCAGCACGTAGATCGCGTACACCGTCTCGCGGGTGCGCTCGACCTGGCGGATGTGCTGCAGGGTCTGCGCCACGGTCCAGCTGGCAGGCACCGCCACGTACTCGGTGGTCATCAGCGCGCCGGCGGTGTTCGGCGGGTAGCTGAGCAGCTTCTGGATGGCTTGGCGGGCGTCGGTGCCCAGCAGCGGGATCAGCCGCGCGCGTTCCTCTTCGTCCAGCTCATGGACGATATCGGTGGCGCGATCGTCGGCCATCAGTCCAAGCAGCGCGGCGGCGCGCGCCGGTGGCAGCTCGGCCACCAGCTCCCCGCTGCGCTGCAGTTCGGGTGCTTCGAGCATCTTCACCGCACGCGGCAACGGCAGCGCGGCCAGCGTTTCCGCGGCGCGGGTCAGTTCCAGCGTGTTGAGGAATTCCACCGCGTCGGCGGTGTTGTAGTTCGCCAGCGGTGCGGCCAGTGCGGCGGCATCGGCCACCTGGCGCAGCAATTGCTTCTGGTTCATCGGGTTTGCCTTGTGGGGGTGCGACCTCGCGCAACGCCAACGCAGGCAAACCGTCCCGATGTCAGGCGGTGGCCATCGCTGGCGTCGAACGAGGTCGACTTCTACTGTCGCTGGACATGGGTTGGGGACTCCGGGATGCGTATGCCGACGGACGCGCCGCCAGCGGCGGGCAGTCTGGACCCGTGGGCCATGCAGGTCAACCCGGCGGCCCTGCGGCGGGACCCGGCCGGTTGTTCTCGTGCGTACACAGACTGGCGCGCATAATGGCGGGGTGGCGTTCGCCACGCTTTTCCCCACCCGACCGGACGCACTGCGGGCTTCCCCGATGACCAGGTATTCCCATGCATAGCGGTGGTCTGGAACTGGCCCTGGTGCTGCTGCTGGCGGCGGTCATCGCCGTGCCGGTGTTCAAGAGATTCGGCTTCGGTGCGGTGCTGGGCTACCTGGCGGCCGGGGTGGTGCTGGGCCCGGACGGGCTGGGCTTCGTGCAGGATGCCGACCGCATCCTTGGCGCCGCCGAGATCGGCGTGGTGATGCTGCTGTTCGTGATCGGCCTGGAGCTGTCGCCGGCACGCCTGAAGGTGATGCGGCGCTCGGTGTTCGGCGCCGGTGCAGCGCAGGTGGCGCTGTCCGGGCTGGTGCTGGGTGGCCTGCTGCTGCTTGACCATTTCCAATGGAAAAGCGCGCTGGTGGTGGGCGTGGCGCTGGCACTGTCGTCCACGGCGGTCGGCCTGCAGCTGCTGTCCGAGCACAAGGCGATCAACAGCGACCATGGCCGGCTGGGCTTTGCCATCCTGCTGTTCCAGGACCTGATCGCGATCCCGCTGCTGGCAGCCATCCCGCTGCTGGGCGGGGCGAAGAACGAGACCCTGCGCATCGAGGATGCGATGGTGGCGCTGGGTGCGCTGGCAGTGGTGATCCTGTGCGGGCGCCCGGTGCTGCGCAGGGTGTTCAGCATCATTGCACGCACCCGCAGCCCGGAAGTATTCACCGCCACCGCCCTGCTGGTGGTGCTCGGCACTGCCTGGTTCATGCAGGAGGCCGGCCTCAGCCCCAGCCTGGGCGCGTTCCTGGCTGGCGTGCTGCTGTCCGATTCGGAGTTCCGGCACGAACTGGAAGCGCAGATCGAGCCGTTCAAGGGCCTGCTGCTGGGCCTGTTCTTCATCGCTGTGGGCATGGGCATCGACCTCGACCGCATCGCCGCCGAGCCGTGGCTGATCGCGGCCGGGGTGGCGATCCTGCTGGTTGTGAAGTTCAGCCTGCTGTACGTGATCGGGCGTATCGCCAAACTCAGTTCGCGGCAGTCACTGCTGTTGGGCAGCGTGCTGTGGCTGGGCGGCGAGTTCGCCTTCGTCGTATTCAACGAGGCGCAGCGCGCGCACCTGCTGGGCAACGCCAACCACGACCGGCTGGTGGCGATCGTCGGCCTGTCGATGGCGATCACGCCGCTGCTGATGATCGCGCTGCTCAAGCTGCTGGGCCAGGAGAAGGCGGCGCCGCGCCAGGCCGCCGAGGCCGACAAGGTGGCGCCGGACAACCGGCCCAAGGTGCTGATCGCCGGCATGGGCCGCTTCGGCCAGGTGATCGCGCGCCTGCTGACCGCGCAGAAGGTGCCGTTCGTGGCGCTGGAAGCGAATCCGGACACCGTGGCCGACCTGCGCCGCTTCGGCAACCAGCTGTACTACGGCGACCCGACCCGGCCGGAGATGCTGCGTGCGGCCGGCGGCGAGCACATCGATGTGTTCGTGATCACCGTGGATGACCCGGAGACCAACCTGCGCGCGGTACGCATGGTGCGCCGGCTGTACCCGGACGCGAAGGTGCTGGCCCGCGCACGCAACCGCCAGCATGCGTGGCGCCTGATGGACATGTCGGCCGAGCCGTTCCGCGAAGTGTTCGGCACCAGCCTGGAGATGAGCGGCCGCGTGCTGACTGCGTTGGGCGTGGCGCCGGACGTGGCCGAGCGCCATGTGCAGCGCTTCCGCGAACACGACGAACAGCTGCTGCGCGACCAGTACCTGGTGTACGACGACGAGGCGGCGGTGATCCAGACCTCGCGCGATGCGCGCAACGACCTGATGCACCTGTTCGAGGCCGACGCGGAAAGCGACGGCAAGTAGGCGTGGCGGCCAGCGGCCGGCACTACCCTTTTCCAGGGATCAACCGTTGTCGCGCAGGAACCGCGCCATCGACGAAACACCCGGCACGCGCGGCTCGAACTCGCCGGCCACGTCGATGAAGCCACGCATCACCGCGATCTCGCGCGGGCTGCGGTTGAGGCTGTCGCGCGCTTCCGGATCGGCACCAGCGCGCAGCAGGCGCTGCACCAGCAACGGCAGGCCATGCAGCGCGGCCAGATGCAGCGGACCGAAGCCGCGCGGATCACGCACGTCCAGGCTGACGTCCTCATCCAGCAGGCGCTCTACCGCCGCCATCACCACCTGCTCGTCGCAGGCAGTACCCGGCTCGGCACGCGCACCCAGCAGCAGCAGCAGCGGCGTGACCGAACCGGCGGCGGCTTGGTCCGGTTCGGCACCGGCCAGCAGCAGGGTGTCGAGCAGGGCCAGCAGGCGCGAGCGGTCGCGCGCACTGAAGCCGTACAGCGCGGCACAGTGCAGCGGGCCCAGCTGCTGCGCATCACCGGCATGCACGTCGGCGCCGGCGGTGAGCAGGCGCGCGACGATGTCCGGCAGGCCCAGCGCCGAGGCCAGCATCAGCACGGTCACGCCGCCCGGCAGGCGGTGTTCCAGCTTGGCGCCGGCATCGAGCAGGGCCGAGACGATATCCACCTGGCGCATGCTGACCGCCGCCGACAGCGGCGTAGCCCCACTGGCCGCAGCGTGCTGCGGATCGGCGCCACGCGCCAGCAGCAGGTCGGTCACCGCCAGATGACCACCACCGGCGGCACGCAGCAGCGCGGTGCAGCCCTGTGCGTCGACCGCGTCGACGGCGAAGCCCAGGTCGATCAGGCGGCGCACGGCGTCCACATCACCGGCCATCGCGGCGGCCGGCAGATCGGCCTCGCGCAGCGTACGGCGCGGCAACGGCCATACCCGCCAGTCGAGCCAGTCGGCCAGATCACGGCGACCGATCGACAGCGCCACGCCCAGCGGCGTCTGCCCGTCGGCAGCACGGGCTTCCGGCGAGGCACCGTGCTGCACCAGCAGCTTCAGCGCACCTTCGCGGGCCAATGCGGTGGCCAGGTGCAATGCGGTCATGCCATGGCTGTCGCGCGCTTCGCGATCGACACCGGCCTTGAGCAGGGCCTGCTGCAGGCGCAGCCAGCCCAGGCGCACCGCCAGCGACAACGGCGGATCACCCGCCGGCGAAGCGGCGAACGGATCGGCGCCACGTTCCAGCAGTTCCAGTGCCAGCTGTTCCAGACCACGGGCGGCCTGGTCGTGCTGCGCGCAGGCGGCGAGGAAGCGCGCCAGGCCACCTCGTCCGGCCGGTGACAGGCCACGCTGCAGCATCATCTGCAGCGCCGGCACCGCATCGATGCCACGCGACAGCAGCGCGAACATCGGCGTGTCCGAGCAGGCATCGCGTACGTAGGGATCAGCACCATGCGCCAGCAGCCAATCGACCGCGTCCGGCTCAAGCGCAAGTTCGGGGTCAAGCAGCAGGCTGCCCAGTTCTTCCGGCTGGCACAGCTTGGCCAGCGCGGCCATGCCGTCGGTGTTGCCGAAGCCCAGCGCTTCGCGCAGCAGGGTCAGCGGCGGGCGATCCGGCAGCAGGCCGCTGGCCGCGGCCGCTTCGCCGCGCTCGGCCAGACCATCGCTGACCGCAGCCGGCAACGGATAGGAGAGATCCAGCAGGGCCACGATCGCCCAGCGGCCGGCTTCGGCGGCGTAATCCACCGCGCGACGGCCGACCGGATCGGTCGCATCGGCAGCAATGCCCAGATCGACCAGGCGCTTGATCAGCAGCGGGGAGACGTCCTCGGCCATGACGGCCAGCTGCACCGCATTGCGGCCTTCGCCGTCCACCGCGATCAGGTCGGGCTTGTGCGGCAACAGATGTTCAATCACACCGGCGCGACCGGCGCGGGCCGCTTCCAGCCACGGCGTGCGACCAAGCGCATCGCGCGCTTCCAGATTGGCGCCGGCGGCGAGCAGCACACCGATGATTTCCACGTGGCCGGCCAGCGCCGCCTCGTGCAGCGCACTGCGGCGCTGGCGATCACGGGCGTCGGCGCGCGCCTTGTGCTTGAGCAGCAGCTGCACGCCGGCCGGATCATCGTCTTCGGTGGCAGCAGCGGCGAGCAGCACCGGCGTGCCCTCGGCCGGTTCGCTGCGCGCACCGCGTTCGAGCAGGAAGCGAGCCAAGCGCCAGTTGCCGACCTGGCAGGCCACGGCCAGCGGTGACCAGCCCTCGTTGTTCAATGCATCGACTTCGGCGGCAGCATCGCGCAGCAGCGCCGCCACGCCCGGGTCGGAACTGCGCGCGGCATGGTGCAGCGGGGTGTTGCCATCGCTGTCGGTAGCACGCGAATCAGCGCCGTTGGCGAGCAGAGTCATGACCGCTTCGGGGCGACCATGCCAGCTGTCACGGGTGGCGGCCAGCAGCGGGGTCATGCCCCGGTGCGGTGCATTCACATCAACGCCGCGGGCGATCAGTTCGCGCAGCAGGCGCAGATCGGGCAGCACCGCCGCCAGCACCGCCAGGCTGCGCTGGTCGCGCCAGTTCGGGTCCGGCAGCGCATACGGATCGGCACCGGCCTGCAGCAGCTGCAGGCCGCGGTCGATGCGGCCATGGCGGGCGGCTTCATACAGTGCCGGGGTCAGCTCCTGCGGTGCCATCGCCTCCAGCGGCACGGATTCGGCCGCGGCGGCAAACATCGGTTCGTGCTCGTTGCTGGCCGTGGCCAACGGGCTGGAGCGCAACGACACCAGCGGCGCCGGCGCCACCCGCTGCAGCAGCAGGTGCAGCAGCGGCGACAGCACCAGCACCGCCAGCGCGGCAGGCCAGCGTGCGCTTTCCGGCAGCAGGTCGGGCCAGGCCGGCAACACCACCAGTGCAGCCAGTGCGATCACCAGCGCGGCCACGCCGAGGCCACGCCAGGCGGTCAGATCGCGCCCTGCCAGCGCCTGCCAATGCTGGGCCAGGCTGCCGTCAAGGCGTTCAACGTCGTTCCACAACGGCCAGGTACGCCAAGCCGCCAGCAGGCCGGCACTGACCAGCACGCTCAGGCCCAGCACAGCGGCCAGGCTGCCGCTGTCGCGCAGCGCCGCCAGCGGCCAGGCCAGCAGCAGCGCCAGCAGCAGCGGTGCGGCGGCCCACAGCGCCAGCAGCGCGGGCAGGTCCTGGCGTGCGACCACCTTCAGCGGCAGAAGCGCACGGCTGCGGCGCCACCACGACACACCCAGCGCGAACGCAGGCTGCGCCAGGGCGGCAAGGATGGCACCCGGAATGCCGCCCACGGCGGCGCCCAGCGCCAGTACGGCACCCACGGCGAAGGCGATCGACAGTACGCGCGGACGGGAGGCGTCAGTCATAGTGCCGCGGCATCAGGCTGGCCACCGACGGCGGCACCTGCAGGTAGAACCCGCGTTCGCTCATTTCGCTGCGGACCTTTTCGGGATCGGCCTGGGCCAGGCGGCGCTGGGCATCCAGGGCCACCTCCAGGACGAAGGCAAGCGTCCCCAGCGAGGTGAGCAGCGGCGCAGGCAGCGCGCTGAAATCATCGCGTCGGGGAACGTAGACGTAGGTGTCCGGCTTGAGTTGGCTTTTATAGACGTAGGCGTGCATGTCCGCGGGACGATAACCCGGGAAGAGCCATGATTGTGTCGGAAAGCCGACACCGGGGAAAGCCGTCAGCCGACGATGGCGGCGCGATCGGCGGCGTTTCCCCTGCGGGGTTCAGCAATGTGGCGGTGGCGTTCAGCCACTCGCACACCTGGCGGCTGCGGAATCACTCGCCCCAGCGACGGAACACCAGGGACGTGTTGATGCCCCCGAATGCGAAGTTGTTGCTCATCACGTACTCGGCCTGGAGTTCGCGGCCCTGGCCGGTGATGAAGTCCAGCTGGCCGCAGCGCGGATCGACCTCCACCAGGTTCAGGGTCGGGGCAAACCAGCCGGCACGCATCATCTCGATGCTCACCCAGGCCTCGAATGCACCGCAGGCGCCCAGCATATGCCCGACGTAGCTCTTCAGCGAGCTGATCGGCATCCGCGAGCCGAACACCTGCGCGGTAGCCTGGGTTTCGGCGATGTCGCCGTGCTCGGTCGCGGTACCGTGGGCGTTGACGTAGTCGATCTGCGCCGCGTCCAGTCCGGCATCCTCCAGCGCCAGGCGCATGGCCTGGGCCATGGTGTCGGCACTGGGCTGGGTGACGTGCTGGCCGTCGCTGTTGGTGCCGTACCCCACCACCTCGGCAAGGATGGTCGCACCGCGCGCCTGCGCGTGCTCCAGGTCTTCCAGGATCAGCGTACACGCGCCCTCGCCCAGCACCAGGCCGTCGCGGCCGGCATCGAACGGGCGTGGCGTCGACTGCGGGGCGTCGTTCTGCACGCTGGTCGCGAACAAGGTGTCGAACACGGCGGCCGCGGCGGCGTCCAGCTGCTCGGCACCGCCGGCCACCATCACCGTCTGCTTGCCGCTGCGGATTGCCTCATAGGCCGCGCCGACGCCCTGGCTGCCGGATGTACAGGCACTGGACGTGGTGTAGACGCGCCCGGACAGACCGAAGAACACGCCGATGTTGACCGGTGCGGTGTGGCTCATCATCTTCAGGTAGGTGGTGGCGCTGATGCCATCGGTGGTGAACTCGTTGAGCATGCGGCCGAGTTCGCCGATGGCCTCATGGCTGCCTGAGGAGGAGCCATAGGCCACTCCGGTACGCCCGCTGCGCAGCACCGGATGGTCGTGCAGCCCCGCTTCGTGCAGGGCGATTTCGGTGGCACGCACCGACATGATCGCCACCTTGCCCATCGAACGGGTGCTTTTGCGGTTGTAGGTCGGCGGCAGCTCGAACGGCTGCGCCGGTGCGGCCAGTCTGGTGTTCAGCCCGGCATAGACATCCCACTCGGGCATCGTGCGCACGGCGTTGCGGCCGCTGCGCAACTGCGCGTGGATGGTCGGCCAGTCGTGGCCGAGCGGACTGATGGCGGCGGCACCGGTCACCACCACGCGATGGTCGATGCCCATCAGAGCATGCCTCCGTTGACCGAAATCACCTGCCGGGTGATGTAGCCGGCCGGCTCGGACAGCAGGAAGGCCACCGTCGCCGCCACCTCATCGGGACGACCAATGCGGCCGGCAGGAATCAGTTTCAGCGCGTGCCCCACCACTTCCTCGTTGAGCATCTCCGTCTCGATCAGGCCCGGCGCCACGCAGTTGACCGTGATCTGGCGGCTGGCCAGTTCCAGTGCCAAGGCCTTGGTAGCGCCGATGATACCGGCCTTGGCCGCGCTGTAGTTCACCTGGCCACGGTTGCCGGCAATGCCTGACACCGACGACAGGGTGACGATGCGGCCCGGCTTGCGCCGACGCACCATCGGCATGATCAACGGATGCAGCACGTTGTAGAAGCCATCCAGGTTGGTGTGGATGACCTGGTCCCAATCCTCCGGCGACAACGCCGGGAAAGCGCCGTCGCGGGCGATGCCCGCATTGCAGACCACGCCGTAATACGCGCCATGCGCGTCCACGTCGGCCTCCAGCACCGCGCGGGCGGCATCACGATCGGACACATCGAAGGTGAGCACGCGCGCCTGCACGCCCAGGGCCTGGATCTCGGCGACCACGGCCTGTGCCTCCTCCACGCGGCTGCGGCAATGCACCGCCACATCGAATCCGTCATGGGCAACACGCAGCGCAATGGCGCGGCCGATCCCCCGGCTGGCGCCTGTCACCAGCACGCATCGATTCCCAGTCATGCCTGTCCACTCTCCAGATAGGCCTTCGCGTCGAGCGGCTCGTACACCGACACGTTGGCAACCGCCCATTCTTCCTCGCCCGCCAGGATCCGGCAGGCGAACATCCCCAGCCCATTGTCGCCCAGCAGTTCGCGACGCGCCTGCACACGCAGGCGGGTTCCGCTCGGGAAACCACTGCGCAGGCTGCTGTAGCGCCGACTGCCGAGCAGGAAGCCCAGCTGCGGCGCTGCGCCAGCCGCACGCGCGCGACACCCCGACCAGGCGGCAATCGCCTGCGCCATGTACTCGATGCCGATCCAGGCCGGCATTTCACCGTTCTCGATGAACAGACCCGTCCCGGGTACCACCAGTTCGGCCTCGATGCTGTCCTGGTCCCATCGCAGTATCCGCTGCAGCAGGCACATGTCCTGGCGATGCGGCACCACTTCCTCGATCGCGTAGAGAGGGTTCATCGGCGTTCCAGTGCCAACACCGCATTGCTGCCGCCGAAGGCAAACGAGTTGCTCAGTATCCGTCGCAGCGGGCGTGCCAGGCGGGTGCCTGGTGCCACCAGTGACAGTTCCGGCAGCGCCTCATCCACGGCGCCATCCCACCAGTGCGGTGGCAGCCGCTGCAGCGGGTTCTCGGCCAGCATCATCCAGCACAATGCCGCCTCGATCGCGCCGGAGGCGCCGAGCGTATGCCCGGTGAGCGGCTTGGTCGAGCTGGCCGGTACATCGGTACCGAGCACCTCCGAAACCGCCAGGCTTTCCATGGCATCGTTGTGGTCGGTGGCGGTGCCATGCAGGTTCACGTAATCGACATCGGCGGGCGACCAGACAGCGCGCTTCAGTGCCTGCCGCAGCGCATCGATGGCGCCTTGGCCTTGCGGGTCGGGTGCGGACATGTGGTGGGCGTCGGAGGACTCACCCCATCCTGCCAGCGCCACCGGGCCGATGTCGCGGGTGAGCAGGAACAGCGCGGCGCCTTCCCCGATGTTGATGCCGGATCGATGTTGCGAGAACGGATTGCAGCGCAGCGCGGACACCGACTCAAGCGCGCTGAAACCCGCAACGGTAAAGCGGCACAGAGAATCGGCGCCACCGGCGATGACCGCATCGACCACCCCGGCGCGTAACAGGCGCGCAGCCGACACCAGGGCCTTGGCACTGGATGAACATGCCGTGGACAGCGTCCATGCCGGGCCCTGCGCACCACTGCGCAGCCGCACGAACTGCGCGGTCGTTCCCATTTCCTGCTGCGCGTAATCGTAGTCCGCCGGCCAATGACCGTTGCTGGCGTGGGAGCACATGGCCCGCTCGCCTTCGCCAATACCCGAAGTGCTGGTCCCCATCACCACAGCCACGCGCTCGGCGCCATAGCGGGCGATGGCCGCGGCCACCGCAGGCGCGATCTGCGCCAGCGCAACCGCCAGCAGCGCGTTGTTGCGCCCACGCAGGGCCAGCGGGAGTTCGTCCAGCGTCGGCAGCGGCGTGCACACCTCCCCCAACGCCAGGGTCCGCCCCGGCAACAGGTTGTCGTTGTTGCTCAACCCACCCGGCACCTCGGCGAACATCGCCTCCGCCACCGCCGCGCGGCCCTCGCCCAGCGCGCAGACAATGCCCAGGTCGTTGAGGAAAACGGCAGTGTCCATCAGTCCTGCCCAGCCATATCGATCGATTCGATGCGCAGCGCGTAGCCTTCTGCGCGGTTGTCCAGCTGCAGGCTGCCATCCTGCAGGCGCTGCAGCTGCAGCCACACCGTACCGTCGCGCGACAGACTGCGCTGGTGGCCGTCATCACCGACCTGCCAGCCAGGCGGCAACACGGCGGCGATCGCGGCCGTCGGCCACAGCGCGAACTGCAGATCGTCCAGCACACGCTCCGCGCGAACCTGCGGCGGCAACCACGATGCACGCTGTTCGGTCAACTGCCGGCCATCCCAGCGCAGACGAACGCCGGTCTGGCCCATGGCCTGCACCGCCAGCTGTACCTGCTGCGCATCGGCTTCCAGCAGAGCGTCGAGATCACGTTCGTGGCGCCCGAAGCGGAAATGCAGCTGCTGCTGCAGCGCCAGTGGCGTCGGCAGGCTGGACGGAGCCAACCGCAGCGGCGGCAGCTCGACCTGCGGCCTTGGCATGCGCCCGGCGCAGGCGGACAGCAGCGCGCACAGCAGCAGCGCCGCAATGTTGCGCACGATCAGCTGCGGCACGCGGCCTCCAGCACACGTGTACGGCAGCCGCTGTTGATGGGATTGTTCATGTAACGCCCTTCCGGATACGGGTCGAGGGGGGATAGATGATGTTCCCGAAGTGGTCGCCGCGCCAGCGTCGGGCCAGGGCGCCAGCGCTCCGATTCAGGACGGCGGCAATGCATGGGGTGACGGTCGGAACAACGGCGAGATAAGCCAGACCAGGCCGATGCCGAACAGCAGCGTGAGGCCAAAGGCGCGCAGCGCCGGGGTCTGCGACAGCCCCAGAAGGCCGAACGACAGCCAGGTGCTGGCCGCGCCCACGCACACCGCCAGCCATGCGCTGGCATCGCCGCGGTGCTCGATCAGGAAGATGCCGTAGTCGATGCCCATGCCGAGCAGCAGCATCAGCGCCAGTACGTTGAACAGCTGCAGCGGCTGGCCGAACAGGCCCAGCAAACCCAGGGTCAGCGCACCGGCAATGAGCGTCGGCGCGAATACTCGCCAGGCCTGGCGGCGGTAGCGCAGCCACAGCGCGCCGAACACCAGCGCGATACCGACCAGCAGCAGCCCTCCCATCAGCTTGCGGTAGTGACCCAGCAGCTGCGAGAAATCGGCAGTGCGGTCCACCCAGCGCACGCCCGGCAGGCCTTCGGCCGCGCCCTGAAGGGTGGCCAGCGCATCGGCACGCGAGAGGTCATCGACCATCACCACGCTGATCATCTGCCCGCCCACGTCGCCCACCCACAGGTGGCGGAACGGCTGCGAGGCCGGCGAGGCCAGGAAGGCTTCGGCGGTGAGCGGCGCATTCGCGAACTGCGGTCGCTGCAGCGGCTCGCCCACGGCCTCGGACACGGCGGACAGCACACCCGGTTCGACCTTCGCGGTCAGCGCGGCATCGGCCTGCTGTCGCGACGGCGACGGCAGCCAGTCGCTGATCGCGCGGTAGCCACCAATGCGTTTTTCGTTGGCCAATACACGCAGGCGCCCGGTCAATGCTTCCTCACGCTGCAGCAACTGCGCGGCATCCACACCCTGCACCAGGTAGAACTGCGCCGGGCTGGGCATGCCCAGCAGCTGGCTGAGGCGGATCTGCTGTGCCATCAATGCCGGCGGCGAGGACTGCAGGCTGCGCAGGTCGTCGTTGCTCTGCAGGCGCGCGATGCCGATCGCAGACAGCGCCAGCGTGATGACCACGAACAGCGTCACCGCACGGCGACCATGCAGACGCGGGAAGCGCTCCAGCGTGCTGCCCAGCCACTGCGAGAAACGGGTCTGGCGGATTTCACCACCATCCAGCCACGGGAACCAGAAGATCACCGTCAGGAACGCGGCCGCCAGGCCGACCACCGAGAACAGCGCCATCTGGCGCAGGCCCGGGAAAGGCGTCAGGCCAAGCGCCAGGTAGGCCAGTGCGCTGGTCAGCAGCGCCAGCCACAGGCCAGGCAGCAGATGCCTCAGCAGCTTCCAGCGACGATCAGCCGGCTCGGCCTGGCGCGAGGCGAACCAGTGAATGCCATAGTCCTCGGCCACGCCCACCAGCGATGCACCGAACACCAGGGTCAACACGTGCACGTTGCCGAACACCAGCACGGTCACCGCCAGCGCCACGCCACAGCCGATCAGCAGCGACGTGGCCACCAGCAGGATCGGACGCAGCGAGCGGAACGCGAGCCACACCAGCAGCAGCACCGCCGCCAGCGAGCCCCAGCCGATGGTATTGATCTCCCGGTTGGCCTGCACTGCCGCCGCTTCGGCATGCAGCGGCACGCCCGCATGCAGGATCTCCAGGTCCGGAGCGGCAGCCTTCGCCGCCTGCCCGGCGCGTTCCAGCAATCCATCCAGATGGCGCTCGCCATCGAGCTTGAACGCCGAGCCCGGCGTATCGAACTGCAGTGCAGCCCAGTGCCTGCCTTCGGCGTCGAGCAGGCCATCATCGCCCAGCCGCAGGCCCGAGCCCTGGGCCTGCTGCTGCCACCATTGCGGCCACAGCGACAGCGGATCCTGCCGCCACTCGGTCAGACGTGGGGCCCCCATCGGGCCGTACAGCGCGGCCAGCGCCTGCTCGGCCAACGCGCCCGGTTCGCCGCCCTGCAGCTGCTCGCGCTGGGCCGGGGTCAGCAGGCGGTCGCGGTACGGCGCGTAGAATGCGCGTGCCTCATCGAACCAGCCTTCGATCGAGCCGCTGGGTACCAGCAACGCGTGATCGGCGTCCTTGGCCATGGCCGCAGCAAACGCGGCCTGCGCACGCTTGGCGGCAGCGCCGTCCTTGCTGCCGAGCAGCACCACCACCTGCCGCGAACTGCCATCGGCGATGCGCCGGGTGACGTCGCTCAACAGACGGTCATGCGCGTCCTGCGGCAGCAGCGCGAGGATGTCGGTGTCGATCCGCGATTGCTGGCTCCACAGGTGCCACTGCTGCACGCCCAGCGCCAGCAGCAGCACCAGCCAGGCGATGCCCAGCCAATGCCACCAGCGGCGCAACCGGTCCGGTGCATTCAACGCCACGTCCTCACTCAAAGCGGCGCGCCTCGTCTGCGCTGAGCGCGGCCGGAGCCTCGCTGAGCGCGTTGAACTGGATCAACGTGCGGTCCTTGCTGGCCTCGACAATCTCGACCTGGCGCACATAACGGTCGCCCTGCAGGGTCAGCGACTGGAACGCCTTGGCCAGCATCGCTGACTTCGGCGTCAGCTGCAGGCGCCAGCCCTGTCCTTCGCGGCTGACCGTCACGTTGAACGGGCCGGACAGCGCCTGCACGTCGCCACTCATCAGCGCGAACATGATCGCGTTCACCGAGCGCATCGCCGGCTGCTGCCGCGCATCGAGCTCGACGCGGGTGCTGCCGTCACGCTGGCGGCTGAGGATGCGGTCGGCAGTGACCACCACCTCGGAGGGAAACGGCTTCAGCGTGGTCCAGATCACGCCATGCTGGCGCGCGACCACGAACCGGCCCTGCGAGCGCAATGGGTTCCTGAAGCCGCTGACCTGCTTTTCCTGCGTGAACTGGCCACGCAATATGTCCGGCCGCGCCACCGCCTGGGTGATCGCGTCGATGGCCGGATCGGCGGCCTGCACCAGCGGTGCGGCCACCAGCAACACCGTGCACAGCAGCGCACGCGCGAAACGGTTGGCTCGGTTCATGGCGCAGGCACTCCCAGGCGTTCCCACAGTACCGGCGGGCACTGGTACAGCATTTCCCTGCTGGCAGCGTCCACCGCCACCTGGATGGTCATTGCGCGCGTCAGCACCTGGCCGCTCTGCGCATCGAGGATTTCATAGTCGATCTTCAGCCGGTTCTCCCATTCCACGAGGCGCGCGACCACGCGCAGCGGCTGGTTGAACAGCAGCGGGCGCACATACTTCACCCGTGCATCGACCACCGGCCAGAGGTAACCCGATTCGAGCATCTGCGGGTAGTCGTAGTTGTAACGACCCAGCAGTGCACAACGCGCGATCTCGAAGTACTTGAAGTAATGGCCATGCCAGACCACGTTCATCGGGTCGCAGTCATGGAAGGCCGGGACCAGCGCAACTTCGGCCACCCGTTCGATTGCTTCATTCACCGGCATACAGCTCCCAACGTTGCGCGCGGATCTCCACCAGCAGGTCCCGCAGTTCGCGATCCAGCGCGCGGTCTTCTTCGACCAGGGCAATGCGCTGCCCCAGGTCGGCGTACATATCGGCCAGACTGCCATGCAGCTGCGCGTTCAGGCCAACCCGTTCGCGCAGCGCCAGGCCCTGGCGGGCAGCCACCAGCATCGCGGCCACCACCTGTTCGGTCAGTTCGATCACGCGCAGGCAGTCGCGCGCGGCGATGGTGCCCATGCTGACCTTGTCCTGGTTATGGCATTCAGTGGACCGCGAGAACACGCTGGCCGGCATGGTCTGCTTCAGTGCTTCGGCTGTCCACGCCGAAACGCTGATCTGCAGTGCCTTCAGGCCATGGTTGATGGCCGCACGCGGGCCGGTGGCGGCCGACAGGTTGGCCGGCAGTCCATGGCTGTAGCGCGCATCGACCACCAGCGCCAGCTGGCGGTCGAGCAGGTCGGCAATGTTGGCGACCGTGTTCTTCAGGGTATCCATCGCCAGCGCGATGTGGCCTCCGTAGAAGTGGCCGCCGTGCAGGATGCGCTCGCCATCCGCATCGATCAGCGGGTTGTCGTTGGCGCTGTTCAGTTCGGTTTCGATCAGCTGGCGCAGGAACGGCAGGCTGTCTTCCAGCACGCCGATCACATGCGGTGCGCAGCGCAGCGAATAACGGTCCTGCAGGCGCTGTTCATTGCGCGGCGGGCGCTCGCTGTGCAGGTCGCTGCGCAGGCGCGCGGCAATGCGCATCTGGCCCGGGTGCGGTTTGGCCGCGAACAGGTCTTCGTCGAAGTGGTGCGCGTTGCCGTCGCTGGCCAGCACATTGAAAGCGGTCAGGCGCGTGGCCATGCGTGCCAGGTAGTCGGCGCGCTGCCAGGCGAGGCAGGCCAGGCCGGTCATCACCGCGGTGCCGTTCATGATTGCCAGGCCTTCCTTCGGCCGCAGCTTCAGTGGCGCCATGCCGATCTTCGCCAGCACTTCGCCCGCTGGCTGCACGCGGCCGTCGTGCAGCACCTCGCGCTCGCCACACAGCACCGCCGCCACGTAGGACAGCGGGGTCAGGTCACCACTGGCACCAACCGAACCTTCGGCCGGAATCAGCGGCAGTACATCGTGCTGCAGCAGCGTAGCCAGGCCTTCCAGCAACGGTACGCTGACACCGGACATGCCACGCACCAGCGACGCCAGGCGCGCGGCCAGCACCGCGCGGGTCTCGACCGGGTCCAGGTAACGGCCAAGGCCGCAACCATGGTAGGTGTACAGATGGTGCGGCAGTTCCGCTACCAGCGCCGGCGGGATGTTGACCGTGCACGAGTCGCCGTAGCCGGTGGTCACACCGTAGATCACGCCATCATCGCGCAGCAGGCGGTCGAGGAAGTCGGCACCGCGCTGGATGTGCGCGCGGAACGCCGGCACCTCGCTCAGCGCGGCTTCGCAACGGCGCCGGGCCAGGGCAACCACGTCTTCGATGGTCAAGGGTGCATCGCCAAAGCGGCACACAGGTACGGCGTCAGTCGTCATGCGGAGCCTGATCCCAGAAGGGGAAGAAATTGAACCAGTCCAGCGGCGACTGGATGACCTGCTGCTCCAGCCAGCCCGCATAGCGCTGCACCTGCGCGGACAATGCCGCATCACGCGACCCCCGTGGCAGCACGATGCGATCAGCGAACGGCTCGAACACGACCCGATAGCCCTCGCCCTCATGCAGGCAGGCCATGGTGTAGACCGGGCAGCCCAGTGCGGCGGCAAGTACATACCCACCGATGGGGAACGGCGCACGTTGCCCGAGGAAATCGGCGCTGAGGCAGCGCCCACCACCGACCGGCGTTCGATCGCCGACAATGGCCACGAAACCGCCAGCGGCCACCTTGTCGGCCAGCATCATCGCCGTGGCAGGCCCCATTTCGGTGACCTGCACAAGCTCCACTGCTGCAAGCGGATCCAGCCGACGCAGCAGGCGGTTGAAGCGCTGCGCATGCGCGGTATGCACCAGCACGGTAATGCACAGGCCGGGGACCCGCTCGGCCAGCACCTGGCACAGTTCCAGGCAGCCGATGTGCGCGGTAAGGATCAGCCCGCCTTCGCGCTGCGCGATCCTCTCCAGCACCGGGGTGCGATGCAGGTGGATGCGTTCGGGCGGATAGCGCCCACCGATGCCGAGGATCTTGTCCAGCATCGTGTCGGCAAATGCAAAGAAGTGGCGCAGGCTGTCGCGCCGAGTCGGCGCGCGACCCAGCACGCCGCTGTAGGCCTGCAGCCGCTGCAGATACTGCATCGAGGCCTCGCGGCCAACGCGGTTGCCCAGCCAGTGGCAGGCCACCACCGGCCACACGCACATGCGGAACGGCCAGCGCCCGAACCAGCGGTGCACCCAGTACAGGACCAGCACGCCGGCCACCGAAGTGGATTCACCGATATCGGCCCAGTGCGGGGCACCCTGAGGGGTCGCCATTTCAGCGCTGCCCCCGCAGGCGGCGGCGCAGCAGGCGCGGTGCGCGCCAGAGCATGCCGAAGAACAGGCGGGTGTGCATGCGGGTGATGCGTACGTTGTCGCGCCACATATCAAAGTGCGACACGCCATCGGAAGGATAGGTCACGCGCGTGGCCAGGTGCTCGACCGGCACCTGCCGCCAGTACAGGCGCACGATCACCTCGGTATCGAAATCCATGCGCCGGCCGATGGTCTCTTCGCCGGCCACGCGCAGAACCGGTGGCAGTGGGTAAACGCGGAAGCCGCACATGGTGTCGCGCAGGTGCAGCGACAGCGTATTGATCCAGACCCAGATGTGGGTGGCGTAGCGGCCATACAGCCGTGCCTTCGGTACGCTGGCATCGTAGGCCGGGATACCACAGATCACCGCATCCGGATGGGCACGCGATACCTCGATGAAACGTGGCAGGTCACCGGTATCGTGCTGGCCGTCGGCATCGATCTGCAGCACGTGGCTGTAGCCACGCGCGTGGGCCTCGGCGAAACCGGCCAGCATCGCCCCGCCCTTGCCCTGGTTGATGTCCAGGCGCAGCAGGTCAACCCCCTGGCGCTGCGCCAGCGAACGCAGCACTGCCGCACACGCGTCATGTGAACCGTCGTCCACCAGCAGGCATGGAAGGCCGGATGCCAGCACGCCGTCGACCACCGCCGCGATCGCATGTTCGTGGTCGTAGACAGGAATCACCACCAATGGCGCGAACGCGGCACTGGCACTGGAGGAATCAATCCGCATCGGCGAACACCACTTTTCCGCTGGAGTGCATTCCGTGGCTGGAGGTATAGCGGAAACCCAGCACGCCACGCGCCGCATCCCAGTCCAGATGCAGGGTCAGCACGTCACCCGGCCGCGCGACGTGCTGGAACTTCACCGCGTCCATGCGCAGGAAACCCGCCGGCATCGCGAACGCCTGGCGGCCGAAACGCACCGCCCAGTCCAGCTGGGCCACACCGGGCAGGATGGGTGCCTGCGGGAAGTGGCCCTGGAACGGCCGTAGCGCCGGGTCGAGGGTCATGCGCAATGTCGCGCTGGACGTATCGCGGTGATCCCACAGCGGTACCGGCATCAGCGGCTGGAACAGTGCCGCCAGCGCCGCCTGGGCCACCTTGCCCTGCGCATTGAATGGCAGCGACTGGACCAGTCGCCAGCGACGTGGACGGGTCACTGCGTCGTGGCTGTGGGCCAGCCGCGCACCCAGGCGCTGGCCGAGTGCACGACGCGCCTCGTCACCACCGTCCAGCAACGCGGCATCTGCCGGCACCACCACCGCTGCAAGCTGCTCGCGCTGGCCCGGCAGCACCAGCACGCGTGCATCCTCCACTTCGGTGTCTTCGCGCAGCGCTCGTTCCAGCGCATCCAGCGAGACGCGCCGCTCTTCGATCTTGACGATGCGATCGGTTCGGCCCAGCAGGCGGAAACACCCGTCGGCCAGCGCTTCGACGCGGTCCTGGGTGCGCCACCAGCCGGCGTTCTCCAGGTGTGGCGACGCCACGGCCAGGCATCCCTCCTCGATCCGCCACTGCACGCCCGGCAGTGGCTGCCACGGCGGCAGGTCGGTTTCCCAGCGACGCCAGGCGATGCCGCCGGTCTCGCTGCTGCCATACACCTCGGTGGGAGCCACGCCCAACCACTGCCGCACCTGCCGCGCCGCTTCTTCAGGCAGCGGGCCACCGGAGGAGAACACTGCGCGCAGGCGGCCATGCAGGCTGAACCAATCCAGCTGTTCGGGCAGGCGCTTGAGGTGGGCCGGGGTGGCCACCAGCACTGTTTCGGTACCGGACAGCGCCGCCACCAGATCTTCATGGAAGAACCGGCGCGGATGAATCAGGCGACCGGCGGCCAGCGGCCACAGCACACGGAACAGCAGCCCGTAGATGTGCTGGTGCGAAACCGTGCCATGCACCTCCGCCCCTTCCAGCTGCGCACCGAACGCAGCCTGCAGCGCGTCGACTTCGCGCGCCAGCTGGTCCAGGCGCTTGCTGATCGCGCTGGGTTGGCCGGTGCTGCCAGAGGTGAACACGCACAGCTCGCAGGCGCGCTCGTCCAGCATCCGCAACGTGCCGTCCACCTCTGCATCCACCACCGCCAGCGGGCGGTAGTCGGCGGGGACATCGCCAGCAAAACCACTCACCTGTGACTGCAGGGCCTGCAGCGTGGCCGGCAGGTTGTCAGCCGCCAGGAACACCCGCTTGCCGGCATGCCAGGCACCGTACAGCGCTGCAGCGAAGGCCACGGCATCGTCGAAGTACAGGGCCCAGTCGCGCCCCTCGGCAGCGGCAAAGGCCGAGCGCCACGCCAGCACGCGCCGGTGGAACCCGGCGTGGTCGAGCAGCACACCGTCGCAGACACCGACCGGGCGTTGCGGCCGCGCATCCAGCAGCAGCCGATCCAGGGCAATCCACTCAGCCATGCGTGTGCACCCCCCTGACCCGTTGCCGCACCAGCCACTCACCCGCAAACAGGATTCCCATCAACACGTACGCCAGCAAACCGTTGTAGAGCATCCAGACCCGGTCCGACGCATACAGCGCGGTCAGCAGGGCCAGGCTGCCGTTGAAGACAAAGAAGCCGCACCACACCTGGGTGACGCGACGGGTATAGGGCACCGCCGACGCAGGCAGGTCCGGCTCCTGCAAGCGGGCCAGGCGCTCGACCACGGGAGGACCGAATCGAAGGCTGCCGGCAAACACGACCAGCATTACGGCATTGACCAGCGCCGGGTACAGCTTCAATGGCAGCGCCTGGTTGAGTACCGTCGCCAGCACCGCGAGCAGGCCGGCACCCGCAGCCGCGCCCCACCACACCGGTTGCCGTGTGCCCAGTGCCCGCAGCAGGGCCAGCGCGAACAGCAGCAGCGACGACCAGCGCGGCTCGAAACGGCCCATCGCCAGATAGACCAGCAGCGGATAGGCCAACGAGATCGCAGCCACCGCCACCGTGCGTGCGCGTGCCATGGGAACGACGCCCGCGCTGCGGTCAGGCGGCCGCCTGGTCCGGCAGCAGGCCATGCGTCACATCGACGATGTCCTGCACCGTACGCACGGCCTTGAATGCTTCCGGCTGCAGGTTGCGACCCAGCAGCGGCTTGAGCTGGACGATCAGATCGACCGCATCGATGCTGTCGATGTCCAGATCGTCGTACAGGCGGGCCTGGGGCGTGACCCGGGCCGGTTCGATCTCGAAGCTGTCGGTAAGGATGGAAACGATGCGATCGAACAGTTCATTCTTGGTCATGGCAGTTCCTGGCACCGGTTACGACCGATGGGCGGCGACGAACTCGCCAAGCGCGCGCACGCTGGAAAAATGGCGGCGGGTCTCTTCCGAGTCGGATGACAGGCTCACACCGTACTTCTTCTGCAGCGCCAGGCCCAGTTCCAGCGCATCGATCGAATCCAGGCCAAGGCCCTCGACGAACAGCGGCGCAACCGGATCGATATCCTCCGGCGTGATGTCCTCCAGTGAAAGCGAGGAAATGATCAATACCTTGATCTCGTGCTCAAGTGCTTGCACGGGTGGGGTCTCCAGACAGGTCGAAGTAACGGGAAAGGTGCTCGGTGACGCGACGTGCCGCCAGGGCATTCCCTCCTGGCGAGTCGTCTTCGACCAGAAATGTCGAGATCGGGATATCTTCGCCGATCTGCAGCCGAACGTGAAAGCAACGTGAGGGAATACGATACCACTTCTGCCCTTTGGCCAGGGTCGGCGGAGTACAGGTGATCCGCACCGGCGTGATGTCCAGACGGCCGCGGACGGCGATGTTGGCGGCGCCGCGCTGCAGCCGCAGTGGCTGCCCGGGCACGCTGCGGGTGCCCTCCGGAAAAATGACCAGGCTGCCACCCGCACGGACCGCCTTCACGCAGTCATCGACCAGGCCCGGCCCATCGTCGTTGGCAATGTAGCCGGCGGCCCGCACCGCACCGCGCATGAACGGGCTGCTGGCTACCGCGCGCTTGACCACACAGTCCGCGTTGGGCAGCAATGACACAAGGCAGACCACATCGATGAGTGTTGGATGGTTGGCCAGCACCAGCAGGCCGTCGCGCTGCAGGCGTTCGCGCCCTTCGATCTCGCAGGTCATCACACCCAGGCTGCGCATCAGCCGCAGCTGGCCGGCAAAGGCGAGCTGGACCAGGCGGCGGGCACGGCGGCGCCGCGCGAGTGGGTCGCGCATCAGCAGCAGCAGCGGCATTACCACCGTTCCCAGCACCAGCCCGCCCAGCCCAAAAGCAAGAAAGCACAGCGCCGTGCCGAACACACGCCAGGCATGATCGAGGCGGCGCAGCCCCTCAGCCACGGCGGCCCCAGGACCAGCGTTGTCCCTGCGTTACATGCTCAAGCGCCGGCATCCCTGACAACAGGAAACGGTGCAGGTCCAGTGCGTGCGGCAGATGGCCCGGCACGCCCTCGGCAGCACCCGCCGGTTCCCAGCGCAGTGACAGGGTCGGGCAGCCCTCGCGGGGCTGGGTGAGACGCCAGCACCATGCGAAGAACACGTCGGGTTCGTCGGCGAACGGCGCGTATATGCCCGGCAGGGGCGATTCGTACACCACCACACGCACCTCACGGGCGCCGTCGGCCAGCAGACCGACCGCTTCCAGGCAGGCGGCTTCCGCCGTGGCCCGGCCCGCGGCCAGCGCCAGGTAGTTGCCGCGATGACCACGGGCAATCGAGTACAGGGCGGCAATGGCGTTGTGCACCGACAGCCCGAAGGTCGTGGGCGACAGGGGTTCTTCGGCTGCCAGCGATGCCAGCAGATCCATCGAGCGGGGCACATCGCCATGTCGGCTGGCGAAAACCAAGGGCACCTGGCTGTCGGCACCCTGCGCGTCCTCGCACCAGCAAGCGGCCTGGATCGCCATCCGGCCCAGCCGTTCGATACGCCGACGCTGCATCGCCGGGATTTCGGTGAGCGCTGGCGCGCCCTCGCCCACGGGCAGGAACGGCGCATCGGCCCAGCGCAGCCATTGGCTGCGCTCGGTCAGGCCAGGCGCCCAGGCGGCCCAGTCGACGACGGAGAATTCAATCATCTAGCGGTGGTGTTTCACTGGGGGAACGATAGGCACGGGCCACTCAAGGCGACGCGCGGCTCCCCCTTCCTGCAGCCGTGCGTCCGTCCAGGACGTTGCCGGCTACCCCCTTGGCTGCCGGAAAGGAGCGCACGCTATCACGTCCAACGCAGGGAATGCAGTCTTCACAAACAACAACGCGGGAACGGCCAGCCGCAGTTCCCGCGCAGGGTTCTCAGTGGTAGCCGGCGTCAGCGTGCACTTTGCCGCGAAATACCCGGTAGGACCACGCTGTATAGCCGAGGATGACTGGCAGCAATATGACCAGCCCGACCAGGGTGAATCCCAGCGAAGACGCCGGCGCGGCGGCCTGCCACAGCGTCATCGACGGCGGCAGCAGGTACGGCCACATGCCCAGCACCAGGCCAAGGAAGCCAAGCACGAACAGGGCCAGGCTGAGCAGGAACGGCGGCAGGTCGCGGCGCGGATGAGTGGCGCTGCGCCACAGCGCGGCAGCCACCGCCAGGGTCAGCAACGGCACCGGCGAGAGCCACCAGAAGTTGCCGTCGCTGAACCAGCGTTCCATCAGGCGCGAATCGAGGAACGGCAACCAGCTGCTGACCAGGCCCATCGCCGCGATCACCGCCACCACCAGCGGGCGGGTCATCTGCCGCGCGAGCGCCTGCACGCGCCCTTCGGTCTTCAGGATCAGCCAGGTGCTGCCCAGCAGCGCATAGCCGGCCACCAGCGCGGCACCGGTCAGCATGGCGAACGGGCTGAACCAGGCGAACGGGCCGCCGTGGTAGGCACCGTCCACCAGCGGGATGCCCTGCACCAGGGTGCCGAGGATCACCCCCTGGGCGAACGTGGCCAGCAGCGAACCGAGGCCGAACGCCACGCTCCACAGCCGGCGCGAACGATGTGCCTTGAAGCGGAACTCGAACGCCACGCCGCGGAACACCAGCGCCACCACCAGCAGCAGCACCGGCAGGTACAGCGCCGACAGCAGCACCGCATACGCCTTCGGGAACGCCGCCAGCAGGCCGGCGCCACCGAGCACCAGCCAGGTCTCGTTGCCGTCCCAGATCGGCGCGGCGGTGTTCATCATCAGGTCCAGCTGTTCCTCGTCCTCGGCGAACGGGGCCAGGATGCCGATGCCGAGCACGAAGCCGTCCAGCACCACGTACATCAGCACGCCGAAGCCGATCACCGCGAACCATGCCACCGGCAGCCAGGTCATCAGGTCCATGTCAGCGCTCCTCCAGTGGTTCGTCGGCGGCGGACAGCGGGCGCGCCGGGGTGTGGCTGCCGTGGTCCAGCGACGGACCTTCGGCATGCGGCTGCGGCCCATGGCGCAGGATCTTCACTAGGTACCAGATGCCCCAGCCGAACACGAAGGCGTAACCCACCACGTAGACGGCCAGCGACAGCGCGGTCATCCACGCGCTCTGCGGGCCCACTGCATCGGCGGTGCGTAGTACGCCATACACCACCCACGGCTGGCGGCCCATCTCGGTGACGAACCAACCCGACAGCAGCGCGATGAAACCGCTGGGCAGCATCCAGTTCCAGCCGCGCAGCAGCCACGGCGAATCCAGCAGCTTCTTCCGCCACAACTGGAAGGCCGACACCCAGGCCAACAGCAGCATCAACGTGCCCAGCCCGACCATGATGCGGAAGGCGAAGAACACCGGCGTCACCGGCGGCCGCTCACTGGCGGGTACCGAGGTGAGTGGATCGAAGGTGCCGTCCAGGCTGTGGGTGAGAATCACGCTGCCCAGCTTCGGGATGGCCACTTCGAAATCGTTGCGCTCTTCCTTCTCGTTGGGCAGCGCGAACACCACCAGCGGTACGCCCTCGCCTTCCCTGGTTTCATGCCAGTGCGCTTCCATCGCCGCGATCTTCATCGGCTGGTGCTTGAGCGTGTTCAGGCCATGCATGTCGCCGACGAAGATCTGCAGCGGCACCGTCAGTGCGGCGAACGCCACCGCCGCGACCAGCATGCGCCGTCCCGCTTCCACGTGCGTGCCCTTGCGCAGGTACCACGCCCCCACGCCACCGATCACGAAGCAGGTGGTGATGAAAGAGCCCAGCGCCATGTGGGCCAGGCGGTACGGGAACGAGGGGTTGAACACCACCTGCCACCAGTCCACCGGATGCACGATGCCGTTGACCATCTCGTAGCCGGCCGGAGTATGCAGCCAGCTGTTGGACGACAGGATCCAGAACGTGGAGAACAGCGTGCCCAGCGCGACCATGCAGGTGGACAGGAAATGCAGGCGCGGCGAGACCCGGCCCCAGCCGAACATCATCACGCCGAGGAAGCTGGCTTCCAGGAAGAACGCGGTCAGCACCTCATAGGTCAGCAGCGGTCCGATGACGGTACCGGCCACCTCGCTCAGCCGCGGCCAGTTGGTGCCGAACTGGAAGGCCATGACGATGCCGCTGACCACGCCCATGCCGAACGACACCGCGAAGATCTTCTGCCAGAAGAAATACAGCTCGCGCCACACGGGCAGCTTCGTGCGCAGCCAACGCCATTCGATGAAAGCCAGCCAGCTGGCCGTACCGATGGTGAAGGCGGGGAACAGCACGTGGAAACTGATGACGAATCCGAACTGGATCCGGGACAACAACAACGCGTCCAAGGGACGCCTCCTGCCTGAGACCGGTGGGATACCGGACCACTTTAGGAGGATTTCGTTAAGGTGGGATGCGACCGGGTGACGCGCTGCTTCACTTTGTCGCAGGGGGACCCGAATTACAGGATGAATGGGCTACAGAGGCTTCAGCAAGGTCAAGGGCGGCTCCTTGGCGATTCGCAGGGCCCGGGGTACCAGTGCAGTCAAGCAGGCCGCCATCACCAGCACGACAGCGCTCGATATCGAGAACCACGGTGAACCTGTGATGCCGTCCTGCGGCGACCCTACCCACTGCAACGACAACGCACCGAGCAGGGCGCCCAACGTGGTGAACAGTGAAACCTCGAACATGATTTCGGCAAAGATCACAGATCCGCGCGCACCCAAAGTGCGTCGGATTGCGATGGAGTGCCGGCGTCGATCAAGCCATGCACCTACAACTCCGGAAATTCCGGCCATCAGCACACCGAGAACAACGGCCGTCATGACCGCGAGCACGGTCGTAGCGAAGCGATCAGCTTTGACGTAGGCGTCGCGATATCCCGCCAGCGTCTCGACACCGGTCGGATTCACGATCCGATAAGGCCGTTGCAGCGCATCGACAATGCGATCAAGCGATGAACGATCGACCATAGACCTCCACTTCGCCAGATAATAGCGACTCGCGCCCATGGGAAGGCCCGGAAGCAACGCCCACTGCGAGTCTCGCTCATTGCCTCCTGGCGCCGGCCCAGCAACAGACGCAAATACGCCCACGACGACCCGGCTGCTGCCGGGGCCGAAGTACAGGTGGCGGCCAACAGCACTCTCCGTTCCGAACAAATGTGCAGCCAGCGTTTCACTTATCATCACCACCGGAGCGCCTTCAAGCATGTCGTCCTCTGCGGCATCCCGCCCCAGGACGATTCCCGCGCCCAGCATCGCCAGCAAGCCAGCGCTGGCAGTTACCACGGGAATGCGATCACATCCAGCAATGTCTGTCGTGCCGGAGCTCATCGAGTGCGCCATGGCCGACTCGCTGGTGCACACGCCGTATCGATGAGCTCTTCCCCCGAACGGAACGGAGTCGCTCACAGCCGCGCCCTGAACACCGGGTAGCCGGATCGCAGACAGGTCTGCCCGCAGCACTGCTTCATCCGCGCCTTCTTCGACATCCGAGACTCTGACCACACCAATCGATGCTGCCTCCCGGATGCTCCCGGTGTTCAATCTGGCGAAGCTGTCCAGCGTAGATTGCAGTGCGAACGCACATGCCAGGCTTGCAAGCGCTGCCTGCACTGCAAGCAGTGCGGCGCTTCCCAGGTGTCGTCGGGTCTCCCTCATCGATTCGAACATTTCAGGCAGCTCCCTTCGCGAAGGCACTCGACAGTGAGCTGACCCTGCAGATTTCAAACGATGGGACCAATGAGCAGAGCAACGTCGTGACGACTCCCAGGGCAGCCGCCATCAGCATTGCCCCAGCATGCATGGCTGTGATCGCGCTGGGCAGAACGTCTCCCGCAGCAACCACCCGGATTCCCAGTGCATAGGTGCCGACAGCGAGTGCACCGCTTGCGACTCCCGCCGCGATGGATTCCCACATGAGCTGGACGAACACGTCCCGGCGTCGCGCTCCCAGTGCACGTCGTATCGCGAGCTCCCGCCTACGGCGCCCCAGACTGAAGCTCAGCAGTGCCGCCGCATTGACGACGCACACACCGAGAAGGATCAGTGACAGCCGAAGCTGCATCCTGGCCCGCTCCGGAACCAATCCCAGCCTGTCCAGCCACTCCATCAACGGCCAGAGTGCCACCTGTTGGGTACCTGGCTCGGTCCGAAGGCCCTTTGCCTGCGCATAGGCGTTCAGACCCGCGCGGTAGGCGGCGACATCATCTGCGGTAGGCAGCCACGCCCACAGTTGAAGCCATGAAACGTTCCCCCCTGCAAGATCCGTGTCCTGGTCACCACCCCAGATCGCCGTCCCGTCCACAACAGTCAACTTGTCCGCGATTGCGGTTTCAACTGGCAGGTAGATCTCGTCAGGCTCCACAAACGGCCGGCGTGTGAGATCTCCCTGAAACATCGGCACCGGATGCCAGTCCTCCGCGACACCCACTACGGTGTAGGTGCGTCTGCCCAGTTCCAATGGATGACCAACGCAGTTCTGTGCACACTCACGCTTGGCGAGTGCACGCGACAGGACCACCATTCGACTCGCAGCATGTCCCTCCTCGGCAGTCCATGCCCGCCCTTGAACAACGGCAATGCCAAGGACACGGAAGACTTCGGACGTGGCGAACCTGGCGCGCAGTCTTGCGCTGGACTCTCCCGGCCGGGAGAGCGTCACTGCCCCCCCTGCCATAGCTGCCTGTTTCCACGTCCCGCCTTGGTTCAGAAGCGCCTTCGCGTCTGGCCAGGTCAGTGCCTGACCAGAATCCGGAGAACCACTGCGGAGTGCATCTGGACGCGCGTCAAGGTACGGGCGGAACAATGTCGAGCTCCGGTCTGGTGCGGGATCGGACGATGCCTGGAAAACAATGGAGAGCATCACAGTCGTGATCCCTACCCCTGCACCCAGCATGAGAGCGATTGCCAGATGAGTGCCGATTCGCTGCTTGAATCGGGCAAGCGAAAGCTGGATGTAGTAGAGCATCATCCAACTGCATCCGGTGTTGACTTACTGGCGCACCTGTCCATGTGATTCTCACTCCAACCCGTGGAAGCTGATGGGTTGAGAGTCTCTGATTGTGAAACTCCGCCTCAAGCGGAGGCATGGAATTTGCAACTTTCCTCAGGAAACATACGTAGCTCGTGGACCTTGGATAGAGCGCCCGCCACTGATGACGAGACCGACGTGACGGAATCTGTCGGGAAAGGCCAACTGTCGATTTGCGGACAACGCCCGATGCCTGGATTTCTGATCGGGAGTTGGAGGAAGAAACGTCCCAAGGCAGGTGCAGACGTCAATGTTTCCCTAGACCCAGAAGTACCAGACCGCCGCAGCCACCAACGCCCCCAGCAACACCACCTGCACCACCACATAGCCCACGCCACTGTCGCGTGACTCAGCGGCGATCCGCTTCTGCAGCGCCTCGCTCACATCCGGCGTTTCTTCCTGCTGCACCTGCTCACGCAACGCCTGCGCCAGCGCGCGCTTTTCCGCATCGCGAGGGTCGGTCGGTCGGTTCACAGCAGTTCTCCGGCGGCGGCATGCCGCGTCAGTTCCTGCTTCAGGACCTGGCGCGCGCGGTACAGGTGGCTCTTGATGGTACCGCGTGCCAGTCCGGTCACCTGCTCGATCTCGGCCAGATCGAAATCCTCCAGGTAATGCAGGCCGACGATCAGCCGCTGCGGCGCACTCAGCCGCTCGAGTGCCGCACCAAGCTGGCGCCCGGCCTGCAGCGCCTCGCTCAACTCAGCGGGCCCGGGACCTTCATCGCCGATCCCAAGTTCCTCCGGCACCTCCACCGCCACCCTCCATTGCGCCTCCAGCCGCCGCCGGCGCAGGTGCTGCAGCGCCGTGGTGTAAGCGACCCGGGAAATCCAGGTGCGCAGCGAGGATTCAAAACGAAACCGATGCAACTGGCGGAACACGGCCAGGAAGGTTTCCTGCAGCAGGTCGGCCACCTGATCGCGGTCGCCCACCATGCGCCCGATCACGTGCGCGCAGGTGCGTTGATGGGTCTCGACCAGCTGCGAAAACGCCGCCTGCGAGCCGTCGATGATGGCTCGCACCAGAGCTTGGTCCGCATCCAGCGGTGCAGCGGGTGCCGCCGTCGCCGCCGTATCGTGGCGGCGACGGCCCCGCAGTGCCGACAATGCTTCGCCGAGCAGGCTCATCTATGGGGCGCCCCCTGTGCCCATGGCATGGGCCGGCTCAGCCCTTGCGCGCGGCAGGACGGGTGAAGTGCCAGGCCAGCAGCTGGCCGAGGCCGGCACTGCCGACCAGCGCGGCGGCGGCACCAAAGGTCAGTTCGCGCGCACCGATGGCTTCCAGCAGGGCCATGGCCAGCGCCAGGCAGACCAGGCTGATGCCCCAGCGCAGCGCGCCCTGGCGGCGGCGTTCTTCTTCCAGCACGGCCAGCGAGCGGATCACTTCCTCCGGCACGTGCGGGGCCACCAGTTTGCTGCGGGCGCGGGCATCGGCAATGGCATGGATCGCGTAGGCGATGCAGATGAAGAGGGTGATCGGGATCAGTTCCTGCATGGTCGGGCTCCTGTTCGGTGGATGATGCGGGTTCAGGAGAATGGATGCGCGAGGCCGGCCACCGGTTGCACCACTTTGCCAATCCCGCTGCCATGACCTGTGGCCCCTGCCCCGGGCCCTTGCGGCTGCTACGCTTGGCCGGTTTCCTCTACTGGTGCCGTCCGCCCATGTCCCGAGTGCTGCCCCTGTCCCTCCTGCTGTCGGCCGTGCTGGCCGCACCGGCTGCGCATGCCGCGCCGACGCCGATCACCATCGAACAGGCCATGGCCGACCCGGACTGGATTGGCCCGCCGGTCGAGAAGGCCTGGTGGTCGTGGAACAGCCAGCAGGTGGAATACCAGCTCAAGCGCAACGGCAGCCCGGTGCGCGATACCTTCCGCCAGCCGGTGGCCGGTGGCGTGGCCGCGCAGGTGGCCGATGACCAGCGCGGCACCCTGGACGTGGCCGAGCCGGTCTATGACCGCAGCCGCAGCCGCAGCGCCTTCGTCCGCAACGGTGACGTGTTCGTGCGTGACCTGCGCAGCGGCGCGCTGACCCAGCTGACCCGCAGCAACGAGCGCGCGGGCAACGTGAACTTCGCCGCCGACAACGGCGTGATCTGGCGCGTCGGCCAGAACTGGTTCCACTGGACCGCCGCCAGCGGCGTGCAGCAGGTGGCCAGCCTGAAGGCCGAGAAGGACCCGCGCACGCCGCCGAAGGCCGACGTGCTGCGCGACCAGCAGCTGCGCACGCTGGAAACCCTGCGCCGCGACCGTGACCAGCGCGAAGCACTGAAGGACCAGGACCAGCGCTGGCGCCAGGCCGACCCGACCCGCGCGCCGGGCCCGGTGTACCTGGGCGCCGACGTGGAGATCGCCGACAGCGTGCTGTCGCCGGACCTGACCCACCTCATCGTGGTGACCAAGCCGAAGGACTTCGACGACGGCCGTGGCGGCAAGATGCCGCTGTACGTGACCGAGTCGGGCTACGAGGAAACCGAAGACACCCGCACCCGCGTCGGCCGCAACGGCTTCGAGCCGCACACGCTGTGGTACGTGGACGTGCGCACCGGCAAGGCCGAGAAGGTCTCGCTGGCCGGCCTGCCGGGCATCAGCACCGACCCGCTGGCCGAACTGCGCCGCAAGGCCGGCAAGGACGCGCTGAAGGGCGAGCGCAGCCTGCAGGTGATGAGCGACTTCATGGGCGGTGGCATCCGCTGGAGCCCTGATGGCCAGCAGGCCGCGGTGATGCTGCGTGCCAATGACAACAAGGACCGCTGGATCGTCAGCGTCAACGCCGCCGATGGCCGCGTGCAGAACCGTCATCGCCTGACCGACAACGCCTGGATCAACTGGGGCTTCAACGATTTCGGCTGGATGGCCGATGGCCGCACGCTGTGGCTGCTGTCGGAGGAATCGGGCTTCTCGCACCTGTACACCCAGGCCGGCACTGCCAAGCCGCAGGCGCTGACCAGCGGCAAGTGGGAAACCTCGGCGCCGGTGCCCTCGGCCGATGGCAAGGGCTTCTACTTCCTGTGCAACCAGCAGGCGCCGCATGACTACGAAGTCTGCGCGGTCGACACCGGCAGCCGCCAGGTGCGCGAGCTGACCAGCCTCAACGGCGTGGAAGACTTCTCACTGTCGCCGGACGGCCAGCAGCTGCTGGTGCGCTACTCCGGCGCCTACCTGCCGCCGCAGCTGGCCGTGCTGCCGAGCACCGGTGGCCAGGCACGCGTGCTGACCGACACCCGCACCGCCGACTACAAGGCACGCCAGTGGATCCAGCCGAAGCTGGTGGCGGTTCCATCCAAGCATGGTGCCGGCGTGGTCTGGGCCAAGTACTACGAGCCCGAAAACAAGGAACCCGGCAGGAAGTACCCGATCGTGATGTTCGTGCACGGTGCCGGCTACCTGCAGAACGTGCACCAGCGCTACCCGGCTTACTTCCGCGAGCAGATGTTCCACAACCTGCTGGTGCAGAAGGGCTACATCGTGCTGGACATGGATTACCGCGGCAGCGAAGGCTACGGCCGCGACTGGCGTACGGCGATCTACCGCAACATGGGCCACCCGGAACTGGAAGACTACAAGGACGGCCTGGACTGGCTGGTCGACACCCAGCAGGGTGACCGCGACCACGCCGGCATCTACGGCGGTTCCTACGGCGGCTTCATGACCTTCATGGCGCTGTTCCGCTCGCCGGGCACGTTCAAGGCTGGCGCCGCGCTGCGCCCGGTGGTCGACTGGCACCAGTACAACCACGGCTATACCAGCAACATCCTCAACACCCCGGACATCGACCCGGAGGCGTACCGCGTGTCCTCGCCGATCGAATACGCGCAGAACCTGCAGGACAACCTGCTGATCGCCCACGGCATGATGGATGACAACGTGTTCTTCCAGGACTCGGTGAACCTCACTCAGCGCCTGATCGAACTGCACAAGGACAACTGGTCGATCGCACCGTACCCGCTGGAGCGCCACGGCTACGTGCGCGCCGATTCCTGGCTGGACCAGTACAAGCGCATCCTGAAGCTGTTCGAGCAGAACCTGAAGTGAGCAACGCCGCGGCCACGATCCATATCGTGGCCGCGGTCATCCTGGATGACCGCGGCCGGGCGCTGGTGGTGCGCAAGCACGGCGCCAGCCGCTTCATCCAGCCCGGTGGCAAGCCTGAAGCCGGCGAAGCACCGCTGCAGGCACTGGCGCGCGAACTGGACGAAGAACTCGGTGTGCAGGTGTGCGCCGGGACCGCCGTCGCGCTGGGCACGTTCGAAGACTGGGCGGTGAACGAGCCCGGCCACCTCGTGCAGGCGCAGGCATGGTGGGTGCAGGTGGACGGCACGCCACAGGCACGCGCGGAGATCGCCGAACTGGCCTGGGTGCCGCTGCAGCCGCCGCACGGCCAGCCCTTGGCACCGTTGAGCGAACACCATATCCTGCCGGCCGTCGCCACCCGGGTGACGGCCCGCTGAGCGTGCGGGCACCGATTGCAAGGACACCGGATGTCAGTGCCGCTCCCGCCGCCCTCTTCGCAGCCTTCGCCCTACCACGCGTGGATTCGACCACTTGTCCAGGCGTCCTTCTGGCTGTCCGCGCTGCTGACCGGCTATTTCGTGCTGCAGGGGCTGCTGGCGTGGCCGCTGCACGACGCTCCACTCTGGCGGCTGCTGGCGGGTGAAGCACAGCATAGGCAGATGCACAGCCTGACCTGGCTGCTGGCGCACCCGGTGGGTGCCTCGATGACCACTGCACTGCTCTGCCTGGTCTCGGCCGTGGCCAGCTGGGGGCTGCTGCGCGAGCGCCGCTGGGGCCTGTGGAGCTTCGTGGTGATGCTGCTGTTGAGCGCGCTGGCCAATTTCGCAATCACTTGGTGGCTGGACGTGTTCATGCGCGACATGATCGTGCTGCTCGCCGATCAGCCGGACATGCAGCAATCGCTGCAGCCGCGTCGCTGGATGATGACCTTCACCCTGCTCGGCACTTCGGTGCTGTTCCTGGGTCTGCAGGGCTGGCTGGCATGGCGCCTGCTGCGGCCGGATATCCGCTCGCGCTTCCACTGAGCCCCATCCCCTTCTCGCACGACAAGGACCGTCGCATGCGCTTGCTGACCCTTCTCCCCGCATTGCTGCTGTTGGCTGCGCTGCCTGCTGCCGCCGACGCGCTGCAGTGTGGCGAATACCGCAGCACCGACGGCGGTGTGGCGCTCGTGTTCACCACCCCCGGCATCGGCTATCGCCACAACGACGGCAGCGAGCCGCAGCCGCTGTGGGTTGATCGCGGTGCGGCACAGACACGGTTGGTCATGCTCGACGATGGCGTGGCCGAGCCGATCCGGATCAGTGTCGATGGGCAGCGCATCGAAGACGACGTGGTGGTGACCTACACCCTGCGCCGGTCCCGCGCCTGCGCCAGCGAGCCCACCGCGGTGGCTGGCAGCTGCCGCGCGGCCGGCAGCTACTGCATGGTGCAGCTGCCAACGGCCTCGGCCGGCCAGGCCCGGCGCGCCTGCGACGAGGGCGTAGGCTCCGGCTGTTCAACGCTGCTGCGGCTGATGCGTGATGGCAGCGCAACAGATGCAGCCGGAGACGCCGGCCCGGCAGTCTTCGAGCGCCCGCCGCCCTGCCACGAACACACGGCCGGGCACGATCCGCAGGCCTGCGAAGCCATGACCGACGATGCACTGGCCGCCGCCATGCGGCGGGTGGACCAGCGCCTGCAACAGGAAGACGAGGGCACACTGGGTTCGCCTCTTCCCGTCGCTGCACGCGATCGCCTGCAGCAGTTGTGCCTGCAACACCGTGGTGGCCGCTTCTGCGTCGAAGTGGCCGCGCAACAGTTGGACGCGCTGCAACCTGCGCTGGCGGTGCAGGCCCTGCAGGTGGTCTGCGATGCTGGACGCGTCAGTGCCTGCGAACGTACCGCACCACTGCGTGAACTCGGCACTGACCTGCGCCTGGTAGCGCTCCAACATGTGCCGTGTGGTCGCTACAAGGCCGACGGTGGCGTGATCGACATGCTCGACTTCGGCGATGGCACGCAGGCCCGCCTGCACGAAGGCGCCGTCCAGCTGCAACAGAACGGCGAAACGTTCGTACTGCGCCAACTCGGCAACGGCGACCTGCTCGGCATGGACAACCAGACGGCCTACCAGCGTTACCAGCCCGTGCCCGGCACGGCACAATGCACGCCCCCGCGCGAGGGCCGTGGTTCGCCGTAGCGTCTGGAGTTTCCCGTTCGATCGTCAAGGAGACGACATGCATTCACCCGCACCGCGCCGTCGCTGGCTGGCCTGGGCGTTGCTGCTGGCCGCGCCGATGGCCGCCGCACAGTCACCGCAATGCGGCCTGTTCAAGGCCGATGAAGGCAGCAGCACGCTGCGCATCAGCGCACCCAACCGTGGCGAGCAGAAGCACTTCGGCAGTGCGCCGTCTCCGGTCGTGTTCCAGCAGATCGACGGAAAGCTGCAACTGGTGAGTCTGGAGTACGGCCTGCCCAGCGCACTGCAGGTCCGCGATCGTGGCCGCACGGTCGAGGTGGATGGCACGGTCTACCTCCTGCAGGCCCCCGCACAGTGCGCCGCAGCAGCCACGCCGGCTGAAGGCAGCTGCCTGGCTGATGCGGCGGCGTGCCTGGACAACCGTCGCGGAGCGACCCCGATCGCGCTGGAAGCAGGGTGCCGGGAAGGTGTGCCCGGCATGTGCCTGCAACTGGCTGATCGTTGGCAGGAGGAGGCCAAACCCACGGTCGAGGCCGATCCCGACCTGGCAAAGGCAGCGCTCGACGCCGCTCTGTCTGGCATCAAACTCCCCGCCGCCTGTGACGATGGTGGCTTCGAACAGGAAACCCCAGCGTGTGCCGCCGCACTCGAGGCCGACCCTGCAGTGCAGGAGCAGCTGGTCAAGGCCTCGATGACGGCCGCCATGACCGAAGCCATGGTGACGATGACGGCGCCGACCGTGCCGGTGATCATTCCGGCTGAGCGGCGGCAACAGTTGTTGCGGCTATGCCGCGAGGTACCGCATGGCGGCTTCTGCACCCGCGTAGCTGAGCTGTCCTGGGAGGCAGGAGATCCCCTGCAGGCAGTGCAGGCCCTGGCTGCGGCCTGCCCCCCCGGCAATGACACCGCCACCTGCGAGCGCCTGCCGGCATTGCAGGCGGTGGGTGCATCGTTGCAGCCGCAACCGGCAACGGCCCTGCCCTGCGGCAACTACCGGGCCGACGGCGGCCTGATGGACACGCTCGATTTCGGTGATGCCGGCCTGGTCGGTGTCGGCTGGGGCAGCCATCTTCGTGCGCGTGTCGAAGAGGGTGACATCCGCATCCACCACGACCGGGGCGGCGACTTCGTGCTGCGCCCGCTGCCGGGTGGCCAGCTGCTGGGCCTGGATACCTGGACCCGCTTCCAGGTGTTCACCCCCACCGGTGAAGGCCCGACCAGGTGCAGTGCGCCGAAGCAGTTCAAGGTGCTGCCACTGCCACAGGATTGCCCGCTGGCGCTGGCCAACGAGGACGGGGCCGAAGCCTGCTGCACGCAGGGCAAGCTGCAGGGCTGCAACATTCTCGGCAACCGCCTTGCGCTGTCCGGGAACTGGCTGCAGGCCGCCGGGCACTACACCACGGTCTGCCGGGCTGGCGTCCGCGAAGGGTGCGAGAACCTGGTCACCGCGCAAGGCAACGGTGCGGAGGTGGATGCACGGGCAACCCTGGAGCAGCTGTGCAAGGCCGACCGCAGCGGCCTGCACGTGGCCTGCGACGTGCTCGGCACCCAGAACTGGGAGCTGATCACGCTGGGCGGTGCCTTGCAGAAGGCGGTTGAAGAGGCGGCTGTGGACAACGCTCCGACGCCGCGCAACTCCAACCGCAAGCGCTGAGCCCGCCAGGGCCTGTCCGCAGCTTCGGGCGGGCCCTGCGGTAAAGTACGCGCCATGAACGAATTCGAGCGCGTGCGCGCCTACCTCACCGACCTGCAGGACCGCATCTGTGCGGCGATCGAGGCCGCCGATGGCCAGGCCCGCTTCCAGGAAGACCTGTGGCAGCGTGCCGAGGGCGGTGGTGGGCGCACCCGCGTGCTGCGCGACGGCGCGGTGTTCGAGCAGGCCGGCATCGGCTTCTCCGACGTGGCCGGCAGCCGCCTGCCGCCGTCGGCCTCGGCCAACCGCCCGGAACTGGCCGGCGCCTCCTGGCGCGCCACCGGCGTGTCGCTGGTGTTCCACCCGCTCAACCCCTACGTGCCGACCACCCATGCCAACGTGCGCTTCTTCCAGGCCCAGCGCGACGGTGAAGTGGTGGCCAGCTGGTTCGGCGGCGGCTTCGACCTGACCCCGTTCTATCCGTTCGACGAGGACGTGCAGCACTGGCACCGGGTCGCACGCGATCTGTGTGCCCCGTTCGGCGACGAACGCTACAGCGCGCACAAGCGCTGGTGCGACGAGTACTTCTTCCTGCGCCACCGCAATGAAACGCGTGGCATCGGCGGTCTGTTCTTCGACGACCTGCACGGCGACTTCGAGCGCGATTTCGACTACCTGCGCGCGGTGGGCGATGGCTTCCTCGACGCTTACCTGCCGATCGTGCAGCAGCGCAAGGACACCACCCATGGTGAACGCGAACGCGAATTCCAGCTGTACCGTCGCGGCCGCTACGTGGAGTTCAATCTGGTCTACGACCGCGGCACGCTGTTCGGCCTGCAGAGTGGCGGCCGCAGCGAGAGCATCCTGATGAGCCTGCCGCCGCGGGTGCGCTGGGAGTACGGCTTCACCCCGGAAGCGGGCAGCGCCGAAGCGCGCCTGGCCGACTACCTGGTGCCGCGCGACTGGCTCTGATCTTCCGGCGGCACGTCTGACGCGTGACGCCCTTCCCTGCCTGTGGTGTGCCCTGCACCGGACGGGCCCTGCCCCCACTTCCTTCAAGGATGACCTCATGCCTGCTGGTGTTTCCCTCCGCCCCCGCGTTGCGGGCTGGCGCTCCCTGCTGTTGCTCGCCCTGGCCTCGGCCAGCCTGCCGGCCGCCGCGCAGTCGATGGCCTGCGGCACCTACAAGGACAGCGGCGGCAACACCACGCTGACCCTGGAGAGCGAAGGACACGGCTTCCTGTCCGGCCCCTACCAGGCCACCGAGGAACTGCGCGTTGCCCGCCAGGAAGACGTGCTCGGTACCGGCAACCTGTCCACCGGCCAGCTGGAAAACTGGTACTTCTCGGACAACGACCGCACGATCAGCACGCCCTATCGCGAGTTCACCCGTGAGCACGCCGCCGCCTGCAAGACGATGCCGGAACCCATCGAGGGCGGTTGCGTGATGAACACCTCCGACTGCCTGGAAGCGCTGCCGGAGGCCGCTCCCCAGAAGCTTCATGCATGGTGCGTTGAAGGCGTGGGCGCAGCCTGCATGCGTCTGCTGGAGACCTACCAGCAGCAGGCCAAGGACGCCGCGCCCAAAACGGAGGAACCGCCGATTCCCGAGATCTGCAGGAAGGAGCTGCCGTCGTTCGACGCCGAGGGTTGCATGACGGCAGCCAAGGAGATTGCCTCGGAAATGATGGGCAAGGCCCTGCTCGGCCTGCAGCATTCCGTGGATGCGCCCCTGCCGCCCGCGCAGCTTGATGAACTGATCGACCTTTGCCGCTTGCAGCAGGGCGAAACGTTCTGCGCCGACACCGCTGAAACCTTGTGGAGCAGTGGCCGCCTGCAGCAGGCCCGCGATGCGCTGCAGCGATCCTGTGCCCAGCGCGCCGATGCCCCGGCCTGCGGTCCGGCCAAGGACCTTGCCGTTCTCGCCAGCGCCTCCACCTCCGCGCTCACGCCGGTGCCGGCCACCGCACTGCCCTGTGGCAGCTTTGAAGCCGAGCGCAGCGTGTTGTCGCAGCTGCGCTTCCTCGAGGGGGGTGTGGTTGAGGCCGGTGGCCGCGAACAGCCACTGCGGGCGAGCCTGCGCGACGGCCGCATCTTCATCCATCGCGATATCGGCAGCGACTTCGTGCTGCAGCTGCTGCAGAACGGCAACCTGGTCGGCATCGACAGCGGCAACCGTTTCGCCTACTACGAGCGCAAACCGGCGGCCGGCACTACCCGCTGCACACCATGAATGATGCCGTGCAGCGCCGAGCCCATGCTCGGCGCTGCACGATCAGGTGCTCTTCCGCGGAATGATGGTGATGTGTCCGGTCGTCTCCAGCAGGGCGATCTGCACGTCTTCGATCTGCAGCCCGCCCTGCTGGCGCAGCGCGGCGTCGAAATCAGCGCGACTGATCAGTTCGCGGCGGAGAACACCCTCCAGAAGCCGGCCATCGCGCGCGATCACGGTGGGTTCTCCTTCGATCATCCGCTCCATACGGCGATTCCGGGTGGTCAGCCAGCCCACCCCGTAATTGAGCAGGATGAGGGTGGCGGCCAGCAGCAGGCCTCCACCCAGCGAAGTGTCCGTGCCCAGCAGCGCGTTCTGCACCGCATTGCCCAGCAGCACGATCAACAGCACGTCGAACGGCGTGATCTGGCCCAGCGCGCGTTTTCCGCCGAGGCGGACCATGCCCAGCACCACGACATAGACCACCACCGCGCGCAGGATGAATTCCCACCAGGGCATTGCCAGTACGAACAGGTCGGGCATGGTCTTCCCCTGTGGAACGGTCGCCCAGCCTAGCATCTGGGGTCCGAAGTGCCGGCAGCGCAAATAAAAAGCCCCGCTGACCAGGGGGAGGTCAACGGGGCCGGGGAACGGGCACTTGGGGAGGAGTCCCCGTTCCGAGATCTGCTCCAGGGGATGGGAGAGATCCACAACAGGCATTGCGCCTGTCGAGAGTTATAGAAGCACTCCGAACACTAACGGTTCGTGAAGGGGCCCAATTTAATGAACATCGATCGGGGAAACATTCATGATCGAGTCAGAAACCTCTGACGAATGAACGAATTCACGTCGTTTTCCGCCTGAAACACCTTCAGTGCGCTTCGTCCCAGTTGTTGCCGATGCCGGTATCGACCACCAGCGGCACCCGCAACTTGGCCGCTTGCGACATGCGCTCCACCACCTGCAAACGCAAGTCTTCAACGAAACTGCTTTCGGTTTCGAACACCAGTTCATCGTGCACCTGCAGGATCATCCGTGCCGGTGCGCCGCTGTCACGCAGCCACTGATCCACGTCCACCATCGCGCGCTTGATGATGTCGGCGGCGGTGCCCTGCATCGGCGCGTTGATCGCCGCGCGTTCGGCACCGGCGCGCAGGCCCTGGTTACGTGCATGAATGTCGTTCAGGTACAGGCGACGACCAAACAGGGTTTCCACATAGCCCTGGTCGCGGGCCTGCTGGCGCATCCGCTCCATGAAGTCGCGCACGCCCGGGTAGCGGCTGAAGTACAGCGCCACGTAGTCCTGCGCCTGGCCACGGTCGATGCCCAGGTTGCGGGCCAGGCCGAAGGCGCTCATGCCGTACATCAGCCCGAAGTTGATCGCCTTGGCGGCGCGGCGCTCGTTCGGCGTCACGTCCTCCAGCGTACGCCCGAACACCTCGGCGGCGGTGGCACGGTGCACGTCGGCACCCTGCTCGAAGGCGCGCACCAGGCCCGGGTCTTCGGACAGGTGGGCCATGATCCGCAGCTCGATCTGCGAGTAGTCGGCGGCCAGCAGCTGGAAGCCCTCCGGGGCGATGAACGCGCGGCGGATGCGGCGGCCATCCTCGGTGCGGATCGGGATGTTCTGCAGGTTCGGGTCCGACGAGGACAGGCGGCCGGTGGCGGCACCGGACTGGTGGTAGCTGGTGTGCACCCGGCCGGTGTCCGGGTTGACCATCTCCGGCAGCTTGTCGGTGTAGGTGCTGCGCAGCTTGGCCAACCCACGGTAGTCCAGGATCACCCGCGGCAGCTCATGCTGGTCGGCAATCGCCTCCAGCGCCTCTTCATTGGTGCTGGGCTGGCCCTTCGGAGTCTTCACCACCGCCGGCAGCTTCAGCTCGTCGAACAGCACCGCCTGCAACTGCTTGGGAGAATCCAGGTTGAAGCTGCGTCCGGCCAGTTCGGTGGCCTTCTGCTGCGCCGCCAACATGCGTGAGGACAGGTCCTGGCTCTGCCGGCGCAGTTCGTCGGTGTCGATCCGCACGCCGTTGGCTTCGATGCTGGTCAGCACCGGCACCAGCGGCATCTCGATGTCGCGGTACACGCCGTCCAGCGCCGGCTCGACCAGCAGCTGCGGCTGCAGCGCGCGGTGCAGGCGCAGGGTGATGTCGGCGTCCTCGGCCGCGTAGCGGCTGGCTTCGTCGATGCCCACCTGCGAGAACGGAATCTGCTTGGCACCCTTGCCGGCCACGTCCTCGAACTTGATGGTGCTGTAGCCCAGGTAACGCAGCGCCAGCGAATCCATGTCGTGGCGGGTGGCGGTGGAGTTGAGCACGAAGCTCTCGAGCATGGTGTCGTCGTGATAGCCCTGCACGTCCACGCCGTGGCGGCGCAGTACATGCAGGTCGTACTTGCCGTGCTGGCCCAGCTTCTTCTTAGCCGGGTCCTGCAGCGCCGGGCGCAGTGCGTCCAGCACCTGCTGCATCGGCAGCTGGGCCGGCGCGCCTGGATAGTCGTGGCCGACCGGAATGTAGGCGGCCTTGCCCGGCTCGACCGCAAGGCTGATGCCCACCAGGCGCGCACGCATCGCGTCCAGCGCATCGGTTTCGGTATCGAAGCTGATCAGGTCCGCCTGCTGCAGGCGCTCGACCCAGGCCTGCAGCTGCTCGGCGGCCAGCACGGTCTCGTATTCACCCGGTGCCGCCAGCGCCGGATCCAGCGTGCCCGCTGCCGGTGCCTCGGCGCTGCCGCGGGCGAAGCCGGCGGCGGTGCCACGCAGGCTCGGGGTGGCTTCGCTGGCGGCCGTCGGCGCCGGCAGTGGTGCACCCAGCTCCTTCAGCGCCTGGGTGAAGCCGTAGCGCGCATACAGCTCGGTCAGCTCCGGCACGTCCTGCTCGCGCAGGGCCAGCGTGGTCGGGCTGGCGTCCAGCTCCACGTCGGTGCGGATGGTCACCAGCTCGCGGTTCAGCGGCAGGCGCTCCAGTGCCGCGCGCAGGTTTTCGCCGATCTTGCCCTTCATGGTCGGCGCGGCCGCCATCACCCCATCCAGGTGCTGGTACTCGGCCAGCCACTTGGCGGCGGTCTTCGGCCCGCATTTCTCCACGCCCGGCACGTTGTCGACCGCGTCGCCCATCAGCGCCAGCAGGTCGATGATCTGGTCGGCGCGCACGCCGAACTTCTCCATCACCGCCGCATCCGAATCCATGCGGCTGCCGGTCATGGTGTTGACCAGCTCGATGCCCGGGCGCACCAGCTGGGCGAAGTCCTTGTCGCCGGTGGAAATGGTCACCTTCAGGTCCTGCGCCACGCCCTGCAGGGCCAGCGTGCCGATCACATCGTCGGCTTCCACGCCGGGAATGCGCAGGATGCTGATGCCCAGCGCCTCGACGATGCGGCACATCGGCTCGACCTGGCTGCGCAGCTCATCGGGCATCGGTGGGCGGTTGGCCTTGTACTGGTCGTACAGGTCATCGCGGAAGGTCTTGCCCGGCGCATCGACCACGAACGCCACGTAAGCCGGGCGTTCCTTCAGTGTCGAGCGCAGCATGTTGACCACGCCGAACAGCGCGCCGGTGGGTTCGCCCTGTGCATTGGACAGGGGCGGCAGCGCGTGGAACGCGCGGTACAGGTAACTGGACCCGTCGATCAGGACTAATCTGCTCATGGGTCGATTCTACGCGCCCGTGCCTGCATCGCGGCGACACGGCAGGCGCCCGGCGATGGGGCATAATCAAGGCTCATTCCAGGCAAAGGCCCCCGCCGATGAAGACCCTGATGCTGGCTTCCCTGCTTCTGCTCGCTGGCTGCGCCAGCATGGGTGGCGCGGGCGCTCCCCCGGTGGACGTCAAGGGCGCGGATGTGTCCAGGCGCACCATGGACAACGGCGATGTCATCGAGGAATACCGCGTGTCCGGACAGCTGCGCATGGTCAAGGTGACCCCGTCGCGCGGTGCGCCGTTCTACATGTACGACAAGAACGGCGACGGCCGTTTCGACAACGACAAGGATGGCGTGTCGCCGGTGTACTGGAAGCTGTACAGCTGGTGATGTAGCCGGGGTCGGATCCCTGCAATTCAGTAGATCCACGCCATGCGTGGATACGCCCTGCCGGCCCCACAAGAAAAACAACGCCGGCGCGCATCCTGCGGCCGGCGTCGGGTCCCCTCCCCGGGAACGCTTGAATCAGCGGATGACCAGCACCGGCAGCGTGCTGCGTGCCAGCACCTCGGCGGTCTGGCTGCCCAGCAGCACACGGGTCACGCCACGGCGGCCGTGCGAGGTCATCACGATCAGGTCACTGTTGCGCTCGCCCGCCGTCTCGATGATGCCGTCGGCCGCATAGCGGTCCAGCACATGCACCGGATTGGCGGTGATGCCCTGCTCGGCGGCCTTGGCCAGCGCCGGCTGCAGCACTTTCTGCGCGCCTTCCTCGCGGTCGGCCTTGTACTCAGGGCTGTTCATGTAGCCCACGCTCCAGCCCATGGCGTCGTACATGCCGACGGCCCACGGCTCGGAAACGGTCACGATATCGACCTCGGCATTGAGGTCCTTGGCCAGCTCCAGGCCCTTGGCCAGGCCCTTGTCGGCCAACTCGGAACCGTCGGTGGCAATCAGGATGCGCTTGTACATGGTGGGGCTCCGTGGCGGTCTGCCAGATGGGAACGACACCATTGCACACCGGATGTGGAGGCCGCGCCTTGAGCAGGATCAATCCGGCGCCGCGCAGCGGCGTGTGCGCATCGTCCGCTTGCCCACCCCCCTACCGCAGCGCATGCTGGACCAGCGGCACCGCGCCGCCCCGGGAGAACGCACATGCAGGACAGCAAGCCAACACCACGAAGCCCCCTCAGGATCATCCTTTGGAGCCTCATGGCCACCTTCGTCCTGCTCTGCGGCGGCTATCATCTGGGCAAGGATCTTGCCCAGCGCGACAACGCCCGGCAGTCAGCCGGCCGATAACCTGCTGCCGTAGAGTCGAGCTTGCTCGACTGCTTCTGCTCATAAAAGGCAGTCGAGCAAGCTCGACTCTACAGCGCCCCCACCTTCAGGCGATCTGCACCACGCGTGCGTTCTGGCACAGCGGATAACTGGCCACGAATCCGGCAATCGCATCACGCATCGTCTCGAACGATTCGCCGTACATGTACAGCGCGGTCTCGGTCGGGCCCTGCCACCAGCTGCAGATCTCGCCCAGGCCGTCGATGTTCTCCGACAGCTGTTCGAACACGTGGTTGGAATCGCACTGTTCGTAGACTTCGTCCGGCAGATTCAGGCCATCCAGGTAGATGCCCAGGCCTTCGGTCACGCCGAAGCTGCGGTCGGCTTCACCCGCGCCCTGCAGCTGCGAACCCTTCGGAGCACCCAGCTGTTCCAGCAGGTCGATCAGCTTTGGCACGCCGGCCGCATCGACCAGGGCAACTTCGATATCACCGTATTCGACCTCGCCGAGATCGGACATCGCGGTGCCGCCGCCAGTCAGCTCGCCCACCTGGGCCGCCTGCAGCAGCGCGTCGAGCGGATCCTCGAACAGTTCGTGGCGATGCTCCGGCTGCAGCCGGGCGTTCAACTTCACGGTGACGTGCAGCGTGGGTTCGGTCATGGGGGCGGTCCTGGAAGAAGTGCCGCCTATTGTAGAGCCGAGCCCATGCTCGGCTGCTTCTGGCGCGAAAAGCAGCCGAGCATGGGCTCGGCTCTACAACACCGCGGTCAACGCAGGAACGGCGCCACCTTGCGCTTCAGCAGCTCCACCAGCACCGGGTCCATGTAGTCGTAGTCGTCCGGGATATCCAGGCAGATCACCCGCTTGCCGTTCAACCAGGCCTTGTAGCGGCTGGACAGCCGATTGCGGTGGGCGCGCTCCATCACGAACACCAGATCGGCCCACTGCAGCAGCTCGGGGCTGAGCACTTCCTCGGCGTCGGCCAGCAACCCGGCCGAGGCGGTCTCGATGCCCGGCCAATCGGCGAATACCTGCTCGGCCGTCGGGCTGCGCAGGCGGTTCTGGCTGCAGAGGAAGAGCACGTTACGGGTCATGAGTACTCGCCTTTGTAGAGCCGAGCCCATGCTCGGCTGCTCTTTCCCGCCAGAAGCAGCCGAGCATGGCTCGGCTCTACCGGAATTCCCGCCCCCTGACGGTGATCAGATCACCGTCAGGTTGGCGTACGCCATCACCAGCCACTTGCTGCCGGCATCGGCAAACTCGACCTGCACGCGGGCGTGGGCGCCGCTGCCTTCGTAGTCGGTCACCATGCCCTCGCCGAACTTGGGATGGGTGACCAGCGCGCCGAGCTTGACCGGTGGCGCCTCGATCGAGGCATGGCCCATCACCCGGCTGGCACCCATTGAGGCCGGCCGCGAGACCTGTACCCTCGGGCGCACTTCGTGCAGCAGCTCGCGCGGAATCTCGCGCAGGAAGCGCGACGGCAGGCTGTAGTTGTCCTGCCCATGGATGCGGCGCGATTCGGCGTAGCTCAGCACCAGCTTCTGGCGCGCGCGGGTGATGCCGACGTAGGCCAGGCGGCGCTCTTCTTCCAGCCGCCCGCTTTCTTCCAGCGAACGTGCGCTGGGGAACAGGCCGTCTTCCATGCCCGCCAGGAACACCAGCGGGAATTCCAGGCCCTTGGCCGAGTGCAGGGTCATCAGCTGCACGCCGTCCTCGCCGGCCTGCGCCTGGCCCTCACCGGCCTCCAGCGCGGCATAGGCCAGGAACGCGACCAGCTCGTCCATGTCCTCGCCCACTTCCTCGATGTCGTCGGCGCGGCGCACGAAGCGCGAGGCGACCGAGACCAGTTCATCGAGGTTGTCGGTGCGCGATTCCGAATCCAGCGCGTTGCGGCTTTCCTTGCTCCAGTGCTCGCGCAGCTGCGAGCGGGCCAGCACGTGGTCCACGCGCTCGGCCAGGGTCATGTGCACGGTCTGCGCCTGCAGCTCGTTGACCAGCCCCAGGAAGCCGGCCAGTGCATTGCGCGCGCGCGCGGCCAGCGCACTGCCCTGGGTGACCAACATCGTTGCTTCCCACAACGAGATGCCCTGCGCGCGTGCCTCGCGGCGCACTTCGTCCAGCGTGCGGTCGCCGATGCCCCGGGTGGGGGTGTTGACCGCGCGCTCGAAGGCGGCGTCATCGTTGCGGTTGGACAGCAGGCGCAGGTAAGCCAGCGCGTCCTTGATTTCGGCACGCTCGAAGAAGCGCATGCCACCGTACACGCGGTACGGCACCTGTTCGCTCAGCAGCGCTTCTTCCAACGCGCGCGATTGCGCGTTGCTGCGGTAGAGCACGGCCACTTCGGTGTAGCTGCCACCATCGCGCACCCACTGGCGGGCGCGCTCGACGATGTAGCGTGCCTCGTCCATCTCGTTGTACGCGGCGTACAGGTCGATCGGCTCGCCGTCGCCACTGTCGGTCCACAGCTGCTTGCCGATGCGATCCGGATTGTGCGCGATCACCGCATTGGCGGCGCCGAGGATGTTGGCGGTGGAGCGGTAGTTCTGTTCCAGGCGGATGGTCTGCGCACCGGGGAAGTCACGCAGGAAGCCCTGCACGTTCTCGACCTTGGCACCGCGCCAGCCGTAGATGGCCTGGTCATCGTCGCCGACCACGAACACGTGGCCGGAATCACCGGCCAGCACGCGCACGAAGGCGTACTGGATGGCGTTGGTGTCCTGGAACTCGTCCACCAGAATCTCGCGGAAGCGGGCGCGGTAGTGCGACAGCAACGCCGGGTTGTCGCGCAGCAGTTCATGCGCGCGCAGCAGCAGCTCGGCGAAGTCCACCAGGCCGGCGCGGTCGCAGCGCGCCTGGTACTCGATGTAAGCCTGGCGCATGGTTTCCAGCCACGCATCGTGCGGCTCGGGCTGGATGTGCTGCGGGCGACGGCCCTCGTCCTTCTGTGCGTTGATCCACCATGCAATCTGCTTGGCCGGGTACTTGCCGTCGTCCAGCTCCAGCGCCTGCACCACGCGCTTGACCAGCCGCAGCTGGTCGTCCGAGTCCATCACCTGGAAGCCTTCGGGCAGCTTCGCGTCCTGCCAGTGCAGGCGCAGCAGGCGGTTGGCCAGGCCGTGGAAGGTACCGATCCACATGCCACGGCTGCCATGGGGCAGCTGTGCGTCGATGCGGTGGCGCATTTCGCCGGCCGCCTTGTTGGTGAAAGTCACCGCGAAAATGCCGTGGGTCGGCACGCCGTCGACTTCATGCAGCCAGGCGATGCGGTGGGTGAGTACGCGGGTCTTGCCGGAACCGGCACCGGCCAGCACCAGGTGGTGGCCGGGGGGAGCGGAGACGGCTTCGCGCTGGGCCGGGTTCAGGCCATCAAGCAGGTGGGAGACATCCATGCCCCCATTTTACGGCATCGCCGTCGCGGCTCCTGCGACCACCTGGGTGGCCAGTGCCTGCGCCTGCTGACGCAGTTCAGGCACCGCCAGGCTTTCCCACAGGCTGCCGATGCGCAGGCTGCCGAGCACGCCCAGCCGTGCCTGCGGCTGGCCCCCGGCAGCACACAGGCGGTCGCCCGGCACCGTGCTGTCCAGGCCCAACCCATGCGGGCCGGGGCGGGCCAGCCCATCGGCCTGCAGCTGCTGCAGCAGCGGATTGCGCAACGCGCTGGCGCGGGTTTCCACGCCGGTGGCGTTGATCACGCCGCCGATCGTCCAGTGCTGTTCATTGCCAGACGGAGCGCGACCAGAGAGCCGCAGGGTGTCGCCTTCGCGGCCGATGCGTTGCAGGCGGGACCGGTGAATACGCAGTTGGCCGCTTTCGATCAGCGCCTGCAGCTGTGCGTCGGCCTCTTCGGCGATGCGGTGGCGATGCACATCCCAGTAGCGCACCACATGGCGCAGGAAGCGGCGCTGGTCGGCCGCGTCGAGGCTGCACCACAGCGCCTGCCCGTGCGGACGGATACGGTCCATCACGCCCTGCCACGGCAGGCCGTCGGCCTGCGCCTGACGAGCGAACCGGCGCAATGCGCGCAGGCGCTGGCGCAGGTTCATCGGCAGCAGCGTGGCCGGGTCGAACGTGGGCAGGCCGCCATGCGCATGCGGCAACGGCAGCAGGCCATGGCGCGAGATCACATGCAGCGGGCCGGTGTGACCAGCGGCAACCAGGGCCAGCACGGTATCGGCCATGCTCAGGCCGGAGCCGACAATGGCCACAGCCTGCTCGCCGGCCAGGGTGCGTACGCCGTCGTAGTCCCAGGCCTCGATCACGTCATCGGCGGGCAGTGCCTCGGCACCGGCCACCGGCAGCGGCCGCATGCTGTTCCCGGTGGCGAGCACCGCCTGCGCGGCGTGCAGCGTGCTGCCATCGCCGAGTGTCAGCTGGTAGCCGTGGTCATCCGGCTGCAGGCCCAGCACCGGCTGCGCGATCACCTGCAGCTGCGCCGGGCTGGCCGCAGCGGCCTCCTGCAGGCGCTGCTGCAGGTAGGCCGCAAAGTAGTGGCGGCATACATAGCGCTCGCCCAGCACCTCGCGCGCCTCGCCCGGGTAGGCGTTGGCGGCCATCAGGTAGTCGAGGAAATCGCCGGGCTGGTCGGCAAACGCACTCATCTTCGCCGCCGGCACGTTCAGCAGGTGCTCCGGCCACGGCGTGGCATAGGCGATGCCCTGGGCCAGCTGCGAGGCGGGTTCGAAGATGGCCAGCGCCAACGGCGCCTTGGCCTGGCGCAATACCTGGATCGCCACCAGCACCCCGGCCGCACCACCGCCGATGATTGCCAGGTCCAGTTCGCCATTACGCGGTGAATCAGTCATGTGCCGATTGTAGGCCATCGGTGATGATGGGCCGGGTTGCCGAAATGGGCGGTTGCCGCCGCGTCACATCAACGCGTCGGCCAGGCGTGCGATGCCCTCGCGGCTGCGCCGCCACGTGGGGCGGCTGCGCCACTGCTGCAGATCCAGCTGCCGCGACTCACGCAGATAGCCATCCTCGATCGCGCACAACTGTTGCACCAGCGCACGGTCGTAGCAGATCAGGCCGATTTCGGCATTCAGCGCGAACGAGCGGATATCCATGTTGATCGAGCCGAGCACGGCAATGTCCTCGTCCACGCTCATGTGCTTGGCGTGCAGGAACTGCGGTTCGTACAGGGCAATGCGCACGCCACAGCGCAGCAACTCGTCGTAGTACGCCTCCTGCGCCCACGAGGTCAGCCGCTGGTTGTTGCTGGCCGAGAGGATCAGCTGCACCTGCACGCCGGACAATGCGGCGATACGCAGCGCACTCAGTGTGGCTTCGTCAGGCACGAAGTACGGGGTGACCATCACCAGCCGGCGTCGCGCCAGATGAATCAACGCCGCAACCGCATCACGCGCGTTGCTGTACGGGTAGGCCGGGCCGCTGGGCAGCAGCTGGGTGGCGATGTCGTCGCTGCACTCGGGCACATCGGCGATGACGTCCAGCCGCTGGCCGGTTTCCATGTACCAGTCGCTGGCGAACACCGCTTCCAGATGTGCCACTGCCGGGCCGCGCACGCGCGCCACCAGCTCGCGGTTCGGGTGGCCGGGCACGAACTGCGGACCCGCCAGGTTCTGTGAACCGACATAGGCCACTTCATTATCGATCACCGCGATCTTGCGGTGGTTGCGCAGGTCCATGCGGCCGCTGCGGCGCCAACGCAGGCCGCCGGGCAGCATCGCGCGTACTTCAACGTCACGTGACCGCAGTCGCTTGCTGTACGCGCGCAGCCCCCGTTTGGCGCCCACCGCGTCAAGCAGCACGCGGCACTGCACGCCACGTGCGGCGGCACGCTGCAGTGCTTCGACAATGGCCTCGCCTACCGCGTCGTCGAACATCAGGTAGTACAGCAGGTGCACGCGGTCTTCGGCCTGATCGATGTCGGCAATCAGCGTGTGCAGCGATTCGTCGTAGTCGGTCAGCAGGTCGACCGCGTTACCGTGCACCGGCATGAAATCGCCCTGGCGCTGCACCAGCGGCACGATCTCGGCACCGGCGGTATCCGGCTGCGGGGTCCAGCGCAGGCGATGCTGCAGCGCCTGTTCCTCGCGGATGACCTGGGAGGCCTCGGCCTGGCGGCGGATGCGCTCTCGCGACAGCCATGGGTGGCCGAACAGCAGGTACAGCGGCAGGCCCAGCAGCGGCACGAAGCCGACAAGCAGCAGCCAGCTGCGCGCCGCACCCGGCGTGGTGCGGGTGGGAATCCAGCACAGCGCGACCAGCCGGATCAGCCAGTCGATCAGCAGCAGGTACGAACCCAGCAACCACTCGAACAGCATCGCGTCGCCCGTCGGGAGGTGATGGGCCATTCTGCCCAGCAGGGTGTGTAGAGTCGAGCCGCGCTCGACTGCGTTGAACCAGCGTGTCGACCAAGGTCGACACCCACAGGCACCCACCGGCCCCACCGTCGGGCATGAAAAAACCCGCCACGAGGGCGGGTTTCTTCGGAAGCGACCAGCAATCCTTGCGAATTACTTGATCTTGCCTTCCTTGTACGGGACGTGCTTGCGCACGACCGGATCGTACTTGGAGAATTCCATCTTCCCCGGGGTGTTCTTCTTGTTCTTGTCGGTCGTGTAGAAGTGACCGGTACCAGCGGTCGAAATCATACGGACCTTATCGCGCTTGCCTGCCATGATCGTCTACTCCTCAGACCTTTTCGCCGCGCGCACGCAGCTCAGCCAGAACGGAATCGATACCGTTCTTGTCGATGGTGCGCAGTGCATGCGCGGAAACACGAAGCTTCACCCAGCGGTTTTCGCTGGCAACCCAGAAGCGGCGCTCGTGCAGATTCGGCAGGAAACGACGACGGGTCTTGTTGTTGGCGTGCGAGACGTTGTTACCCGTCTGCACTCGCTTGCCGGAAACCTGGCATACGCGGGACATTGCGCACCTCGATAGTAAGTTGTGTCAGCCCGTAGCCCGGGAGACGGCGGCCTCGATGGTTGCCCACCACACGTCAAGAGAATCAAAGGGTTACGCTGGCGTTGGGCGGCCGGGGACGTGCTCCCGGGGGGCGCCGCCCGATAGAAAACCGGACACAGCGAGCCGCGCATTATGCACGGGTTCAAGCACTTGCGCAAGTTACCCACAGGCTGGGGCTGAATGCGACGGCCGCCTTCCTGTAGAGCCGAGCCCATGCTCGGCTGCTTCGGCCCGTAAGACCGAGCCGAGCATGGGCTCGGCTCTACAGCTACCAGGCCAGCTCAGCGCAGGTAGGGAATCACCTGGGCCAGCAGGTGCGCATCCTTCAGCGCGCCGTGCAGGCCGCGCTGGCCTGGAATGCGCAGGCGCTGCAGCACATCGTCCAGCTTGTTGCCCTGGCCGGGCCAGCGCCCCCGCGCCAGCTTCAGGCTGCAGGTGATGCGGCAATGCTGGGCCAGCGTGCCGGGGATGCCGGACAGACGCAGCTCGTTGTCCAGGAAGCCCACATCGAAGGTGGCGTTGTGCGCGACCATCTCGCTGCCGCGCAGGAAGTCGAGCAGTTCGGCGGCCTTGCTGGAGAACAGCGGCTTGCCCACCAGCATTGCATCGCTGATGCCATGCACGCGCTGTGCGCCCCAATCGACCCTGCGCTGCGGCTGCAGGTAGGTGTGGAACTGGCCACCGGTGAGCTGGCCATCGATCAGCTCGACGGCACCGATTTCGATCACCCGGTGCCCCAGGCGGTGGGAGATGCCGGTGGTTTCGGTATCCAGTGCAACGATGCGGCTCATCAGGGTGTGCGTTCTCCAGTACGTGCACGCCGATTTTCGCACGCGACCGGTGCACTCACCCCAACGCTTCCACCACCCAATCGATGAACACTCGCAACCGCTGGCTCATGTACCGGTTCGGCGGGAACATCACGTGCATCGGCATCGACGGCAGTTGCCAGTCCTCCAGTACCGGCAGCAACTCGCCACGCGCCACGTGCGGTTCGGACATATAGCTGGGCAGCGCCACCACGCCCAGCCCCGCAAGCGCAGCCGCCAGATAGGCGTTACCGTCGTCGAAGCCGACCGTATAGCGGCCCTGCACCTCAACGCGCTCATCGCCGCGCTGGGCGCTGAACACCCGCGCCCGGCCACTACGAGGACTGAGGAAGCCGACCATGTGGTGATCGGGCCCTTCCAGCGCGCGTGGGTCTGTCGGCAGGCCGAAGCGCTGCGCATAGCCGGGGCTGGCGTGGAAACCGATCGGCAGCGCTGCCAGCGGCCGCGCCACCAGTGCCGGGTCGGCCGGGGTGCCACCACGGATCACGCAGTCGACGTTGTCGGCGATGACATCGACCTCGCGGTCGCTGACGCCGATGTCCAGCTGGATCTCCGGGTAACGCGCCTGGAAATCCGGCAGCGCCGGTACCAGCTGCAACCGCGCGTAGGGCCCGGGCACATCCACGCGCAGACGCCCGCGCGGCTGGGTAGCGGCGTCGCCCAGCCCGCCTTCCACCTCTTCCAGCTCGGCCAGCAGGCGGGCGATGCGCGGGTAGTAGGCCGCGCCATCGGCGGTGACGCTGACCCGGCGCGTAGTGCGGTTGAGCAGGCGCAGCCGCAGGTGCGCCTCCAGCTGCTGCACCAGCTGGGTGGCCGTGGTGCGACTGATCTGCAGGGTCTGCGCGGCGCGGGTGAAGCTGCCGGTTTCCACCACGCGGGCAAAGGCCCGCATCGCCTCGAAACGGTCCATGGCGGGCCATGATTGTTTGGAATTGACAATCAATCTAGGCCGATCATCGCGGTTTATCCAGACAGCGCTGGCGCGGAGGATGGCGTTCTCTCCCGCGGAATCTTCCCCATGTCACAGCGTGATGTCGTTTTCCCCGCCGGTCGCCAGGCCCTGTACGAGCGCAACCGCTACTCGCCGGCGATCCGATCCAACGGTTTCCTGTTCGTCTCCGGCCAGGTCGGCAGCCGCGAGGACGGTTCGCCCGAGCCGGACTTTGAAGCGCAGGTGCGCCGTGCCTTCGAGAATCTCAATGCGGTGCTGGCTGCTGCGGGCTGCACGTTCGATGACGTGATCGACGTGACCGTGTTCCTGGTCGATCCGGAAACGAACTTCGAGAAGGCCTGGGCGATCGTGCCCGAGTACTGGGGCGAGGCGCCGCACCCTACCCTGACCGGTATCGGCGTGACCTGGCTGTATGGGTTCCAGTTCGAGATCAAGGTGATCGCGAAGCTGCCTGCAGACCGGTAGTGCCGGCCGCTGGCCGGCAATGTGTCGGGGTCGAAAAGCGTGTCGACCAAGGTCGACACCTACCAAGGCAGGAGGTCCGCACCAGGCAGGAGGTCGACACCTACCAAAGCAGGCGGCGCCGCCCACCTGAACGGGAGATTCCGACGAATTCCCGAAGCGCCCATTGATATTGTATCCGGCGAAAACCGCTTGCTAGCCTCCCTTCCATGCGCCGGATCACCCGCCAACTGCGTACGTACCTGATGATGCTGCTGATGGCGGCATTCGTGGTCGTTCCGGTGGCCGACGCACTGGTGTGTGCGGTGGAACCGCATGCCAGCAGCGCCCATGTCGAGTCCCTTGCGGACGATGCAGGCGGTGACAGCGACAGCAAGCACACGGGTGCCTGCACGCATAACCACTGCCATCACTCCACGCTGAGCCTGCCAGCTAACGATTTCGCCGCCTTCGGTACGCCACTGCCGGCGCGCTGGATGAATGCCGGCGACGCGGCGACCTATGCGGTCGCCCAGGATGAATTGACGCGCCCCCCCCGGGCGTGAGTTGAGCGCGTCCCGCAATCGCGGGCTCCCGTTTCACTCACAACCGGAATCCCCCCTATGTCGATCCTGACACCTCGGTCGCCGCGCGCGGCCGGGCTGGTCGTCGCCGTGTTGCTGGGCCTGGCCCCGGCGGCATCGGTGATGGCGCAAGCCGCCCCCTCCTACGACACCCTGCTTGAACGCCTGGACCAGCTGCCCGGTACCCGCGTGGGTACGGCACTGGCCGAGGCCGCCGACGCGCGCGCCGACCAGGCGCGTGCGTTGCCCAACCCTTCCCTTTCCTACTCCGCCGAAAACGCCTGGGGCACCGGCTCCTATGGCGGCATGGGCAAGGCCGATACCGTGCTCACCCTGTCCCAGCCGCTGGAGGTCTGGGGCCAACGTGGCGCGCGTGTCCGTGCCGCCCGCGCCGAGGCACAGGCGGCCAACCTGCGTGGCGCGCAGAGTCGCAGCGATGTGGCCAGCCAGCTCGCGGTGGTCTACGCACAGGCGGAAAGTGCACTGCGCCGCTACATCCTGGCCGAAGAAGCGCTGAGCCTCACCCGCGATGATGCCAACGCCGTCAACGCGATGGTCAAGCAGGGCCGCGAACCGCAGCTGCGTGCGGTGCAGGCGCAGAGCGAAGTGGCCAACGCCAGCGCCTCGCTGGATGAGGCGCAGGCCTTCCGCGATGCCGCGCTGGCCCGCCTGGCCGGTACCGCGTTGCTGGATGCGCCGGTGCAGTCGATCGACGACAGCCTGCTCGACCGCGCGCCGCCGCTGCCGCGCGGCGCCACCGACGTGGCGCTGGCGGTGCGCATCGCCGAAGCCGAAGCCGATGCGGCGGGCAAGCTGGTCGACGTGGAGCGCAAGCGCGCCCTGCCCGACCTCAGCGTCACCGCCGCGCAGACCCGCTTCCGCGAAGGCGGCGAGCGTGCCTACAACCTCGGGGTCAGCCTCAGCATCCCGCTGTTCGACCGCAACCGCGGTGGCATCCGCGCCGCCAATGCCGACCAGCGCGCGGCCGAAGCACGCCTGGACCAGCAGCGTCGCGACAGCGAGGCCGCACGTCTCTCCGCCGTCGCCGGACTGAAAGCCGCCGGCAGCCGTACCCGCGCCGCCGACGAAAGCGTGGTCGCCGCCGAAGAGGCGTACCGCCTGGCCCGCGTCGGCTTTGACGCCGGACGCATCTCGCAGCTGGAACTGCGCAGCACGCGCAGCGCCCTCATCGCCGCCCGCGGCACTGCCGTGGATGCGCGCCTGTCGCGCGTCGCCGCGGAAATCGATCTTGCCCGCCTTGAAGGGCGCGCACCTTTTGTGGAGGCCCCATGACTCTCTCCCGTACTTTCCCGCTGATCGGCGGCGTGCTGCTGACCGTCCTGCTGGCCGGCTGCGCTGGTAACGCGCAGACACCTGCCAATGAAGACCCCGCCGCAGCCAAGGCGGGCACCGACGATGGCCATGGCCACGCGACCGACAGCAAGGAAGCCAAGGCGGAAGCCGCCAAGGCCCCTGCTGACGCGGACAAAGGCGTGGTTGCACTGACCACGGAACAGATCAAGGCATCCGGTATCGAAGTGGTCGCGATCGGTCGCGGTGGCGGTGGCTCGACCCGGCTGTCCGGCAGGGTCGAGCCCGCCGTGGGCGCCCGCGCTTCGGTGGCCTCCACGGTGACCGGCCGCGTCGAGCGCGTACTGGTCGCGCCGGGCACGGCGGTGAAACAGAACCAGGCGCTGGCCATCGTGGTCAGTGGCGAGGCGGCGGTGTTCCGCGCCAATGCACTGGCCGCATCGGCCGAAGCCGAAGCCGCGCGCCTGGCCTATGGCCGCGACAAGGCCCTGGTCGACCAGGGCGTGGTCGCCCGCCAGGAAATGGAAGCCTCGCGCGCACGTTCGCTGGCGGCACAGGCCCAGGCCGCCGCCGCGCAGGCCCAGGCCGCCGCCAACGGTTCGCCGGACAGCAGCGGCCGTGTGCGCATCACCAGTCCGGTGGCCGGCATCGTCGGCAACGTGCAGGTCACCCCGGGTGGCGTGGTCGCCGCCGGCAGTGCAGTCGCCGACGTCGCCGACCCGTCGATGAACGAGCTGGTGTTCACCGCACCACCGGCGCTGGCCGCACAGGTCACGCCCGGCATGAAGCTGGAGGTGAGCGTGCCGGGTGGCAGCTTCACCGCCACCGTCACCGGTTCGGCCGCCGATGTCCGCCAGCAGGGCGGCGTCGCGGTGATCCGTGCCATGCCGGTGGATGCGTCGCTGCCGCCGGCCGGCTCGCCGGTATCGGCCGTGGTGGTCACCGAGGGCCAGGATGGCTCGCTCAGCGTGCCGGCCGATGCGGTACAGAACGTCGATGGCAGCAGTGCAGTGTTCGTCGCCGTCGAAGGCGGCTTCAAGGTACAGCCGGTGCTGGCTGGCCGTCGCGCCGGTGACCGCATCGAGATCCTCGGTGGCCTGACCGGCAGCGAGCGCATCGTTGGCAGCAACGCCTTCCTGCTCAAGGCCGAACTGGCCAAGGGCGAAGCCGAGCACGGCCACTGAGGAGGCGACCATGTTCAAGCTGATCATTGAAACAGCGGTGCGCCACCGCTGGCTGGTGGTGTTCATGGCGGCGCTGATCGCCGCTGTGGGCCTGTTCCAGCTGGGCAAGCTGCCAATCGACGCGGTGCCGGACATCACCAACCGCCAGGTGCAGATCAACACGGTGGCACCGGCGCTGACGCCCGAACAGATCGAGCGGCAGGTGACCTATCCGCTGGAAACCGCGCTGGCCGGCATTCCTGGCCTCACTACCACGCGTTCGCTGTCGCGTAATGGCTTCTCGCAGGTGACCGCGATCTTCACCGATGCCACCGACATCTACTTCGCCCGCCAGCAGGTGGCCGAACGCATGCGCGAGGCATCGGAAGACCTGCCCGATGGCGCATCGCCGATGCTGTCACCCGTCACCACCGGTCTCGGCGAGGTGTTGATGTGGACGGTGGACTTCACCACGTTCGATCCGGCCAAGCTGGCCAAGCCCGGTGAAGCCGGCTGGCAGGCCGGTGAGGTCTACCGCACGCCGGAAGGCAACCTGCTGCGCACGCCGGAGGAGCGCGCGACCTACCTGCGCACCGTACAGGACTGGATCATCGCGCCACAGATGCGTTCCAGTCCGGGGCTGGCCGGTGTCGATACGGTCGGCGGCTACGTCAAGGAATACGGCGTGCATCCGGACAGCGCGCGGCTGGCCGCGCATGGCCTCGGCCTTGCCGATCTGGTCACCGCATTGCAGCGCTCCAACGTGCAGGCCGGTGCCGGCTTCGTGCAGCGTGCCGGCGAAGGCCTGGTGGTACGTGCTGACGGCCTGGCCCTGACCACCGATGACCTTGCACAGGCTCCGGTGGCGACCCGCAATGGCGTGGTGGTGCGCGTGGCCGATGTGGCCGACGTCGACCTGAGCCGCGCGCCGCGCCTGGGTGCGGCCAGCCGCAACGGCCATGAAGCCGTGCTGGGCACCGCGCTGATGATTGCCGGTGGCAACAGCCGCACCGTGGCGCAGGCAGCTGCGGCGCGCCTGGAACAGGTGAACAAATCGCTGCCGGCCGACATCGTGGCCGCGCCGGTGCTGGACCGCAGCGTGCTGGTCAATTCCACCATCAAGACCGTGGCCAGGAACCTCACCGAGGGTGCGCTGCTGGTGGTGGTGGTGCTGTTCCTGCTGCTGGGCAACCTGCGCGCGGCGACGATCACCGCGCTGGTGATTCCGCTGTCGTTCCTGTTCGCGGTGATCGGCATGAACCGCTTCGGCATCAGCGGCAACCTGATGAGCCTGGGCGCGCTGGACTTCGGCATCCTGGTGGACGGTGCGGTGATCGTGGTCGAGTCGACGCTGCTGATGCTGGGCCAGCGCCGCGCCGAGCTGGGTCGTGCATTGACCGCGATGGAGCGGCTGCGCGTGGCCGCCGATTCGGCAATGAAGATGGCGCGTCCAGCGGCGTTCGGACAGCTGATCATCCTGCTGGTGTTCGCGCCGATCCTCACGCTGGAAGGTGTGGAGGGCAAGACGTTCCACCCGATGGCGGCGACCTTCATGCTGGCCCTGGTCGGTGCCTTCATCTTCTCCTTCACCTTTGTACCGGCGATGGCCGCGCTGCTGGTGCGCGAGCCCAAGGTGAAGCATGGCGACGCGCATGCGGACGACGGCGGGCACGAAACCAGGCTGATCCGCGTGCTGCGTGCGCGCATCGAACCAGTGGTGCGCAAGGCCGTGGCGCATCCGCGCACGGTGCTGGCCGGTGCGGTGATGATGGTGGTGGTGGGCATCGGCGCGTTCTCGCTGCTGGGCCGCGAGTTCATGCCGACGCTGGACGAAGGCAACGTGGCGATGCAGGCCCTGCGCGTGCCGTCGACCTCGCTGGAGCAGTCACTGGCGATGCAGCTGGCACTGGAAAAGGCGATCGCCAAGCAGCCGGAAGTGGAGACCGTGTTCTCGCGTACCGGTACCGCCGAGGCGGCCATCGACCCGATGCCGACCAATATCTCCGACAGCGTGATCGTGCTGAAGCCGCGCAAGGACTGGCCCGATCCGAAGCTGGACAAGGAGGCACTGGTGGCGCGCTTCGAAAAGCTGGCCGGGCAGCAGCTGGGCAACAGCTTCGAGTTCAGCCAGCCGATCGAACTGCGCTTTAACGAGCTGATTTCCGGCGTGCGTACCGACTTGGCGGTGATGATCTTCGGTGATGACTTCAGCCAGCTGCAGAAGGTGGCCGACCAGGTGGCGCTGAAGCTGCGTGCGGTGGATGGCGCGGCCGACGTGCGGGTGGAACAGATCTCCGGCCTGCCCACGCTAAACGTGGCCATCGATCATGTGGCGGCGGCGCAGTACGGACTGACCGCTGCAGACGTGAGTGACGCGTTGTCCACCGGCATCGGCGGTACTGCCGCCGGCAAGATCTTCGAAGGCGACCGCCGCTTCAACGTGGTGGTGCGCCTGGACGACGCGTCACGCAACGATCCGGACCAGCTGGCCTCGCTGCCGATCGCCACGCCGTCGGGGTTCGTGATTCCGTTGTCGTCGGTCGCGCGCATCACGGTCAGTGAAGGGCCGAACCAGATCAGCCGCAACAACGGCAGCCGCCGCGTGGTGGTGCAGGCCAATGTACGTGGTCGTGACCTTGGCGGTTTCGTCGGCGAGGCACAGGCCGCGGTGGCCGACGTGGCGCTGCCGCCGGGGGCCTACCTGACCTGGGGCGGCCAGTTCGAGAACCTGCAGCGCGCGGAGAAGCGGCTGGCAACGGTGGTGCCGGTGGTGTTCCTGCTGATCGGCAGCCTGCTGTTCATGGCCCTGCGCAGTGGCAAGGAAGCCATTCTGGTGTTCAGCTGCGTACCGTTGGCGCTGGTCGGCGGCATCCTCGCACTGCTGCTGCGTGGCATGCCGTTCTCGGTGTCGGCGGCGGTCGGCTTCATCGCCGTCTCCGGCGTGGCCACGTTGAACGGCCTGGTATTGATGCAGGCGATCCGCGAGCGCCTGGACGCCGGTGACCTGCCGCTGCAGGCGGCGATCAACGGTGCCTCCAGCCGCATCCGCGCAGTGCTGACCACCGCGCTGGTGGCGATCGTCGGCTTCATTCCGATGGCGATTGCCAGCGGTTCGGGTGCGGAGGTGCAGAAGCCGCTGGCGACGGTGGTGATCGGTGGACTGATCACCGCCACCGTGCTGACCCTGCTGGTGCTGCCGACCTTCGCAGCGCGGGTGGCCAAGCCACGAGCGGTGGGGTGAAACATGACGGGGTCGGATCCTGCGATCCGACCCCGTTTCCGATCCCTGGTGGTGCGGTCAGGCCTTCTTGCGCTCGGCGATGTAGGCCTGGATCTGCTGTTCCAGCACCGGCAATGGCACCGAGCCCTGCTTGAGCAGGGTGTCGTGGAAGCCCTTGATGTCGAACTTGTCGCCCAGCTCCTTCTCGGCCTGCGCACGCAGGCGCACGATGGCGATCTCGCCCAGCTTGTAGCTCAGCGCCTGGCCCGGCCAGGATATGTAGCGGTCGACTTCGGTGGTCACTTCATGCTCGCTCAGCGCGGTGTGGTCACGCAGGTAGGCCAGCGCCTGCTCGCGGGTCCAGCCCTTGCTGTGCACGCCGGTGTCGATCACCAGGCGCGCGGCGCGCCACATCTCGTAGGTCAGGCGGCCGAAATCCTCGTACGGGGTCTCGTAGATGCCCATCTCCACGCCCAGCTTCTCGCAGTACAGCGCCCAGCCTTCGCCATAGGCGGAGATGTAGGCGTTGCGGCGGAACTCGGGAAGGTTCTTCTGCTCGGCGGCGATGGCGCCCTGCAGCGCGTGGCCCGGATCCGACTCATGCAGCGTCAGTGCCGGCAGGTTGTACAGCGGGCGCGACGGCAGGTTGTAGGTGTTGAGCCAGTAGGTGCCCATGCCACCGCGGCCAGCGGTCCAGAACGGCGCGATATCCGGCGGCACCGGCACGATGGTGAAGCGCGCACGCGGCAATGTCATGTACTTGCCGAGCTGGCCATCGGCCCGCTTGGAAATCCACGCCGCGCGCGACAGCAGCTCTTCCGGCGTCTTTGCATAGAACTGCGGATCGGTACGCAGGAAGGTCAGGAACTCGGCGAAGCTGCCCTTGAACTTCACCTGCTTGATGATGTCGTTCATTTCCTTCTGGATGCGTGCGACTTCATCCAGGCCGATGCGGTGGATCTCGTCCGGCGACAGGTCCAGCGTGGTGTATTCGTGGATCTGCTGCTTGTAGTACGCCTTGCCGTCCGGCATCGCTTCGGCGGCCAGGGTGGTACGCGCCTGCGGCACGTATTCGTTGACGAAGAAGGTCCGCAGCTGCTGGAACGCCGGCACCACCTTGCCGTTGATCGCTTCACGCGCCTGTGCCTGCAGCCTGGCCTGCTCGGCGGCCGGGATGCTGTTGGGAAGCTTCTTGAACGGCGCGTACAGTGGCGACTCGGTCGGGTCCTTCAACTCGGCGACGGTGGCGATGGACACCTCGCGGCCATCTAGCACCGCGCGCGGCACGCTGAAGCCACGCTTCAGGCCGGCGCGCATGTTCTCTGTCTGCTGCCCGAAATAGCGCGGCACATCGTTCAGCCGTGCGATGTAGTTCTGGTAGTCCTGCACGGTCTTCATCTCGCGCCGGGCCATGAAGGACAGGTTGGACCAGAACGAGGAGTCGGCGTTGAACGGCATCTCGTAGCCGCGCAGGCGCACCTCTTCGGCGAGGTTGAACACCTGGTCGCGGTAGATCGCGTAGTTGACCTGGTTGTCGGGCGACAGGGTCTTCGGGTCGATCTTCTTCAGCGCGGCGAGAGTCTCGTCCCACACCTTCAAGCGCGCCTGCTGCGCGGCCGGGCCGACGTCGGGCATGCGGGTGGCATTGGCCGGGGCGTCCTCGTCCTCGCTGGCCTCACCGCCGCCATCCTGGCGCCACTTCCATTCCTTCTCGTACACCGCACGGAAGGCGGCGTCGGCAGGCGATTCGGTGGCCACGCTGGCCGGTGCGGCGGTGGCGGGCGGCGCGGCCAGGGCCACGGCGGGGGCGGACAGGGCGATCAGCAGGGCAACGGCAAGACGGGTTTTCACGAGCACAGGTTCCCGGGAAGGCAGACCCCGATCATGGCACCGCCCACGGCCCATGGCATGGGACGAAGGTCCTGCCTGGGCCGTGCCCGGTAGCTGCCGACCTTGGTCGGCGCTGGCTTTCCCCGTGTGCCAACCAAGGTTGGCAGCTACCCGGCACGGCTGCCGGGCATGCAGTAGATCCACGCCATGCGTGGATGGGCCGGGCCCGGATACAGATGTGCCGACCAAGGTCGGCACCTACCGGATGGGGCTCCGAAGACCTAGTGGCTGGCCTTATCCCGCTTCCAGCCCCGGTGCTTGATGTCCAGCTGCAGGCTGTACAGCGCGGTGAACGCAGGGAACAGGTTCTGCAGCACGCCCACCGAGTCCTGCTTGGCCGAGAACAGGAAGTAGCTCAGCGTCATCAGGCTGCCGACCACGCTCATGTACCAGAACAGGCGCGGGATCACCGGCTTGCCGGCGCGCTTGGAGGCGATGAACTGGACCAGCCAGCGGCCACCGAACATCAGCGCGCCGGTGTAGCCGATCAGCTTCCAGCCGGTCACGTGCAGGCCGGTCCAGTACAGCCAGGTCAGCGGCTGGTCGAGCCAGTGCAGTTCCAGGCCCATCACCGCTCTTCCACCGCGGTGCGCTTGCTGCGGGTGATCAGCCAGGCCACGCCGCGCAGGTCACGGATGCCGACCAGTGCACGGCCCAGGTTGTTGTACTTGGAGACGCCGGCGGTACGGTGGCGGTGGTTGACCGGCACGCTGGTGGTCTTCCAGCCGGCGCGCTGCATCAGCGCCGGCAGGTAGCGGTGCATGTGGTCGAAGTACGGCAGGTCGAGGAACGCGCTGCGTTCGAACAGCTTGATGCCGCAGCCGGTATCGGGCGTATCGTCGCGCAGCATGCGTGCACGGATGGCGTTGGCCCATTTGCTGGCCCAGCGCTTGCTGCCGCTGTCCTGGCGCTTGACGCGCCAGCCGGCGAACAGCTTCACCTGCGCCTCGGCAGCGTCGCGCGCGGCGAGCAGCTTGGGAATGTCGGCCGGATCGTTCTGGCCATCGCCATCCAGGGTGGCGATCCACGGTGCACGCGCGTGCTTGACCCCGGTGCGCACCGCCGTGCTCTGCCCGCTCTGGTTCACGTGGTGCAGGACCCGCAGTTCCGGCGTGGTCGCCTTCAGGCCCTGCAGCACCGCCAGGGTGTCATCGCGCGAGTGATCATCGATGTAGACGATCTCGAACGGCAGCCGGCCACGCAGCGCAGCGGTGATTTCGGCAACCAGCGGGGCGACGTTGTCGCGCTCGTTGAACACCGGGACGACAACGGAAAGCTCGGGTTGGCTCATAAGGCACTCGGCCAAGGGGGGACAAAGACCGCGCATTCTCCGAAACCGAGGTTATCCGAAGATGAACCCGGTGGCGTGAGGATCCGTCCTCAGGCGCGGTCGCCAAAGTACTCGCGGCACCACTGCACGACAGGCGGCAGCCCTTCTTCGATCGGGGTCACCGCGTCGAAGCCGAATGCGTCATGGGCGCGCCGCGTATCGGCCATCGTGCGCACCATGTCACCGGGCTGCATGGGCTTGTAGACCTTCTGCGCGGGGCGGCCGGCAGCCTGCTCGATCACGCTGATGAAGCGCTCCAGCTCGACCGGCGTATGGTTGCCGAGGTTGAACACCCGGTGCGGCACCGGACCGTCGGCCGGATGCGCGAGGGCGCCGAGGATACCCGACACGATGTCGGAAACATGTGTGAAGTCGCGCTGCATGCGGCCTTCGTTGAACACGTCGATCGGCCGCCCGGCCAGCACCGCGCGCGAGAACAGCAGCGGTGCCATGTCCGGCCGGCCCCAGGGACCGTACACGGTGAAGAAACGCAGGCCGGTGGCATGCAGTCCGTACAGCTGTGCGTAGGTGTAGGCCATCAGCTCGTTGGCGGCCTTGGTCGCTGCATACAGCGAACGCGGCTGGTCCACGCGCTGGTCCTCGGAGAACGGCGGCGTGGCCGAATCACCGTAGACCGAGCTGCTGGAGGCATACACCAGGTGCTGCACGCCGCGGTGACGGCACAGTTCGAGCATGTTGACGAAGCCGACCAGGTTGCTGTCGACGTAGGCGTGCGGGTTCTCCAGCGAATAGCGCACGCCGGCCTGTGCAGCCAGGTGGATCACCGCAGTCGGCTGCACTTCGTCGAACAGTGCCGCCAGGCCCTCGCGGTCGGTCAGGTCCAATGCGCGCAGGTCCAGCGTCGGGCACAGCGCGGCCACGCGGTCGCGCTTGATCTGCGGGTCGTAGTAATCGTTGAAGTTGTCCAGGCCGACCACCGGCTGGCCCGCCTCCAGCAGCGCGCGGGCGGTGTAGGCACCGATGAAGCCGGCAGCGCCGGTGAGCAGGATGGTCATTGCAGTTGCCTGGAAATCAATGAGTACAGGTGCAGAGGATACGCTGCGGGCTCAGAACAGCCCGAAACGCTTCTTCGCCACATTGGCGCGGCCGGGTTCGATCACGTCCTTGATCTTCTTCGCATCGAAGCGGTCGAGCAGCACCTCGGCGCCCTTTTTCAGCTTCAGGTCCATCTCTTCCGGGTACAGCGGAACCAGGCTCATGAAGCTGATGGTCTTGCCGTCCTCCAGCGCCAGCGTGGCGAAGTCCTCCGGGGCGGTCACCGGCGACAGCACGATGGCGCCGTCGAAACCCACGCCCGGCGCGTAGGGCTCGCTGGGATGGCCGTTGGGAATGGTGTGGCCGAAACCCAGCCAGGTGTCGTACTCGTGCGGCAGCCGCGCCATGCCCTTCAGCAGGCGCACCGGCCAGTAATTGCGTTCGTCCTCGAAGGCATCCTGGGACATCGGCCAGTCGGCCGGCAGGGTCACCATCAGCTCCATGTAGCGCGGCACGTCCGCATCCACCTCGGCGGGCACGGTCATCGGCAGGTCGCTCATGCCGGAGGTGACCAGGCGCAGGTACGGACAGTGTTCATTGGCCGGCACCACGTGCACGTCGATGTGCACCAGGTCGGAGATGATCTCGTGGAAGACACCGGACACCGGGCCCAGATGGCGTTCGAGGTGGGCGCTGATCGCCTCGATGTGCTGTTCTTCGCCGGTGGCGAGCACGAAGTCCTTTTCGCGGCGATGTACCAGTATCTGGGTGCCGTCCGGGCTGACGTCCTCGTATTCGTTGCTCATGTCCTGTTCCCTGGATGAGGCCACGGACCGGAAGGCAGTGCATTCCCACGGCGCGCGCGGCGGTGCGTTCCCTGTCATCTACAGGACGCGGCAGGAACAGGCCGCATCCCCTGGCGCTGCGCCGGGCTCAGCCCTGGCGCGTGCGCAGTTTTTCCAGCACGCCGTCCAGGGTATCCAGATCGGTGTAGTGGATGATCAGCTTGCCCTTGCCGCCCCGGCCGTGGCTGATCGCCACCTTGGCACCCAGCGCTTCGGACAGCTCGGTCTCCAGCGAGGCGATGTCTGCCTGCTGCACCTTCGGCGTGGCCGCCGGGCGGTTGCTCGGCACCTTGCCGGCCGCGAAGGCCTGCGCACGGCGCTCGACCTCGCGCACCGACCAGCCTTCATCGGCCGCTTCCTGCGCCAGCTTGCCGGCCAGCTCGGGGGCCAGGGTCAGCAGCGCACGGGCGTGGCCCATTTCCAGGCGGCGGGTTTCCAGCAGCAGGCGGATGGCCACCGGCAGCTCCAGCAGGCGCAGCAGGTTGGACACCGCCGCGCGCGAGCGGCCGACGGCCTCGGCGGCCTCGGCATGGGTCAGGGTGAACTCGCTGATCAGGCGCTGCAGCGCCTCGGCTTCTTCCAGCGGGTTGAGGTCTTCGCGCTGGATGTTCTCGATCAGCGCCATCGCGATGACGGTGCGGTCTTCCAGTTCGCGCACCACCACCGGCACTTCGTCCAGGCCGGCCAGCTGCGATGCGCGCCAGCGGCGCTCACCGGCGACGATTTCGTAGTTGCCCGCCGGCAGCTGGCGCACCAGGATCGGCTGGATCACGCCCTGCGACTTGATCGAGTCGGCCAGCTCGGACAGCTTGCCCTCGTCCATTTCGCGGCGCGGCTGGTACTTGCCCGGCTGCAGCTGGCCCACGGCCAGCTTGCGCAGCACTTCACCCGGCAGCGGCTCGATCACCGCAGTGGTGGCCTGCACCTGGCTGACCGCCCCCTTGGGACCCAGCAGCGCATCCAGGCCACGGCCGAGGCCTCGCTTCTTGGCTGCCGGCTTGCTGCTGGTCATCAGACGGTCTCCACGGCCTTGGCGGCCTTGTTGCGTTCGTTGTTGCGGCGGATGATCTCGCCGGCCAGGCCCAGGTAGGCCACGCCACCGCGCGAGGCGCGGTCGTAGCCGACGATGCTCTGGCCATGGCTCGGCGCTTCGGCCAGGCGCACGTTGCGCGGCACGATGGTGCGGAACACGCGGTCGCCGAAGTGCTCGGTGAGCTCGGCCGAGACCGCGTTGGCCAGGTTGTTGCGCACGTCGAACATGGTGCGCAGCACGCCTTCGATCTCCAGCGCCGGGTTGAGGTTGGCGCGTAGCGCTTCGATGGTTTCCACCAGCGCGCTCAGGCCTTCCAGCGCGTAGTACTCGCACTGCATCGGCACGATCACCGAATCGGCGGCGGCCAGCGCATTGAGCGTCAGCAGCGACAGCGCCGGCGGGCAGTCGATCAGGATGTAGTCGTACTCATCGCGGATCGGTGCCAGCGCACGCTTCAGCCGTTGCTCGCGCTCGCTCTGCGCCATCAGCTGGATCTCGGCGGCGGTCAGGTCGATGTTGCCGGGCAGCAGGTCGTAGCCTTCGGCGGTCTGCACGCGCACATCGGCGGCGCTGGACTCGCCCAGCAGCAGATCGTAGGTGGAGGAGACCAGCTCACGCTTGTCCACGCCACTGCCCATGGTCGCGTTGCCCTGCGAATCCAGGTCGACCAACAGCACGCGCTTGGGTGCGTTGGCCAGGGAAGCGGCCAGGTTGACGGCGGTCGTGGTCTTGCCGACGCCACCCTTCTGGTTGGCGATGGCGATGATGCGGGCCATGCGGGTGTGCCTCGTCGACGTGTGCTGGGACCGGTCATTATGCGTACAACCGGCCCCTTGCGGAAATCGTGGATCGCCAACCCGTTGTTCCACAAAGGGCTGGCGGCGGGAATCAGGGGCCTGTAACAGTGACCAGGTGGCGTTCGCCGGCCAGGCCGGGCACGCTCAACGGGGTCACCTCGCGCACCTGCCAGCCCGCCGGCAGGTCCGCGATCTCCTCATGCGGGTAGACGCCCTTCATGGCCAGCAGTACGCCGCCGGGGCGCAGCAGGTGGCCGCCAACGCGGACGATGCCGGCCAGGGTGTCCATCGCGCGCGCGGTCAGCTGGTCGTAGCGGCCGGCCTCGTCCAGCGCCTCGGCACGCGATTCGGCCACGCGGGCATTGTCCAGACCCAGCTGGCGCACGGCCTCGCGCATGAAGCGCGCCTTCTTGCCGTTGCTCTCGACCAGGGTGACCTGCAGGCCCGGGCAGGCGATCGCCAGCGGGATGCCAGGCAACCCGGGGCCGGTGCCAAGGTCGGCCAGGCTGCCATCAGCCACGAACGGCTGCATCGCCAGCGAGTCGAGCAGGTGGCGGGTGACCATCTCCTGCGGATCGCGGATGGCGGTGAGGTTATAGGTGCCGTTCCAGCGGTGCAGCAGGGCCAGGTAGCGCAGCAGCGGCGGCGCCAGCGCGGCGTCCAGGCCCATGCTGGCCAGGCCCTGTTCCAGCGTGGCAGCCACGCTGGCGGGAAGTGGGTGTTCGCTCATGCCGACATTATCGCCGGTTTTGCGCGCTGATTCCCCGCTTCAGTGCGGATACCAGGCCAACGCCGCACGGAACTGGCCGGTGGCCTGCCATTCGTGCAGGTGCCAGCGCGCGGCCTCGCCCAGTTCCGGGTCGCACCAGCGCAGATGCAGGGCACCATCGGCCCCCGGCGCCAGCTGCAGCCGGTGCAGGCCGAACGAGATGCCCTGCCCGTGCGCCTTAAGGATGGCTTCCTTGACGCACCACACGCGGAAGAACCAGTGCTCGCGCCCGGCCTCATCCAGGCTCTGCAGCCAGGCCACCTCCTCGGGATGGAAGAAGCGCTGCACGATCTCCAGCAGGCGCGGCCGCGGCCGCAGCAGCTCCAGGTCCACACCCAGCCGCACGCCTTCGCCCAGCGCCACCAGCAGCACCTCGCCGCTGTGGCTCCAGCCGGTGCCGTAATGGGCCAGCGCGCCGCTCAGTTCCGGCCGGCCCTTGTCGTCGCGGACCAGCGGCAGCGTCTCCGGGTCGGCGCCCAATGCCTGCGCCAGCACCTGCCGTGCCTGCGGTTCACCGCGGTGGCCCGGCACGTGCGGGCGGCGCCAGACCGTCACCGGACCGAAGCGCCACGGGCCGTCGAGGGTGGCTGGCAGGCTCATCCGCACGCGCCCATCACGCAATTGCACGACGGGTTCACGGCCATGCGCGTCAACTGGTCACAGTTCCCCACCGGAGGTTCGATCATGGGCATCATCATCTGGCTGATCGTCGGCGGCATCGTAGGCTGGCTGGCCAGCATCATCATGAAGCGCGATGCCCAGCAGGGCATCATCCTCAACATCGTGGTGGGTATCGTCGGCGCGCTGATTTCCGGCTGGCTGTTCGGCGGCGGCATCAACGAAGCGATCACCCTCCGCACGTTCCTGTTCTCGCTGATCGGTGCGGTGATCCTGCTGGCGATCGTCAACCTGTTCACCCGCAAGAGCATACGGTGATCTGAGGGTAGTGCCGGCCACGGGCCGGCAGATGTTCCAGAACGGGCCCGGCAATTGTCGGGCCCCGTTCTGTAGAGCCGAGCTTGCTCGACTGCATGGGAGATCAGTCGAGCAAGCTCGACTCTACTTCCACCCACGCCGGCGCATGGTCGCTCGGGCGTTCCCAGGTGCGCGGCTCGCGGTCGATGCCCGAGGCCACCGCACTGCCCTTCAGCGCGTCGGAGACCAGGGTCAGGTCGATGCGCAGGCCCAGGTTGCGGCGGAAGCCCGCCGCACGGTAATCCCACCAGCTGAAGGTGCCCGCCTCGTCGTTATGCAGGCGGAAGCCATCGTGCAGCCCCAGCTGCAACAGCTTGTTCAATGCGCCACGCTCGGCGGTGGAGGTCAGGATGTGGTTGTCGTTCCAGACCTCCGGGTCGTGCACGTCGCGCGCGTCCGGGGCGATGTTGAAGTCACCCATCACGATCAGCTTCGGGTGCCGCTGCAGTTCTTCGGCGATCCAGGCATGTACCGCTTCCAGCCAGCGCAGCTTGTATTCGTACTTGTCGGTGCCGATGTCCTGGCCGTTGACCACGTACAGGTTGATCACACGCAGGTCGCCGAAGGTACCGGCGATGACACGCTTCTGTTCGTCCTCGAAGCCGGGAATGCCGATCTGCACGTCCTGCGCAGGCTCACGCGACAGCAGCGCCACGCCGTTGTAGGTCTTCTGGCCGGCGAACACGCTGCGGTAACCCGCGGCGATCAGCGCCGAATCGGGGAACTTGTGGTCCTCCAGCTTGGTTTCCTGGATACCGACGATGTCCGGGCCGAACTCCTTGAGCCACTGCTCCAGGTGCGGCAGGCGGACATTGAGCGAATTGACGTTCCACGAGGCGATCTTCATGGGGGCATTCTACCCGGGTGGGCCTTGATGGGCGCCCTTATACCCCGGTAGACGCCAACCTTGGTTGGCGCCGGCAATCACCCTGTGCCAACCAAGGTTGGCACCTACCGGAACCCGATCACCGCACCAGCAGCTTCAACAACCCCGCAATCTTCGAGTACGGCGGACGCAGCCGGTCGCTGGCGGCCCAGCGCGACTGCCACAGTACCGGCAGCCGCTTGCTCATCGCATCGAACCCGGCCCGGCCATGGTACGCGCCCATGCCGCTGGCCCCCACCCCACCAAACGGCAATCCATCGGCGGCGAAGTGCAGCAGCGTGTCATTCACCGTCACCCCGCCGGCCACCACCTGGCCGAGGATGCGCTCTACCGTCGCCGTGTCGTGGCTGAAGGGATACAGCGCCAGCGGCCGGTCGCGGGACAGCACGTCGGCCAGCGCCGCCTCCAGGTCCGGATAGGCCCGCACCGGCAGGATCGGCCCGAAGATCTCCTCGCGCATCAGGTCCAGGTCGTCCGGCGGGTCCAGCACCACGGTCGGCACCAGCAGGCGCTCGCGGTCGGCGCGCGCGTCGTCCACCTGCGCCAGCGGAATCACCGGCACCCCGCGCTGCCGCGCCTGTGCCAGGTAGCCCTGCAGGCGCCGGTACTGGCCTTCATTGATGATGCGGGTGTAGTCGTCGGCATCGCTGAAGTCGCCATAGCGCTCGCGCACCTGCTGCTGCAGCGCCTGTACGAACTCGCGCTGGCGGACCGTATCGATCAGCACGTAATCCGGCGCGATGCAGGTCTGGCCCGCGTTGAACCACTTGCCGGTGGCCAGCCGCGCGGCGGCTCTATCCAACGGGAAATCACGGCAGACGATGGCCGGCGACTTGCCGCCCAGTTCCAGCGTGACCGGTACCAGATGTTCGGCGGCGGCGGCCATCACCTTGCGGCCGACCGCCGTCGAGCCGGTGAACAACAGATGGTCCAGCGGCAGCGAGGACACCGCCGCCGCCACGTCCGCCCCACCCTGCACCACCGCCACCCGATCGGGCGGGAACACGCTGGCCAGCAGATCGGCCAGGAACGCGCTGGTGCGCGGAGTGTGTTCCGAAGGCTTCAGCAATACGTGGTTGCCGGCGGCGATGGCGGTGGCCAAAGGCACCAATGCCAGCGTGACCGGGTAGTTCCAGGGCGAGATCACCCCGACCACGCCCAGCGGCGTCGGCCGCAGCTGCGCGCGCGCCGGCCACAGTTTCCAGCCTGCACCGACGCGCTGCGGCTTCGACCAGCGCCGCAGGTGACGGCGCAGGTGGTCGATCGCCGACAGCACGCTCATGCCATCGGCCAGTTTCGATTCGACGTGGGCACGGTGGCCGAAGTCTTCGGCGATGGCCTGGGCCATCTCGTCCAGGCGCGGTTTCAACGCTTCGCGCAGGCGGCGCAGGTCGGCTTCGCGCTGGTCGAGCGTGGGGCGCTGCGACTGCCAGGCGCTACGCAGGGTGTGCAGGATGTCGGCTGGGGCGGTGGTGGTCATGGGCCGACTATACGGGGTGCTGCACGTCTCGATGGGGTCAGATACGGGCTGTGGCTTCGGATGCCTGTCAACCGCGATTACGGCATTGAGTGCTGTCTGTTCGCGTCTGCGGAATTTTGTGCCGCGCTTTGCGCGGTCGCCGAGCATGGCTCGGCGCTACAGGGAAACGAAAAGGCCGCGGTCTGCACCGCGGCCTTTCCTTCACTGCATGGAACCCACCGGTTACTTGGTGATATCCACGTCCTTGGTCTCACGCAGGAACAGGCCGCCGATCACCACCGACATCAGCGCGATGATGATGGGGTACCACAGGCCGTAGTAGAGGTTGCCGGTACCGGCCACCAGCGCGAACGAGATCGCCGGCAGGAAGCCACCGAACCAGCCGTTGCCGATGTGGTACGGCAGCGACATCGAGGTGTAGCGGATGCGGGTCGGGAACAGTTCGACCAGGTAGGCGGCGATCGGGCCATAGACCATGGTCACGTACAGCACCAGCAGCCACAGCATGAAGATGGTGCCGGCGATGTTGATGCGGGCGCCATCGGCCTTGGCCGGATAACCGGCGGTGGTCAGGGCAGTCTTCAGTTCCGCACCGAATGCATCGGCCTTGGCCTTGCCTTCTTCCTTGGTCAGGCCAGCGGCCTCATACGAGGTGACGCTGGCACTGCCCACGTTCACCATCGCCAGCGAACCGGCGGCGGCGGGCTGCACGTCGTACGGCACACCGGCCTTGGTCAGCGCGGCGGTGGCCACGTCGCAGGAGCTGGTGAACTTGCGCAGGCCCACCGGATCGAACTGGAACGAGCAGGTGTTCGGATCGGCCACGACCAGCGCCGGCGAGCTGCTGCGGGCTTCTTCGATGGCCGGGTTGGCGAAGTGGGTCAGGCCCTTGAAGATCGGGATGTAGGTAACAGCCGCCAGCAGGCAGCCGGCCAGGATGATCTTCTTGCGGCCGATACGGTCGGACAGCCAGCCGAAGAAGATGAAGAACGGCACGCCCAGCGCCAGCGCCGCCGCGATCAGCAGGTAGGAGGTGGTGGCATCAACCTTCAGCATGCTGCTGAGGAAGAACAACGCGTAGAACTGGCCGCCGTACCAGACCACGGCCTGGCCGGCCGCCGCACCGAGCAGGACCAGCAGCATCAGCTTCAGGTTGCCGCCCTTCAGGCTGTCACGGAACGGCGTCTTGGAGCCCTTGCCCTCGGACTTCATCTGCTGGAACAGCGGCGATTCGCTCAGCTGCAGGCGGATCCATACCGACACGCCCAGCAGCAGGATCGAGACCAGGAACGGGATGCGCCAGCCCCAGGCTTCGAAGGCTTCATTGCCCAGGAAGTAGCGGCAGCCCAGGATGATCAGCAGCGACATGAACAGGCCGAGCGTGGCGGTGCACTGGATGAAGCTGGTGTACAGGCCGCGCTTGTCGTCCGGCGCATGCTCGGCCACGTAGGTGGCAGCACCGCCGTACTCGCCGCCCATCGCCAGGCCCTGGGCCAGGCGCAGGATGATCAGGATCACCGGCGCGGCGAAACCGATCGAAGCGTAGTTGGGCAGTACGCCGACCAGGAAGGTCGAGATGCCCATGATCAGGATGGTGACCAGAAAGGTGTACTTGCGGCCGATGCGGTCGCCGAGGCTGCCGAAGAAGGCCGCGCCGAACGGGCGCACGAAGAAGCCGGCGGCGAACGCCAGCAGGGCGAAGATCATGCCCGTGGTTTCATTGACACCGCTGAAGAACTGCTTGGCGATGATGGCGGCTAGCGAGCCGTACAGGAAGAAGTCATACCACTCGAAGACCGTACCGAGGCTCGAGGCGAAGATGACCTTCTTGTGGCCCTGGGTCAGGGTGCCCGCTTTGTGTGCGGTGCTGGGTGTACTGGACATGGGACGCTTCCCCTCCGAAGCAATCGTTGTTGGTGAGTGCCGACCGTTGGTCGGCACACAATCTCTGTAGGTGCCGACCTTGGTCGGCACTCCTTTAGAAGCTGTACTTGGTGGTGAACTGCAATCGGGTGATGTCACCCTTGTTGCCGTTCTCCACTTCGCGACGGCCGTACATCAGCTCGGCACCGATATCGACCTTGGGCAGCGGCGAGTAGAAGATGTTGCCGCGGATGCTCTGCACGCTCTTGGTCACCAGCGGGCCGAGGATGCTGTCGTTGTCGTAGTCGCTGCGCGCGTAGATCAGGTTGGTGCGCAGCTTCGGCGAGAACGCATGCCGCCAGCCCACGTAGCCAGCAAGCACGCCGGTCGGGTTGAGCTCGTCGCGGGCCACGTCGTAGGCGCTGTCGGCAGTGATGCCCAAGCCGATGTAGCGGGCGATGCCTTCGCCGCCGGTCAGCTGGTAGTGCAGCGAATCGCTGTCACCCATCACCCACTTGCCGCCCAGTGTCAGGCCGCCAGCCACCTTGTCGGCCTTGGCGCCGGTGGCCTGGTTGTCGACCTTCAGCTGACGGACGATGCCGCCGACACCGAAGGTGCCCCAGTTGCCCTTCCAGCCATAGCGCAGGGTCAGGTCGGGCAGGCTGCCACGGTCGGAGTTGGCACTGGCGTTGGTCCAGGCCCCGGTGACCGGATTGCGGGTACCGGTGAGGGTGGTGGTTTCCGGGTTTTCCAGTGCGACGCTGAAGCCGCCCTGGGTGTAGCGCACCTGGGCCTGTCGCACGAAGATCACGCCATCGGTGGGGCCGACGAAGTCGACCGCTTCCGGCAGCGACGCCGCATCCATGAAGTTGGACCAGGTCTGGCCGGCCATCCAGTTGTTCCAGTACATGTAGGCGTGGCGCAGGGTCACACCGTAGGTATTGGTGGCGGTCTGGTTGCCCAGCGAGTTGCCGAAGAAGTCCATCTCGAAGAACGCACCGGCCTTGTTGCCCGATTCGCTCACGTTGTCGATGCCCAGGTTGAAGCGCGAGAACTTGGCGTGGGCGTTGAAATCGGTGCCCGAACGCTTGCCGCTGCCGCCGGCGCCTTCCACCGGGGTCTGGCCCGGCAGGTACAGCGAGCGGCCGGTGGCGTCGTCGGCCAGCTGGCCATCGCTGGTCTGGGTGGCCAGGAAGTCGGCCTTGATGAAGCCACCGATCTTGACCGTGGTGCCCGGCGCCGCGCCCGGGGTGATGGTGGTGACCTGGATCGGCTGCTTGCCTGCCGGCACAGAGGCGACCGGCTTCTGCTCGGCCTGCACCGTGCGGACTTCGGTCACCGCCTGCTGGGTCTGGCTGATCTGGGTCTGTTGTTGTTGCTGCGAGGACAGCAGCAGCTGGACCTGGCGTTCCAGTTCGGCAACGCGTGCTTCCAGCGCTTTCTCTTTGGCGGTCTCTGCGAACGCCATGCCCGGTGCGACCAGGGCGACCAACAGGCAGGCCGCCAAAGGTGTGCGCACGGCTTTCAACGTACGGTGGCTCATGTTGCCCTCTCTCCCAAGTGGCAAGGTGATGCCGCGCGTGGGGCACGGTCGAGCCGAGACTGCGGGGCGTTCACGCACAGCGGCTATTGGCCATTGGTCGAACCCGGCCCTGCAGGACGCTCACTTTCGACCATGGTCTAACCAAGGTGGTGACGCGGCCGGGGGTGGATGGGGCAAACTGAGGGGGATCGGTCGTTGCGATGCTGCGACCGCACATACAAAGTCAACGTGCAAGTGAGGGTGCCATGGCTGATATCTACCCCGTCGATCCGCAGTTCGCCGCCAAGGCACGCATCGACAAGACGTCGTACGAACAGCAGTACCAGGCGTCGGTGACCGACCCGGATGGTTTCTGGGGCAAGGCCGCCGAGCGCCTGCAATGGATGCGCAAGCCGACCAAGATCAAGAACGTCAGCTACGACCTGTCCGACTTCCACATCAAGTGGTTCGAAGATGGCGAGCTCAATGCCAGCGTGAACTGCCTGGACCGCCAGCTGGAAACGCGCGGCGACAAGACCGCCCTGCTGTTCGAGCCGGACGGCCCGGATGCACCGGCCCAGCACGTGACCTATCGCGAGCTGTACGAGCGCACCTGCCGCCTCGGCAACGCGCTGCGCAACCTCGGGGTCAAGAAGGGCGACCGCGTCACCATCTACCTGCCGATGATCGTCGACGCCGCGGTGGCCATGCTGGCCTGCGCGCGCATCGGTGCGATCCACTCGGTGGTGTTCGGTGGCTTCGCACCGAACTCGATCGCCGACCGCGTCAGCGACTGCCAGAGCAAGCTGATCATCACCGCCGACGAGGGCCTGCGTGGTGGTCGAAAGATTCCGCTGAAGGCCAACGTCGATGCCGCGCTGAAACTGCCGGGCACGAACACGGTGGAAACCGTGCTGGTGGTGCGCCACACCGGCGGCGCGGTGGACATGCAGGCCCCGCGCGACCGCTGGTTCCACGATGTGGTGGACAGCCAGCCGTCCACCTGCGAACCGGAACGCATGAACGCGGAAGACCCGCTGTTCATCCTCTACACCTCCGGTTCCACCGGCAAGCCGAAGGGCGTGCTGCACACCACCGGCGGTTACCTGCTGTACGCGGCCTACACCCATGAAGCGGTGTTCGACCTGCGCGAGGACGACATCTACTGGTGCACCGCCGACGTCGGCTGGGTCACCGGCCACAGCTACATCGTGTACGGTCCGCTGGCCAACGGCGCCACCTCGCTGATGTTCGAGGGCGTACCGAACTACCCCGATACGTCGCGCTTCTGGAACGTGATCGACAAGCACAAGGTGTCGATCTTCTACACCGCCCCCACCGCCATCCGCGCGTTGATGCGCGAAGGCGAGGAGCCGGTGAAGAAGACCTCGCGCGCGTCGCTGCGCCTGCTCGGCAGCGTCGGCGAGCCGATCAATCCGGAAGCCTGGCGCTGGTACTACGAGGTGGTCGGCGACAGCCGCTGCCCGATCGTCGATACCTGGTGGCAGACCGAAACCGGCGGCATCCTGATCTCGCCGCTGGCCGGCGCGATGGACCTCAAGCCGGGGTCGGCCACCCTGCCCTTCTTCGGCGTGCAGCCGGCGCTGGTCAATGCCGATGGCGAGATCCAGGACGGCCCGACCGAGGGCAACCTGATCATCCGTGATTCCTGGCCGGGCCAGATGCGCACGGTGTACGGCGACCACCAGCGCTTCATCGATACCTATTTCCGCACCTACCCGGGCAGCTACTTCACCGGCGACGGTTGCCGCCGCGACGAAGACGGCTACTACTGGATCACCGGCCGCGTCGACGATGTGATCAACGTGTCCGGCCACCGCATCGGCACCGCCGAAGTGGAAAGCGCGCTGGTCTCGCACCCGAAGGTGGCCGAAGCGGCTGTGGTCGGCTTCCCGCACGACGTGAAGGGCCAGGGCATCTACGCCTACGTCACCCTGGTGGCCGAAGAGACCCCCAACGATGAACTGCAGAAGGAACTGGTCGCCTGGGTGCGCAAGGAGATCGGCCCGATCGCCACGCCGGACCACCTGCAGTGGGCACCGGGCCTGCCGAAGACCCGCTCGGGCAAGATCATGCGCCGCATCCTGCGCAAGATCGCCGAGAACGCGCCGGACCAGCTCGGCGACACCTCGACCCTGGCCGATCCGTCGGTGGTGGCGTCGCTGGTGGACGAGCGCAAGGTGCGCTGATGGCGTGACTGCAGGCGCAGGACGCGCCAGGGACGTGGCCGGGAGGAGGGACCCGGCCGTGTCCGACCCGTCCTGTACCTGCCATCACGTCGCTCTTTTTCCTGATCGATAAGCTCGACCCATGACCACCCTCCTGATTGCCGATGACCACCCGCTGTTCCGCGAAGCCCTGCGTGGGGCCGTGCAGCGGGTTATCCCCGGCGTGCAGCTGTTCGAGGCCGACAGCGTGGAAGCGCTGTACGCGCTGGCCGACCAGCACAACGACGCCGACCTGGTCCTGATGGATCTCAACATGCCCGGTGCGCAGGGTTTCAACGCACTGGTGCACATGCGCTCGCTGCATCCGCACCTGCCGGTGGTGGTGGTGTCCGCGCGCGAAGAGGCGACGGTGATGCGCCGCGCGCTCGACCACGGCGCGCTGGGCTTCATTCCGAAGTCTGCGGATTCGGACACCATCGGCCATGCTCTGGGCACCATCCTCGATGGCGAGACTTGGGCACCGCCGGAAGCGCACAACGTGCCGCCCACCGGCAGCGAAGAACGCGAAGTCGGCCAGCGCCTGCGCGAGCTGACCCCGCAGCAGTTCCGCGTACTGCAGATGCTGGGCGCCGGTCGCTTGAACAAGCAGATCGCCTACGACCTCAACGTCTCCGAAGCAACGATCAAAGCCCACGTCACCGCGATCCTGCGCAAGCTGGGCGTGACCAACCGCACCCAGGCCGTGCTGATGGCCGGCAAGCTGGCGATCGACGACGACGCCATCGTGCTGCCGCCGGAAGAAGATTGAGACCTCCGCTGTAGAGCCGAGCCCATGCTCGGCTGCTGTTCGCCTGAAGCCCGCGCTACGCGCGTGAGCCGAGCGCAGGCTCGGCTCTACAGGACCCCACAGCACCTGCCTTTGTAGAGCCGAGCCTGCCCATGCTCGATTGCTCTTCGCCAGGTTCCAGATCACGCTTCAAGCGGCCATCGACTCCACACATAGGGGTATTCCCCGATGCGCGTGGCCAGCCCAGCACGCACGGGATTGGCCGCGATGTACATCGCCTGCGTGCGCAGGCACTCATCGCTGCGCAGCGCATGATCGTAGTATCCCGGCTGCCAGATCGGCGCGTTGGCATCAGCGTGCCTGCCGATGGAACGCCCGCTCCGTGATTTGAGGATCTGCATGCAGCCGGCAAGCGTGCCGGTACGGAGTTCGAACAGCCAATGTAGATGATCCGGCATCACCACCCAGGCGAGGGAGGAGGTCCGCCCCGTTCGCTCTACGGTGCGCAGCGCTTCGATCAGCAGATCGACGTTGGCCTTGTCGTCGAACCAAGGACGGCGTGCGCGTGTCACAGCCGTGATCGCGTAGACATTGCCGGTCTGCGACCAGCGACCAAGGCGGAGTGCGGGACTGGCCATGCGAAGAGGCTATGGCACGCATGACAGCCCTTCCATCAGTTCAACACCGCAAGGCTTGTCAGCCAATACCCTGAGGTAGAGCCGAGCCCATGCTCGGCTGCCGCTCGAAGCAGCCGAGCATGGGCTCGGCTCTACAGGGGCAGGTGTTACCCCACGCCGTGCAGGTGTTCGTACAGGATCGTCGCACCGATGATCACCAGGATCACGCCGCCGATGATCTCGGCACGCTTGCCGACCATGCTGCCCAGTACGCGGCCGAGCATGATGCCGACGGTGACCATGGTCAGCGTGCACAGGCCGATCACCGCAGCCATCACGCCGATATGCACGTCCATGAAGGCCAGGCCGATGCCCACCGCCATCGCGTCAATGCTGGTGGCGAAGCCGGTCAGTGCCAGCTTCCAGAAGCCGTGGTGCTGCGAGGGGTCTTCGTCGTCCTCGGCACTGTCCGGGCGCAGGCCGTTGTAGATCATGTGGATGCCCAGCGCGCCGAGCAGGCCGAAGGCGATCCAGTGGTCGAAGGCTTCGACGTACTGCAGGGCGGCCCGACCGAGCAGCCAGCCGATGATGGGCGTGATCGCCTCGATGACGCCGAAGATGATGCCGGCACGCAGTGCGTCGCGGAACACCGGCTTGCGCATGGCCGCACCCTTGCCGATTGCAGCGGCGAAGGCATCGGTGGACATGGCAAAGCCGATCAGGAGGATCGAAATGGGGGACATGGGCGGTGACTGAGGTCGGGCCAGGACGGACGCACGGCCTGCGCTCGCGCCCAACCTGACGTTGCGCGCGCGGGCCGCTGGTCTCGCCAACCATCATGGTTGTCCACGCCACGGCGCACTGGCCGAGTATGTTGACGTGGACGATTCCTGCGAAGGAATCCGGCTACTCCCCAAGGGGACGCGAAGCTTAGCACCGCGATCCGCGCGTGGCGCATTTCCAGCGAAACGCGCAGGCAGGGCTGGTTTGTATAGCGATGGCTATATCAGCACCGTGCAGCGCGCGGAAGCCGAGCATGGGCTCGGCGCTACGGAGGGCCCGCACAACTGGATTTCTGTAGAGCCGAGCCAATGCTCGGCTGCTGTTCGACCGAACCACGGAACACCATGCCTCGCGCAGGAGCCGAGCGTTGGCTCGGCTCTACACTTGCTATCAGGCATCGCTGTTGCCTGCATCCCGCAACGCGCCCAGGAAGGCGCGCAGCGAAGCCGGTTTGATCGGCTTGGTCAGCACGCGGTAGCCACGCTCACGTGCCATCCGCTTCAGCTCATCGCGGCCATCGGCAGTCAACAACGCACCCGGCAGCGGGTAACCGGCGGCTTCACGCAGCGCCACCAGCGCATCCAGGCCGTCCATGCGGTCGTGCAGGTGGTAGTCCACCAGCATCACCTGCGGCCGCTCGGCCACTTTCTCCAGCGCCTGATCCACCGTCGATGCCGTAATCACCTGCACCTGCCAGCGGCCGAGCAACGCGCGCATGCCGTCGAGGATCTCTTCGTCGTTGTCCACGCACAGCACGCGCAGGCCCGCCAACGAATCGCTCCGCACCGGCGCGGCGACGGGCTGTACCGGCGCGGCCAGTTCGGTGTAGCCCGGTAGCGGCGCCACCCGCGGCAGAATGATCGAGAACATCGACCCTTTGCCGACCCGGCTGCGCGCATTGAGGCGATGATCGAGCAGGCGCGAGATGCGCTGGCAGATCGACAGGCCCAGGCCCAGGCCCTGCTCACCCCAGTCGAACGGCTGCTGGTAGCGGTGGAACTCGTCGAAGATCTGCCGCATGTGGTGCTCGGGAATACCAGGACCGGTATCCCAGACCTGCAGCTCCACTTCGTCGCCGCGCTGGCGCACGTCCAGCACGATGCGGCCCTGGCGGGTGTAACGCAGCGCATTGGCCAGGAAGTTCTGCAGCACGCGGCGCAGCAGGCGGCGGTCACTGCGCACCCATGCCGGGCGCGCGAACAGGTCCAGGCGCAGGCCACGGCCGGCGGCGACCGGGGTGTACTGCGCGGCCAGTTCGCGCATCAGCGCGCTCACGTCGAACTCGCCGATCACTGGGTGCAGGCCACCGGCATCCAGCCGCGACACGTCCAGCAGGCCATCAAGCAGTTCTTCGGCCGCACGCAGCGACGCATCCACGCGTTCGGCCAGATGCTTCTGCTCGTCGCTCACGTGATCACTGTCGCGCAGCGCGGAAGCAAACAGCCGCGCTGCGTTCAGCGGCTGCAGCACGTCATGGCTGATCGCCGCCAGGAAACGGGTCTTCGACTGCTGCGCGACCTCAGCCTCATGCGAGCGCTCGGCCACGCGCTGTTCCAGCGTCTCGTTGGCCTCCAGCAGTGCTTTTTCCGCGTGCTTGTAATCGGTGATGTCGTTGTAGCTGGTTACGTAGCCGCCACCGGGCAGCGCCTGGCCACGCATCTCGATCACCTTGCCATCGCTGCGGGTGCGCTCGAACACATGTGGTGACCCCGCGCGCATGTAACCGATGCGGCGATTGATCTGCACCTCGATATCGCCTTCGCCCAGCTCGCCGCGTTCGGCGTTGTAGCGGATCAGGTCGGCCACCGGGCGGCCCACGTAGAGCATGCCGTCGGGGTAGCCGAACATGTCCTGGTAGCGGCGGTTCCATGCGGTCAGGCGCATGTCCGGATCAACCACGCTGACGCCGGCGCTGATGTTCTCCAGCGTGGTCGACAGGATCTCGCGGTTGAAACGCAGCTCCTGCCCGGCTTCGTCCAGCACTGCCACCACTTCGCCCAGGTCCATGCCCGAGCCACGCAACAGGCTGGTCAGCAGCAGGCGCGCCGATGCCGCGCCGATCGAGGCCGCCAACAACCGCTCGGTGAACTGTACCCAGGGGCGGTCCGCAGGCGCCGAAGATTGCAGCTCACGGCCCAGCGACTGTGCCTGCTCGAAGAACGAGCGCCGCGCGTGGCGCTCGCCGACTACGCGCGAAGCCAGCGCCAGCAGATCGCCCACGTGCACGTGACCCGGCCAACCACCCGCCACCGACGGGCGTTCGGCATACGGATCGAGGAAGGGTGCGGCGCGCAGGCGCTCGTCGACGCCGGGCCGCCAGCGCGCGGACACCAGCATCATCGTTGCCGCATTGACCAGCAGCGACCAGAACGTGCCATGGGTCAGCGGGTCCCACCCGGTCATGCCGAACAACTGCTGCGGACGCAGCCAGGTGATACCGAACGGGCCGTCCTGCACCCAGCCGGCATCCATCCAGCCGGCCATGGTCATCGCCGGCAGCAACAACGTGTACAGCCAGGTGGCAAAGCCCAGCAGCATGCCGGTCTCGACACCGCGGCGGCTGGCACCGCGCCAGTACAGGCCGCCAATCAGGCCCGGCGCGAACTGCGCCACAGCGGCAAACGCCATCAGGCCGTAAGAGGCCAGCGTGCTGTCATTGCTGCTGCTGCGGTAGTAGCTGTAGGCCATCAGCGCCAGCAGCAAGATCGCAAGACGTCGGATCCATAGCACCCGCGAGGCAACGTCGGCCGCTTCCTGGTGGTCGCCACTGCGACGCAGCAGCACCGGCATCACCAGGTCGTTGCTGACCATGGTGGCCAATGCGATCGACGAAACGATGACCATGCCGGTAGCCGCGGAGAAGCCACCCACATAGGCGATCAGCGCCAGCGCGTTGCGCCCTTCAGCCAACGGCAGCGCCAGCACCATCGAGTCATCGGCAACGCCGCTGCCCACGCCGAACAGGCTGACACCGGCCGTGGCGATCGGCAGCACCATCGCCGAAATCAGCACCAGATAGCCACCAAACATCCAGCGTGCACGGCGTACATCGCGCACATCACCGCATTCGACCACCGCCACATGGAACTGGCGCGGCAGGCAGATGATGGCGAGGAAGCTGAGCAGGGTCTGCGAGATGAAACCCACTGGCGGCAACCCGGTGAACAGCGTATGCACCGACTCCACCACGGCCTCGTTGCGGTCGCTGAGCCATACGTAGGCGAACACGCCCACCGCCACCATCGCCACCAGCTTGATCACCGACTCCAGTGCAATGGCCAGCATCATGCCGTGGTGGTGCTCGGTGGCATCGACCTGGCGGGTACCGAACAGGGTGGCGAACAACGCCATCAGCAGCGCCACGTACAGCGCCGGATCAGTGAAGAAGCCGGTCGGGCCGGTGTTGCCGGTCAACACCTGCAGGCTCATCGCCACCGCTTTGTACTGCAGGGCCAGGTACGGAATGATGCCGATCAGCGCGATGATCGCCACCAGCGCCGCCAGCCGCCGCGAGCGGCCGAAGCGCGAGGAGATGAAATCGGCGATGGAGACTACGTTCTGGCTGCGTGCGATCAGCGCCAGGCGCTCGATGATGCGCCAGCCGAACAACAGCAGCAGCAGCGGGCCGATGTAGATGGGCAGGTAGCCCACGCCGTTGCGCACGGCGGTGCCGACCGCGCCGTAGAAGGTCCACGACGAGCAGTACACGGCCAGCGCCAGGCTGTAGACCACCGGCCGCAGCCACGGCCGGTCGGGATACATCGGCCGACGGTCACCCCACCACGCCACGCCGAACAGCAGCGCGGCATAGGCAACCGAGACCAGCAGCAGGATCCAGCTGGAGACCACGCGCGCGTTTCCATCGGAAGAACCCGCAGTGTAGGCCAGGCGTGGCCAGGGGTGCGGGCGCGTTGGGGGCAACCACCCCCACCAAGGTGGGGGCCTACGCGATGCGGGCCACGGCCGTGGGTCGTGGCCGGCGTCTTACTGGGCCGGCACGCCCATTTCCTTCAGCAGCTCGGGCGCCGGGTAGACCTTGGCCAGCAGCCAGCGCAGGTAGCGCATGTCCACGTGGACGGCGCGCTTGTAGCGCGGGTCGAACCACCAGCTGGCGCTGACCGACTCCCAGTTGCTGTCGAAGTTCAGGCCGATCAGTTCGCCCTTGGCATTGAGCACCGGCGAGCCGGAGTTGCCGCCGGTGGTATCCAGGTTGGTCAGGAAGTTGACCGTCTGGGTCTTCAGGGCCGGGTCGGCGGTGCTGCCGAAGTCACCCTTGGCGATGGCGGCCAGCAACGGCTTGGGTGCATCGAACGGATAGGCGTTGGTGTTCTTCTCGACGATACCGGCCACAGTGGTCACCGGCGAGTAGGTCACGCCATCACGCGGGTGCAGCGCCTCGACCTTGCCGTAGCTGATGCGCAGGGTGCGGTTGGCATCCGGATACACCGCGCGGCCCTGCTTGGCACGCCAGGCGAACAGCGCCTGCATGTACGCCGGACGCAGGCGCAGCTGCTCGCCTTCGCGGGTCTTGCTCTCGTTCTCGATGCGCAGCTGCGCGGCCACCAGCGGGCCGGCCACGGCGATCAGCGGATCGGCGGCCAGGGCCTTGCCTTCGCGTGCGGCGGCGAAGCGCGACAGGCGCTGCGCCTCGTCACCCAGCTGGGTGCCGGCATACAGGGTATCCAGCGCCGTGGCCAGCTGCTGCGGGGTACGGCCGAAGGCCGCGTCGAACTCGGCCACGCGCTGCGCGTCCGGCAGCTGCTGGTAGCGGGTCAGCAGGGTGGTCAGCAGCGCCTTCTCGACCTCCGGCGCGTAGCGGCGCTGGACCTGCTTGAGCACGCCTTCGATCATCGCCTGATCGCGTTGCTGGAAACCGCTCTCACGCTGCGCGTCCGGCTTGGCCGATTCGATACGCAGGCGTTCCAGCAGCAATGCCGAGCGCAGAAGCTGGCTCTGCGCGGCCATCTGGTCCAGCAGCAGGTCGCGCTCGCCCACCGCCGCGCCCTGCGACAGGTTGGCCAGCAGCGCCTTGATATCGCCCTGGTACTTGCGATCGGTGGCAGCCAGCATCGCCGTTTCGTCGGCGGCACGCTGGGCCTTGGCGTCGCTGCGCAGCAAGCCTTCCAGCTCACCGGCGGCGCGCTTGCGGTTGTTCTTCAGCGACTGCAGCTGCGAGGCGTAGCGGGTGCGCGCCTGCGCGTCCTTGGCGCTGGCGGCCTCGATGGTGTCGATCATCTGCTGGAACACCGACACGCGGCGCGGCAGCACGGTATCGATCTGACCGGCGAACTCGGCCGCGGTGCGGTGGCGGTAGGTGATGCCCGGGTAACCGGCCAGCATCGCGTAGTCGCCCTCCTTCGGGCCTTCCACCGACATCTGCAGGTGTGCCGGCGCCTGGTAGGGCACGTTGTCCTTGCTGTAGGCGGCCGGCTTGCCGTCCTTGCCCACGTAGGCGCGCAGCAAAGTGAAGTCGCCGGTGTGGCGCGGCCACATGAAGTTGTCGATCTCATCGCCGTAGTTGCCGATCGCACGCGGCGGCGCGTACACCAGGCGCACGTCGCTCAGCTCCAGCTGGGCGATGCGGTAGAAGTCGGTGCCGTAGTACATGTTGGCCACCGAGCAGCGCACGCTGCCGTCCTTCTCGCACTCGGCCACGATCTGCTTGCTGGCCGCATCGACGGCATCGAAGTAGGCACGGCCGGTCTTGCCACGGGCCTGTGCCAGCACCTGGTCGGTCACCTTGTCGAAGCCGACGGTGACCAGCACGCGGAAGTCCGGGTTGGCCGGGCGCTCGTCGGTACGGTCCCTGGCGATGAAGCCGCCATTGATCAGGTCGTGCTCGGGCGAGCTGTTGTACTGGATCACGCCCATCGCCACGTGGTGGTTGGTCAGCAGCAGGCCGTCGGCAGACACGAACGAGCCGGTGCCACCACCGGCACGGACCACCGCGCTCAGCGGCGGCGCGGTGACATTGGCCAGGTCGGCCGGATTGCCCTTGAAGCCAGCGGCCTGCAGCGGCTTGGCCAGGTCCGGCAGCTGGGTCGGCATCCACATGCCTTCATCGGCGTGGGCACCGGCGGCCAGGGTCAGGCCCAGGGCCAGGGCGGTGGGAAGGGCTTTGCGTGGCGACATGAGGCAATCCGGTACGACAGAACAGCCCGGGACCATAGCCGCTGGGGACCGATGGGGCAACGGCCGATGGTTGGGGGCACGTACCTGTAGAGCCGAGCCCACGCTCGGCTGCTCTTCTGCCCGCCCCACCATCCCACGCTGCGCGCTCAAGCCGAGCATGGCTCGGCTCTACTGGGATGCCACGGCGGATTATTTCTCCCGCCGCCAGTTGATCGAACCACGGTTTTCCACCGTGCTCGACTCCACTTCCACGTCGAAGCCACGACGCAGCAGGTACTTCAGCGTAATCACCGAACCGGCACCGACCAGCGACACGCCGTAGCCGACGTACAGCTTGGGCGAGATGTACTTGCCGACACCGATCACCGAGCCGCCCAGCGCGCGCGACTGGCTTACGCCGGCATCGTCCAGGCCCAGCTTGGCACCCAGCTGCGAGGCCAGCAGCCCGCTGCCCGCCGACAACGCAGCCGACGCCGCGTTCACCTGCTGTGCCTGGTCGCTGCTGGCGCCGGTCAGGCTGCGGCCCAGCACCAGGTAGGCCAGTGCTTCGGACTGCGACATCGCCGGATCGGACCACACGTCCGCACGCGGTTGCTGCGCACGCCCGGTCACGTCGATGCCGGCGGTGACATCACCGATCCGGCGCTCGGCGCGGATGTTGACGCGCGGGTCGGACACCGCGTTGTAGTTCCAGGTGAGGTTGCCACGGGTGATGGTCAGGTCCTGCCCGTACGCCTTGTAGCGACCACTTACTTCCAGGCCACCATTGGCGGTCATTTCGCGGCCAGGCTTGGCCCAGACCTGCATCTTGCCGGTCAGCGCGCCCTTCAGGCCGAAACCGGTCATCTTCACCTTGTCACCAAGGCTGACCACCAGGTCCATATCCAGCGGCGAAGTGCGCGACTCTTCCGGATCGGCCGGGTCCAGCACCACCACGTCTTCGGACACCGAGGTGCCGCGGTCAAGCCGCTCGATGTCGATGTCCGCTTCGGGCACGTGCACGGTGCCACGCAGCTCCATCGCCGCCTTGGCCAGGGTGAAGTCCAGGTTGGGATTGGCGACGATGCGCAGCTCGCTGGTGTTGGACAGCAGCACGTTCTCGCCATGGATCTTCAGCTGCAGCGGCTGTGCATCACCGAACCACGACAGGCCACCGTCGACATAGAGCGTGCCCTGACCCGAGTTGGCCTGCGCAGTGATCTTGGCCGAACCATCGGGCTGGGCGACGAAGCTGCCCTTGCCCTGGTCAAAGGTCAGGCCCAGCGCCGGGAACTCGCCCTTGAAGTTGCTCAGCTGCGCATCACCGCCCAGCGACGGCTGGCCGCGCGTGCCGCGCAGGCTGACGTGGCCTTCGATCAGGCCGGTCGGGCGCACGATGTCCGGCGAGAACAGCTCCAGCCAGTACAGCCGTGACATGTTGAGGTAGAGCTCGCCGTTCAGCGGCGCACTCGCTTCCCAGCCGGTCTGCATCTTCGCGTCGACGAAGCCGTTGCCCTGGAAGCCCATGCCCAGATAGCCCTTGATGCTCGCCGGGGTCATGTCGAGCTTCAGCGAGAACTGGTCATAGCGCACCAGTTCGCCACGGGTGGTATCGCCCACGGTGTTGCGGTTCTCGCCCAGGCGCACGCCGCCTTCCTTCGAGCGCACTTCCACATGGCCTTCCCAGGCATTGCCGCGCGGGCGGATCTGGGCGTCCAGGCTGACATCGCCACGCAGATAGATGCGACGGCCGGACTGCGGCGGCAACCACGGCTGCACCAGCGCCAGCGGCAGCGCATCACTGCGCACCACCAGGCCCTCGCGTGGCCAGTTGGCCTGTGCACACAGCGCACCGCTGCTGGCGGCGGCCAGGCAGGCTTCGGACAGCGTGTAAGTGCTGCCGTTGATCGCGAACGCCGCCGGTGCACGCAGCGACCAGGCATCGCCCTTCACCGGTGCGATGCGCAGCGCTGCCAGCTCGCCGCGCCACTGCGCGCCCTGCTGGCGGACGCTGCCCTGCAGCTCGATCGCGCCCATCTCGTTGCGGGTCTGCGCCGCCAGGCGCAGGTTGGACACACTGCCCTGCGCATCCACGTTCAAGCGTTCCAGCAGCATGCCGGCGTTGACCTGCTGGCCCTGGATCGCCAGCGTGCCACTGTCGCCGCGCCACGGCAGGTGGCCCTTGATGCTCACGCTCTCGGCGCCGTAGCCGTCCCAGTTGAGGTTGCTGCCGACCAGGTCGGCGGTGATGTCCGGCGCATCGCGCGGTCCCTTCACCTGTACCTGGCCACGCAGGCCGCCATCGGCGCCCGGCAGCAGATCGCTCAGCTGCAGCGGCTCGAAACGCGCATCGATGTCGAGGCGATCACCGACCTTGCCCGAAGCGGTCACCCGGCTGCTGCCCAGCGACAGTTTCAGATTGCCCTCGCCCTGCGCGCCCTGCAGCGCGAACTTGCCCTGCGCGTCGAGATTGCGCTGGCGCAGCACACCCTTCAGCGACGGCAGATCGACGGTGGCTTCCAGCGTGCCGGCGGTACCCGGCGGCGCGTTTGCCGGCGGCGGCAGCTGGCGTCCCTTGGAGGCCAGGTTGCCGGACAGACGACCGTTCCAGCCCGGCACGAAATAGCCGGGGTCGAAATCTTTCAGCGTGGCCTTGGCATCCCAGTCCAGCTGCGGTGCCCAGGCCACCTGGCCTTCCACCTGCAGCTGGCCACCCGGCGTCTGCGCCTGCAGCTGGTGAATCGATGCGGCCTGATCGTTGCCGCGCACATCGAATTGCAGCTGCGCCTTCTGCGCCTCGCGCTCGACCTCGGCGCGGCCGATCGCCGCCCAGGCCTTCAGGGTACCGGCCAGACCGAAGCGTGCTTCCTTCAGGGTGACCGGCACCGGCGCGCTGCCGGCGGTGTTCGGATCAGGTGCCGGTACGTAGGTCAGATCATGGGCGACCACCGAGAAGTTGAGCTTCTGCTGGTCTTCCTGACTGAAATCGGCGGTGCCCTCCAGCCGGGCTTCGCCACCAACGCCCTTCACCAGCAGCGGCGAGACCTTCAGTACCTGGTCCTGCAGCGACACCACCGACGGTGCCAGCTCCAGTTCCTGATCGCCCTGCTTCACTTTGCCTCGCAGGTTGGCGTTGCCGCCCTTGCCGGCAGCGGTGAAGTCCAGCGCCAGCGGCGCGATCGCCGAGCTGGCCAATGCCGGCGACAACAGCGAAAGATCCAGTTCGTCACTGTGGATGCTGGCATTCCAGCTCGGATCGGTGCGGCCGTCGAACACCAGCATGGCATGCAGCGGCTTCGGCGCACGCCCGGCCACCGCCACTTCCATGTGCGACAGGTCACCGCGCGCGACCAGACCCAGAGTGGCGGCGGTACGCCCACGTGGAGCAGGCAGCACCGCGGTGACGGTCACATCGGTGTCGTAGTCCTTGGCCGGGATGTAGCGGCCCTGGGCGGTGAAGTTGCCCATGTCGCTGTCCACCACCAGCTTGTGCGCCTGGAACTCACCATTGGCGATCTCGATGCCACCACGCACGCGGCTGATGTCGATCACAGGCTCGTTGGCCTGGCTGATGCGGAAGCCATCAATGGCGATGACGTCGGCCTGGATGGCCAACGGCATCTCGATCTGCGGCAGCGAATCGGGCCACGACGGCAGCTTGAACGGCTCGTCACTCTTGGCCAGGTTCAGCGTCGCGTTGGTCAGCTCCAGCTTGTCCAGCAGCAGCTTGCGACCCAGCAGCGGGCGCAGGTCCGGCTCCAGGTGCGCGCGCTCGGCGTGGAAATGGATGTCGTCGTAGCGGAAGTCGACGTTGTACAGGGTCAGCGGGCCGGCCACCGGGCCGTCCACCTTGTCCCAGGTGAAGCTGGCGCCCACCGGCAGCCGTGCGACCACCTGTGCCAGCAGCACATCACGGCCGGCCACGGTCTGCAGCAGCCAGTAGACCGCCAGCAGGGCCAGCAGTACCAGGCCGATCACGCCGATGCCGGACCATGCCCAGAAGCGGCGGCGGCGATAGAAACGCACGCGCGGTGGCGGCGTGTTCGGGGTCGGTGCGGGCGTGCTCACAGGTCCGCTCCGATGTTCAGGTACAGCTGGAACTGCGAGTCCGGATTGTTCAGGCCGTGCGCCACGTCGATGCGCACCGGGCCCACCGGCGATTTCCAGCGCACGCCGAAGCCGACGCCGGTGTGCAGATCAATGGTGTTGTCGAAGGCGCTGCCGGTATCGACGAACACCGCCGCACCCCAGGGGCCGCCATTGAAATAATGCTCGTACTCGGCCGAGCCGATCACCAGGTTCTTGGCACCGAGCGCGTACTTGTCTGGCGCCGGGGTCCGCGGCCCCACCTCGCGGTAGGCATAGCCGCGGATGCTGCGGTCACCACCGGCGAAGTAGCGCAGGCTGGGCGGCATCGCCACCAGATCACTGGTCCAGGTGGTGCCACCTTCGCCGCGCAGGATCAGGCGGTTGCTTTCACCCACCGGGATGTACCAGCGCAGCACGGCGTTGGCCTGCACGAAGCTGGTGTCCGAGCCGGCACCTTCAACGCCGGCACGCATCGTCGCCGTACCGCTGATGCCCTTGCGCGGGAACATCTCGTCATCGACGTTGACGTAGTCGGCAACCATCTGCGGGTAGACCAGCGTCGAGGTGTTGTACACCGCACTGGTGAACTCGGTGCCGGAGGCGTAGCGCCAGCGCTCGCGCAGCGCGTTGATGGAGGCGATCGCGGTCCAGTGCTCGTTGATCTCGCCGCTGCGGCTGGCAATCAGCTTGAAGTTGCGCAGGTCGATGTAGTCGGTCTGCTCGTCATAGGCGCTGGCGGCAAAGGTGTACCAGCCATCGAGCCAGTTGAACGCAGGAATGCGGTAGCTGGTGACCAGGCTCTTGCGCTTCTGCGCGTAGTCCAGCTGCGTGTTCATCTTGTGGCCGCGGTTGTTCAGGAACCGCCGCTCGATGCCGCCACGCACACCCGGGCCGCTCTCACTGCCGTAGCTCAGACCGGCGGTGTAGATGGTGCGCTTGGCGCGGGTGAGCTTCACGTCCACCGGCACGTCGCCGTTTTCGTCGGCCTGGTCGGGGCGCGGCTGGATGTCGATCACGCTGAAGTAGTCCAGCTTGGTCAGCGACTGCCGCAGGCGATCCAGCTTTCCCTCGTGGTAGTAGCTGCCCTGGTCCCAGTACACCAGCGGATCGAACAGCTTGTCGACGAAGTAATCCTGCTCGAAGCGCACCGGGCCCATGTTGTAGCGGCGGCCACTGTCCCAGGTCAGGTCGATGTCGGCCGCATTGTCGGCGCGGGTGATCTGCACCTGGCGCTGGGTGTAGTCGGCGTCGAAGTAACCACGCTCGGCCAGGCGGCGGGTGATGGTGATCTTGCTGGCTTCGTACTGGGTATGCACGAAGCGCTGGCCCTTGCGCGGCTTGAACGCGGCCAGGTCGTCCTGCAGGTACTGGTCATACATCGCCGGGCCGGTGATATCGATGTGCTCGCGGCGCACGGTGACCGGGGTGCCCTTGTCAACGTGGATCAGCACGCGCACACGCTCGTCCTCGCGCGGCGCCTCGACCTTGATCACCGGGTTGTAGTACCCGAACGGTTCCAGTGCCTGGCGGGTCTGCCGCTCGGCCTGCGACAGCAGGTACTCCAGGCGCGATTCGCCCTGTTCCTTGCCGATCGTGTCGTACAGCGACAGCGATTCCTGGATGTTCTCGATGATTGCGGCGTCGTCGCCCTTGTCCAATCCCTTGATGTCCACCTTGTCGATGGTGCCGCGCGCGTGGGCCACGGTGGTGGCGGCCAGCGACAGGACCATCAGCGGCAGGGCGTATTTCTTTGGCTGCATGCGGCACAGCATACCGACCGAAGGTGACGATGCGAAATGCATCACGTCATTGGGGATCGGTTGTTAAGTGGCGGTCAAAATACGCGCCGTTGTGGCGATCATCGTGATCGCAGCCGAGGATGCCGGCATCGTGCGCGATGCCGGCAATGACCCCGATGGACATCGCCGGCACTACCAGTGGGTGCCAAGCTTGCTTGGCACCACATCTCAGTTCGACAGATGCTCGATCGCCGCGACCTTGCCCAGGCGCTCGCCCAGCATCGTCAGCAGCGCCAGGCGGTTGCCACGCAGCGCCGGATCTTCCGCATTGACCATCACGCCATCGAAGAAGGCATCAACCTGCGGGCGCAGGCGGGCCAGGCGTGCCAGCACCGCCACGTAGTCCTTGTGCTGCAGGCTGGCGCCGGTGTCGTCGATGGCCGCGGTGACCGCCTCAGCCAGCGCGCGCTCGGCATCTTCCTGCAGCAGTGCCGGGTCGATCTGGGCCGGAATGTCGCCCTCGGCCTTGCGCAGGATGTTGCGGATGCGCTTGTTGGCCGCTGCCAGTGCTTCGGCTTCCGGCAGCGCGGCGAAGGTGCCGATCGCATCCAGGCGGCGGTCGAAGTCGTACAGCGAGGCCGGCTTCAGCTCGGCCACGGCGTTGAAGTGCGTGGCCGGCACGCCCTTGTCAGCGTAGTAGCCCTTCAGGCGGTCGAGGATGAAGTCGTACAGTTCGCCGACATCGGCCTGCACGTTGCGCGCGGCCAGGCCGGCGTTGGCGCTGGCCAGCAGCGCGCGCAGGTCCAGTTCGAAGCCGCTTTCGATGATCGTACGGGCCAGGCCCAGCGCGTTGCGGCGCAGGGCGAACGGGTCCTTGTTGCCGGTCGGCTTCAGGCCCGCGGCGAAACCGCCGGCCAGCGTGTCCACGCGTTCAGCAATGGCCAGCACCTTGCCCAGCGGCGACAGTGCGATGTCATCGCCACCAAAGCGCGGCTGGTAGGCCTCGTCGATGGCCAGCGCCACATCGGCCGATTCACCACCGGTCACAGCGTAGTGGCGACCCGCGATGCCCTGCAGTTCCGGGAATTCGTTGACCATGCGCGACTGCAGGTCGTTCTTGGCCAGCTCGGCGGCGCGCCTGGCCTGCGCCGGATCGGCGCCGACCTGCGGCGCGATCACTTCGGCCAGGGCGGCCACGCGCGCCACCTTGTCGGCCACGCTGCCCAGCTTGGCCTGGTAGGTCACCGTCTTCAGGCCGTCGCCCATCGACACCAGGCCCTGCTTCAGGTCCTCGTCGAAGAAGAACTTGGCATCGGCGAAGCGCGGGCGGATCACGCGCTCGTAGCCCTTGGCCACTTCGGCCACGTCCTTCGATTCGATGTTGGCGATGCCGATGAACTGCTCGGTCAGCTTGCCGCTGTCATCCAGCACCGGGAAGAATTTCTGGTTGATCTCCATCGTCTCGATCAGCGCTTCCTGCGGCACCGCCAGGAACGCACGTTCGAAGCTGCACAGCACCGCCGACGGCCACTCGACCAGGTTCACCACCTGCTCCAGGTTGTCTTCGGTGATGCGGGCGCTGCCACCGGCCTTGGCCGCAGCGGCCTCGACCTCGGCGACGATGCGCGCGCGGCGCTCGCTCGGGTCGACCAGCACGAACGCGGCGCGCAGCGCTTCAACGTAGTCCTGCGGCTGCGCCAGCGACACCGCCTGGTCGTGGTGGAAGCGATGGCCACGGCTGACGCGGCCGGCCTGCAGGCCGAACAGCTCGGCTTCGACCACGTTGGCACCGTGCAGCAGCACCAGCCAGTGCGCCGGGCGCGCGAAGCCCCAGGCGTGGTCGCCCCAGCGCATCGGCTTGGGAATCGGCATCGCCGCAATCGCCTCGCGCAGGATCTCCGGCAGCAGGCTGGCGGTGGTCGCGCCCGGGGTCACCGCACGGTGCACGAAACGCTCACCCTTGTTGTCGGTGGTCTTCTCCAGCGCGGTCCAGTCGATCCCGGCCTTGGCGGCGAAGCCCTGCAGGGCCTTGGTCGGCTGGCCTTCGGCGTCCAGCGCGATGTTCAGGTACGGGCCCAGCACTTCGCTGCGCTGCTCCGGCTGTTCCAGACCGACGCCCGGCAACAGCACGGCCAGGCGGCGCGGAGTCGACAGCGGGCGTGCATCACCCAGTTCCAGCGCGACGCCGCGCTTGCGCAGGCCTTCGACGACACCGTCGAAGAACGCCTGGGCCAGGCCCGGCAGCGCCTTGACCGGCAGCTCCTCGGTGCCCAGTTCGATCAGCAGGGGGGACAATTGGCTCATCGTTTCAATCCTGTGGTGGGGGCGCAGCGCGCGACGCGTCCGGCGCCCCGGAGTAAGGGGGAGAGCGGCCGTCAGGCCTTCTTCGCGCCCGGGAAGCCCAGCTTCTCGCGCTGCTCGTAGTACGCCTTGGCCACCGACTGGGCCAGCGCGCGCACGCGCAGGATGTAGCGCTGGCGCTCGGTCACGCTGATCGCGCGGCGCGCATCGAGCAGGTTGAAGGTGTGGCTGGCCTTCATCACCTGCTCGTAGGCCGGCAGCGGCAGGTTCACTTCCACCAGCTTCTGCGCTTCACGCTCGCAGGCGTCGAAACGGTGGAACATCTCTTCCACGTCGGCGTATTCGAAGTTGTAGGTGCTCTGCTCCACCTCGTTCTGGTGGTAGACGTCACCGTAGGTCACCGGCTGGCCGTCCGGGCCATAGGTCCAGACCAGGTCGTAGACGTTGTCGCAGTTCTGCAGGTACATGCACAGGCGCTCGAGACCATAGGTGATCTCGCCCAGCACCGGGCGGCATTCCAGGCCACCGGCCTGCTGGAAGTAGGTGAACTGGGTCACCTCCATGCCGTTGAGCCAGACTTCCCAGCCCAGGCCCCAGGCGCCCAGCGTCGGCGATTCCCAGTTGTCCTCGACGAAGCGCAGGTCGTGCACCAGCGGGTCGATGCCCAGTGCCTTCAGCGAATCCAGGTACAGCTGCTGGATGTTGTCCGGCGCCGGCTTCATCGCCACCTGATACTGGTAGTAGCGCTGCAGGCGGTTCGGGTTCTCGCCGTAGCGGCCGTCGGTCGGGCGGCGCGAGGGCTGTACGTAGGCCGCATTCCAGCTTTCCGGACCGATCGCACGCAGGAAGGTGGCCGGGTGGAAGGTACCGGCGCCCACCTCCAGGTCGAGCGGCTGGATGAGCACGCAGCCCTGCTGGGCCCAGAACTGGTTCAGGGTCTGGATCAGGCCCTGGAAGGTGATCGGAACGGTCGGGGTCGCGGACATGCGTACGAGTCTTGGCCGGCAAGGGGGTGCGTTAGTATAACGGCCGACCTGCGGGGCATTCCGTACCCGGGAGGAGCAGGCAGATGGAACATCGGCTGCCGGTCGGCACGCCCGGCGAAGCGGGCGGCGTCGCGCTGCCCTGGGGACGGCTGCAGTTCGAGCAGATTGCCGCAGCCCTGGTCGCCGATGGCCTGGTGGCCGAACAGGACCGCGAACGCATGCGGTTTTCCGCACAGGGCGCGCGCAATGCCAGCGAAGTGCATCCGCTGGTACTGCTGTCCAACCTCAAGCTGGCCGCCACCGGCGGCGGCGAACTGACCCTGGAACGCCTCACCGAGTGGCTGGCCCAGCGTACCGGCAGCCGCTACCTGCGCATCGACCCGACCCGGGTCGACGTCGCTGCGGTGACCGCGCTGGTGTCGCATGCCTACGCCCGCCGCCACCGCTTCCTGCCATTGGCGGTGGATGCCGAGCGCGTGCTGGTAGCCACCAGCGAGCCGCTGGCGCAGGAATGGCGTCGTGACCTGCAGCACCTGACCCGCCGCCGCATCGAGCTGGCGGTGGTCAACCCGCTGGACCTGCATCGCTACACCATGGAGTTCTACGGGGTGACCCGCTCGGTACGCGGCGCCCGTGGCGACGTGCGTGGCGAGGCCAACACCACCCTGCCCAGCTTCGAGCAGCTGGTGGAGCTGGGCCGCACCGGCGATGTCAACGCCGACGACCAGCACATCGTGCACATCGTCGACTGGCTGCTGCAGTACGCCTATGAGCAACGCGCTTCGGACATCCACCTGGAACCGCGCCGCGAGATGGGGCGCATGCGCTTCCGCATCGACGGCGTGCTGCACAAGGTGTTCGAGGTGCCACCGGCGGTGATGACCGCGGTGGTCAGCCGTATCAAGGTGCTCGGCCGCATGGACCTGGCCGAGCGCCGGCGCCCGCAGGACGGCCGCATCAAGACCCGCTCGCCGGGCGGCCGCGAGGTCGAGATGCGCCTGTCGACCATGCCCACCGCCTTCGGCGAGAAGTGCGTGATGCGCATCTTCGACCCCGATGCCGCCTTCAAGAGCATCGACCAGCTCGGCTTCAGCCCACAGGAGGCGGCCGGCTGGAATGCGCTGGTCGAGCGCCCGCACGGCATCGTGCTGGTGACCGGCCCGACCGGCTCGGGCAAGACCACCACCCTGTATTCCACGCTGAAGCGGCTGGCCACGCCGGACGTGAACGTGTGCACGGTGGAGGACCCGATCGAGATGATCGCGCCCGAGTTCAACCAGATGCAGGTGCAGACCAACATCGATCTGGACTTCGCCAGCGGCGTGCGCACTCTGCTGCGGCAGGACCCGGACATCATCATGATCGGCGAGATCCGCGACCTGGAGACCGCACAGATGGCGGTGCAGGCCTCACTGACCGGCCACCTGGTGCTGTCCACCCTGCATACCAATGACGCGCCCTCGGCGGTCACCCGCCTGCTCGACCTGGGCGTACCGCACTACCTGCTGGCCAGCACCCTCAACGGCATCCTCGCCCAGCGCCTGGTGCGCACGCTGTGCCCGCACTGCAAGCAGCCACACAGCCTCGGCGCCGCCGATTGGGCGGTGCTGGCTGATAGCCATGCTGCATATCCAGATGCCGCCACGCCCTGTCGGCCGGTCGGTTGCCTGGAGTGCCGGCGCACCGGATTCCTTGGCCGCATCGGCCTGTATGAGTTGCTGCCATTGGGCTCGCGGCTGCGCGGGCAGATCCGCGCCGACATGGATCTGGCCGGTTTCAGCCGGGCCGCACGGGCTGAAGGGCTGCGAACCCTGCGCCAGGCCGGGCTTGAAAAGGTGGCGCAGGGGCTGACTACAATCGAGGAAGTCCTGTCAGTCCTGCCGCCCCCGGATGAACCCAGCCCCGTTCCTGATTCTTGAAACCGGCCGCCCGGTACCGTCGCTGCGCCGCTACGGGCGCTTTCCGCACTGGATCCGCGTCGCCGCCGGGCTGGAAGAACACGAGACGGTGGTGGTTGATGTCGAACACGGTGGCGCCCTGCCCGACCCGCATGCCTTCGCTGGCGTACTGGTGACCGGCTCGGCCGCCTTCGTCACCGACCACGCCGAATGGAGCGAGCGCAGCGCCGCATGGCTGCGCCAGACCGCCCACGCGGACCTGCCGGTGTTCGGCATCTGCTACGGCCACCAGCTGCTGGCGCACGCGCTGGGAGGCGAGGTGGCCTACAACCCGGCCGGCCGTGAGTCCGGCACGATCGAGTTGGAACTGCAGCCGCAGGCCGCGCAGGACCCGCTGTTCCAGGGCCTGCCGCAGCACTTCGCCGCTCACGCCACCCACCTGCAGACCGTGCTGCGCGCACCCGATGGCGCCCAAGTGCTGGCACGCTCACCGCTGGATGGCTGCCACGCCTTCCGCTGGGGCCGCCAGGCCTGGGGCGTGCAGTTCCATCCGGAGTTCGCCACCCACCACATGCGCGGCTACGTACGCGCCCGCGCCGACTGCATCGGTCGCCACGGCGGCTGCGCCCGCAGCATCGAGCGCGCGGTCAGCGCCGCACCGCTGGCCCGCCAGCTGTTGCGCCGCTTCGTCCGCCAGGCGCGGCTGTCTTCAGCCCAGCCGGTGGCAAAACAGGGATAATCGGCGGCACGGGCAGCCGCCCGGCCCCCTCCTGTCCTTCCCGGATGTCCATGAAAGAGATTCGCAAGCTGCCGGCTTCGGCGGGCGCCCAGTGGTTGCTGGATACGTTCTCGCTGTACCGGCGCGCGCCGCTGCAGCTGGCCCGGATCGGCCTGGCCTGGCTGCTGGTGAGCTGGGTGGTGACGCTGCTGTCGACGCTGATTCCCGGCGCTGCCGGCATGGCCGTGCAGCTGATGACCCTGGCCATCTCGCCGATCATGTTCGGCGGCATGTTGTACGCCGTGGGCGAGATCGACGAAGGCCGCCCGGGCCTGGCCTCGCACCTGCTGCAGCCGATCCGCGACCACCGCGTCAGCCACCTGCTGGTGCCGCTGGCGATCCAGGTGCTGGCGGTACTGCTGCTGGGCGCGCTGCTGTTCCTGATGATCGGCCGCGAGGGCTTCACCGCCTTCAGCGAGGTCATGACCAAGATGGAAGAGATCAGCCGCAGTGGCCAGCAGATCAAGCCGGACGATGCCGCCGCGCTGGTCGCCAACCTGCCGGCCAAGCGCATCGCGCTGTGGATGCTGCTGGTATTCCTGAGCGCGGTGGCGCTGTCGCTGGCAATGTTCACCCAGCCGGCGCTGGTGGTGTTCGACAAGCAGAGCGGCATGCACGCGCTGCGCCTGAGCCTGCAGGGCTGCATCGAGAACATCGGCGCGATGATCGTGTTCGCAGCGCTCGGCCTGATCGCTGCGTTCTGCATGTACATCCTGTTCGTGATCGTGATCCAGATCGCGATGCTGGTCGGCGGCCCGCTGGCTGCGGCCTTCATCGCCCAGCTGGTGCTGACCACGGTGCTGATGCCGCTGTATGTCGGCGCGGTCTACGCCGCCTGGAAGCAGATGTTCGTGCACCGCGGCAGCCGCGCAGCGCCTCCGATTCCGACCACGCCAACCTCGAGCGACGTGTTCCACGCCTGACGAAAAAGGGGACGGAGGGGATTAAGTCGTTAGCCGCACAGTGGCACAAACGACTTAATCCCCTCCGTCCCCTTTTTTCAGGCAGCGGGCTTCTTCACTACCGACGACGGCACCAGCCAGCGTGCGGCGTGGATGCCCAGCTCGTAGAGCAGGCACATCGGAATCGCCAGCATCAGCTGCGAGACCACGTCCGGCGGGGTGAGCACTGCGGCCAGCACGAAGATGCCGACGATCGCGTAACCGCGGCCTTCCTTGAACTGCTGCGGCGTCACCCAGCCCAGCAGCACCAGGATCACCATCGCCACCGGCAGTTCGAAGCTGCCGCCGAAGGCGAAGAAGATCGCCAGCACGAAGTCCAGGTAGGCGTTCGCATCCGGGGTGATCGCGATCACGTCCGGGCTGAAGGTGGTGAGGAAGTGGAACACCGCCGGCAGCACCAGGAAGTAGGCAAAAGCGCAACCGATATAGAACAGCAGCACCGACGACACCAGCAACGGTACCGCCAAGCGTTTCTCACGCGCGTACAGACCTGGAGCGACAAACGCCCACAACTGGTACAGCAGCCACGGCACCGCCACGAACAGGGCGACGAAGAAGGTCAGTTTCAGCGGTGCGAAGAAGGCGCCGGCCGGGTTGGTGGCGATCATCGTCTGCCCGTTCGGCAGCTGCGAGACCAGCGGTTCGGCCAGCGCGTTGTAGAGCTTCTGGGTGAACGGCAGCAGCGCCAGCAGTACCACGCCCAGGCCCAGCAACGCGCGCACCAGGCGGCCGCGCAGTTCCACCAGATGTTCAACCAGCGAGCTTTCGCCGAAATCCTGTTCACTCATGGCTGGCGCTCCGTGCTCTGCGCCGGCGGCGGCGTACCGGCTTCAGCGGGCGCAGCGGAAACCGGCTCGGCGGCACCACCGTCCTGCGTCGGTTCAACCGCGTCGGGCGCGGCACCCATGTGCGGCGGCAGATCCGCAGGCGCCGGTGAACGTACCTCCTGCGCCAGCGTATCGCCCTGCTGCTGCGCCTGCTGGGCTTCGCGACGGATCGCTTCACCACTGGCGCGCAGCTGGTTCTCGGTGTCCTGCATGCCCTGGCGCACGTCCTGCATCTGCCGCTTGATGTCCTCGGCCTGCAGTTCGCGTTCCAGTTCCTGTTTCACCGAATCCCACTGATTGCGGGCACGACGCACCCACAGGCCGGCGAAGCGGGCCGCCTTGGGCAGGCGCTCGGGACCGAGCACCACCAGGGCGACCACTGCAATCACCAGCAGTTCGCTGAAGCCGATATCAAACACCGCGACCGCTCCGGATCAGCGAGCGTTACGGTCGTGCTCGTCCTGCGCGGTGCGCGAGGCGTCCTGGCTGCGCGACTCATCGCCCAGCTGCGCGTTCGGCTTGTCTTCGTCGCGCATGCCCTTCTTGAATTCCTTGACCGCCGAACCGAGGTCCTTGGCGCCGCTGGTCAGGCGCTTGGTGCCGAACACCAGCAGGACGATGGCCAGCACGACCAACCAATGCCAGATGCTGAAACTGCCCATAAAGACGCTCGTTACGTTAGTGATCAGGCTGTCGAGCATAGCGCACCGGGTGTTAGCCGGCGCGCGTGACGAAAGTCAGTTTCCGCCCAGCGTTTCCGTGCGGATTTCGCCGTCGTTGACCGGCTGGAAGCCCTGCTGCGGCGGCGGCGGGGTCTGCGGCACGTTCTGCAGCGGCGCAGTGGTGGCTTCGGCGGGGGCGGCCGGCGCTGCCTGAACAGGCGCAGGAGCTGCCGCCGGGACCGGCGCCGGACGCGGCGCGTTGCCACCATTGCCGTTGCGGTTGTTGCGGGCGGCGTAGGTAGCCTCTTCCAGGCGATCGCGGAAGGCGACCACGTCCATCGACGGGGAACCGACGGCGCGACCTTCGAAGATCATGCGCGGCGTGGTGTTGCTGCCGTAGGCGTCCAGATTGGCGGCATCGTCGATCTGCAGCACCGCGCCATCCAGCGCGACGCCGGCGAACAGGCCGCGGGCGCGCGACCAGGACCAGATCTCGGCCTTCAGCTGGCCGTCTGTGGCAGCGGCGGCATTGCGGCCGACCGGGCCGGCGGCGACACCCGCATCGGCGCCCAGCGTGAACTTGCCGTTGACCAGATTGTCCAGGCTGCGGTCGTTGCGGAACACCAGCACCACGTCGGAAGACTGCACGCCAGCCTGGAAGCCGATGCTGCCGCCCGTGAGCTTCACGAATACCGGGTTCGACCAGGCGCCATTGGGCATGCGCACCGACATCAGGCCGTGACCACGACGACCGCCAATGACCAGACCGGCCTTGATCGTGTCGGGAATGACGATGACCGCGCGGCCTTCGTCGAGCAATTTATCCGGAATGCCCTGTTCAGGGATTTCCTGGATTTCAGCCAGCACGCGCACGGCATTGCGCGCACGCTGGTCTTCCTGCGGTCCGGCCATGGCCTGGCTGGACAGCAGGCTGGCGGCGATCAGCAGGGCTTGGATCGGGCGACGCATGGCAGGCTCCAGAAGTCAGTCCATAGGAAGATATAGCAAGTGACTGAAATTAGTAGTGTTGTCATGAATCGCCAATGAGCGCTCCCCGCTCACATAGATGCCCGCTATGCCTGCAATCCGAACCCTGCATCCCGGCGCGACACCGGATCGGCGACAATGCACCCCATGCTCGACGCACCCGATACCGCCGTGCTGGCGGTCAACCTAGGCACGCCCGAGACGCCGACGGCCCCCGCCGTACGCCGTTACCTGGCTGAATTCCTGTCCGACCGCCGCGTGGTCGCGATCCCGCCACTGCTGTGGCAGCCGCTGCTGCGCGGACTGATCCTGCCGCTGCGCAGCAGCCGTTCAGCGGCCAAGTACGCCCAGGTCTGGCTACCGGAAGGGTCTCCGCTGATGGTGCATACGCGCCAGCTGGCCCAAGCCATGCAAGCGCTGTTGCCGACCCTGAAGGTTCGCCATGCAATGCGCTATGGCGAACCGGCGCTGGCCAGCGAGCTCGACCGCCTGGCGGCCGACGGTGCGCGCCGCATCGTAGTACTGCCGCTGTATCCGCAGTACTCCACCACCACCACCGCCTCGGTCGAAGATCGCGTCGATGCCTGGCAGCGCCGCAATCCGGACGTGACGGTGAGCCTGGTGCGCGACTATTCGGTCGATCCGGGCTGGGTCGACGCCGTTGCCGGCTCGATCCGCCGCTACTGGGAACAGCACGGTCGCGGCCAGAAACTGATGTTCTCCTTCCACGGCATCCCGCAGCGCCTGGCCGATGCCGGCGATCCGTATCCGCAGCGCTGCGAGGCCAGTGCGCAGGCCATCGCCAAGGCACTGGGCCTGGGCAGGGACGAGTGGCAGATGGGTTACCAGTCGCGTTTCGGCCGCGAGCGCTGGCTGCAGCCCTATGCCGAGCCCAGCCTGTGGGCGCTGGCCGAATCCGGCGTGAAGCAGATCGACGTGGTGTGCCCCGGCTTCGCCACCGATTGCCTGGAGACGCTGGAAGAGGTCGCCATGGGCTTCACCGAAACGCTGGCCGAGCGCGGCGCAACGATGCGCTACATCCCCTGCCTCAACGCCGAACCGGAACACGCTCGCGCCCTGGCGCGGCTGGCCGTGGCCTCGCTGGCATGAGTCTGCAACCGTTTGAACTGGAGGTCGGTGGCGCGCGCGTCGCCGGCCTGCGCAATCACGGCGATGGCCCGCGCGTGCTGGCCCTGCACGGCTGGCTCGACAACGCGGCCAGCTTCGTGCCGCTGGCGCCGCATCTGTCGTCGCTGCAATTGGTGGCGATCGATTTGCCCGGTCATGGCCACAGTGCACATCTGCCGGCCGGTGCCAGCTACACCACGGCCGCCGCGATCTGCCACGTGCTCGATGTGGCCGATGCACTGGGCTGGGACCGTTTCAGCCTGCTCGGCCATTCGATGGGCGCCGGCATCGCCAGCCTCACCGCCTCGGTCAGCGACCGGGTGGAACGGCTGGTGGCGATCGAAGCACTCGGCGGCCTGCGTGGTCCCGAAGAAGAGACCGCCAACCGCCTGCGCGAGCATGTGAATGCCACGCGTGGGCTGGCGCGCAAGCAGCTCCGCGTGTTCCCCGACCTCGCCGCGCCGATCCGCGCGCGGATGATGACCAACCAGCTCAGCGAGCGCTGTGCACGGCTGCTGGTCGAGCGCGGCGTGGAGCCGGTCGAAGGCGGCTACCGCTGGTGCAGCGACCCGCGCCTGATGCTGCCCACTGCGATCCGCCTCAGCGAAGGCCAGATCGACAACCTGCTGCAGGCCATCGCCTGCCCGACGCAGGTGATCTATGCCACGCCGGCACAGTCGTACTATCCCGAACCGATGCGCAGCGATCGCCTGCGGCATCTGCGCGATGGCCGTCTTGCGGTGTTTGCCGGCAACCATCACCTGCACATGGAAGATCCGGAACAGATCGCAGACGTGATCCTGCGCTTCTTCAACAACGACAACGCAGGCTGAGCGAAGGCACCGGCGCGCTTCACTCCGCGCGTCTGCGGCCGATACATCAGTTGCGGGCCCCTGCGTCCGCAGCACGCAGGTCCGGTCGGGCCTGCGGCGTGTGTCTGGTTCTGCAAGGAAGTCCGCATGCCCGCTCTGCTGCACCGTCACCCACAGGATGTGGCCACGGTGTCCCGTCTCCGCGTCGCTGATCGCGTCGCATTCCCTGAATTCCCGGCTCGCGCCCTGGTCACGCACTCCTGCGTGCGCCGCGGCGTGGCCGTTGTCGTTTGCTGATCCAGGAGTCGCCGATGTCCGTTGCATCCTCCCGCCCCCCCGATACCGCCCGCCTGCCGCATCTGCAGCAGCTCGCCCGCCACGCTGACCGCCGCCTGCTGATCGGCAGCGCGGCACTGGCCCTGGCTGGCCTGGTGCTGGCCCTGCGTGGTCCGCAGGTGCAGGCCGCCGCGTTGGCGTCCGTCGCCGTGCTGCCAGCCGCCTGGTTGGGCGGACTGCAGGCAGGCCGAGCCGTCGCCCGCAACGGTCTGGCACTGCTGTTGTCGCTGCAGCTGGCCGTGTTGTGCGCGATCGTCAGCCTGTCACCGGCCTTGCCGATTGCGCTGTTGCTGGGCGTGCTGCTGGGGCACCGCGATCGCCTTCCGGTGTGGCTGGCCGGTGGCGTCGGTACGCTCGCCCTGCTGGTACCGTTGCAGGGCGATGCCGCGCTGTGGCCAACGGTGCTGCAGGCCGGCATGTTCGCAGCCCTGACCCTGTTCCTCGGCCAGGTCGCACTGCGCCTTCGGCAGCAGACCGAGGCCCTGGGTCACGGCCCGCGTCGGCTTGCTGCGCTGGCACGCGATATCGCCACCGGTGCCGATCTTGGCGCGCATGCCGATACCGGCGCCTATGCGCCGGGTTCACTGGCCCACGCCCTGGCCGACACTGCACGCCACGTGCAGGCCCAGCGTGGACGCGAGGCCGCGTCGCATGCCGAGAACGCGCAGATCCGCCAGGCGCTGGATGCCTCGCGCACCGCGATGATGATCGCCGACAACGACCATGTGATCCGCTATGTGAACCGCTCGGTGGTCGCACTGCTGCGCAACCAGCAGGCGACGTTGCGACAGGCCTTCCCCGATTTCGACGCCGAGCGCCTGGTCGGCAGCAGCATCCATCGCTTCCACGCCAACCCGGACCGCATCCGCGCGATCCTCAACGGTCTGCAGGTCACGCACAACGGCAAGGTGCAGATCGGCCCGGTACACTTCGCGCAGGTGGTCACCCCGGTGTTCGACGCGCAGGGCGTGCGCCTGGGCTTCGCCGTGGAGTGGCATGACCGCACCCATGAGCTCGCGCTGGAGAACGCCGTGGCCGGCATCGTCGCAGCGGCAGCGGCCGGTGACCTCGACCAGCGCCTGCAGGCCACTGAAGGTGTCAGCTTCCTCGATGGGCTGACCGGTGGCATCAACCAGCTGCTCGATACGCTCGGCAGCACCGTCAACGACGTGCGGCAGATGCTCTCGGCACTGGCCAACGGCGATCTGGATCGGCGCATGCGCGGGGATTATCACGGCGCCTTCGCTGCCATCCAGCGCGATGCCAATGCCACGGCCCGGCAGTTGGCACGCATGGTCGGTCGCATCCAGGAATGTGCGGCGTCGATCAGTACCGCCGCCAGCGAGATTGCCGCCGGCAACGGCGCGTTGTCCGAGCGCAGCGAGCGCCAGGCGGCGCACCTGCAGGAGACCGCAGCATCGATGGAGGAACTGACCGCCACCGTGCGCCAGAACGCCGCCCATGCGCGTGAGGCCAGTGCATTGGCGGCCTCCACGCAGAGCGCTGCCAGTGACGGCAATACGGCCATGCAGCGGGTGGTCGATACCATGCAGGCCATCGAAGGCGCCTCGAAGCGGATCGGCGACATCACCGGCGTCATCGATGGCATTGCCTTCCAGACCAATATCCTGGCGTTGAACGCAGCGGTGGAGGCGGCGCGCGCCGGCGAGCAGGGCCGAGGCTTTGCCGTGGTGGCCAGCGAAGTACGCGTGCTGGCACAGCGTTCGGCGGCGGCCGCACAGGAGATCAAGAAGCTGATCGACGAAGCAGGCCGGCAGGTGGGTGAAGGTGCCCAGCTGGTGGCCGACGCCGGCCAGCGCATGCAGGGCATTGTCGGCGGCGTGGAGGATGTCAGCCACCTGATGCGCGAGATTTCTGCAGCGTCGCAGGAGCAGTCGATCGGTATCGAGCAGATCAACCAGACCGTGGTGCAGATGGATCAGGCCACGCAGCAGAACGCGGCGCTGGTGGAAGAAGCCACCGCTGCCGCACGTGAGCTGCAGTCGCAGGCGGGGACGCTGACCGAAGCAGTCTCGGTATTCCGCCAGCAGGAACCGCACGAGGTCTCGCAGGCCGCCTGACCCGGGCCTTTCATTCGAGTCTGATCAGGACGGCGCCCGCAGGGCGCCGTCTTTTTATGCGTGATCTGCGTGATGGGTCACGCAGAGAGCATCCCTGCACGGCGCGGATCTACGGGTAGTGCCGGCCGCTGGCCGGCAAACGATGGGTAGCTGCCAACCTTGGTTGGCGCCTGGGTCCCGCCCTGAGAGCATCCACGCATCGCGTAGATCTACCCGGCAAACGATCGCCGTGCGGGCCTGCTGTTGGTAGTGGCCACGCTTGGTTTGCGCCGTGGCTACTCGCAGGGGGCATCCACGCATGGCGTGGATCTACCGGCCGATGTAATGCCATCGGGTGACCGGCCCGCGGCCGGCGCTATCCGCATTTCCTGCGCACAAAGAAAAACCCCGCTGCGTGAGCAGCGGGGTTTTGGGTGTAAACCCTGGCGATGACCTACTCTCGCATGGCTTGAGCCACACTACCATCGGCGCAGCTGCGTTTCACTTCCGAGTTCGGGATGGGATCGGGTGGTTCCACAGCGCTAATTTCACCAGGGAGACGGTTGCAGCAGCGCTTGCAGCGCCAGCTTCGCGATCTTGCCCTTGGGGCGGAAGGCGTCCAGAAAAGCAATGCCTTCACTTAATAAGAAAAACCCCGCTGCGTGAGCAGCGGGGTTTTGGGTATAAACCCTGGCGATGACCTACTCTCGCATGGCTTGAGCCACACTACCATCGGCGC
>NZ_JAWJTI010000012.1:0-96314 GCF_032911525.1 Stenotrophomonas veracruzanensis
GGCCCGACCGTTGGTCGGGCCGCCTTGCAGCATTACAGGGTGCGCGGCACTTCGATACGCTCGAAGCACTCGATCTGGTCACCCGGCTTGACGTCGTTGTAGGCCTTCACCGCGATACCGCATTCGGTACCGTTGCGGACTTCCTCGACGTTCTCCTTGAAGCGACGCAGCGATTCCAGCTCGCCCTCGAAGATCACCACGCTGTCGCGCAGCACGCGGATCGGCTTGTTGCGCTTGACCACGCCCTCGATGACCATCGAACCGGCGACGGCGCCCAGCTTGGAGCTGCGGAAGACGTCGCGGACCTCGGCGATACCGATGATCTCTTCGCGGATCTCCACGCCCAGCAGACCGGAGGCCACCTGCTTTACCTGATCGATCACGTCATAGATGATCGAGAAGTAACGCAGGTCCACGCCGTTGGATTCAATGATGCGACGGGCCGAAGCATCCGCACGCACGTTGAAGCCGATGACGGTGGCCTTGGAAGCAGCCGCCGAGTTGGCGTCCGACTCGGTGATGCCACCCACGCCGGAGTGGATCACGTTGATGCGGATGTCTTCGTTGGACAGCGCGACCAGTGCCTGGCTCAGGGCCTGCACCGAACCCTGCACGTCGGCCTTGATGACCAGGTTGAGGACCTGCTGGCCCTCGCCCTTGCCCAGGGTCGCCATGATGTCTTCCATGCGGCTGCCAGCGGTGGCGACCAGGCGCGATTCACGGCGCTTGGTCTCACGCTGCTGGGCAACGTCCTTGGCCAGGCGCTCGTCCTCGACGACCACGAAGTCGTCACCGGCTTCCGGCACGCCGGACAGGCCCAGGACCTGCACCGGGATGGACGGGCCGGCGAACTCCGGCTGCTTGCCGGTTTCGTCGAACAGCGCACGCACGCGGCCGTACTGGATGCCGCACACCAGGTAGTCGCCCTTCTTCAGGCGGCCCTGCTGCACCAGCACCGTGGCGACCGGGCCACGGCCCTTGTCCAGCGACGATTCGATCACCACGCCCGCGGCGCGGCCTTCGTCGACCGCCTTCAGTTCCAGCAGTTCGGCCTGGATCGAGATGGCATCCAGCAGGTCGTCGACGCCCAGGCCGGTCTTGGCCGAGATCTCCACCATCTGGGTGTCACCACCGAAGTCTTCGGCCACGACCTGCTCGGACAGCAGTTCGTTCTTGACCCGCATCGGGTCGGCATCGGACTTGTCGATCTTGTTGATCGCCACGATCAGCGGCACACCCGCCGAACGCGCGTGCTGGATCGCTTCCTTGGTCTGCGGCATGACACCGTCATCGGCGGCCACGACCAGCACCACGATGTCGGTCAGCTTGGCGCCGCGCGCACGCATCGAGGTGAATGCCGCGTGGCCCGGGGTATCCAGGAAGCTGATCACGCCCTTCGGCGTATCCACGTGGTAGGCACCGATGTGCTGGGTGATGCCGCCGGCTTCGCCGGTGGCGACCTTGGTGCGGCGGATGTAATCCAGCAGCGAGGTCTTGCCGTGGTCGACGTGACCCATGATGGTGACCACCGGCGGACGCTGGGTGGCTTCGCCCTGGTTTTCACCGGTCGAGGCCAGCAGTGCGTCTTCGGCGTCGTTGTCGTTGGCACGGATCGCCTTGTGGCCGAGTTCCTCGGTCACCAGCGCGGCAGTGTCATGGTCGATGGACTGGGTGATGGTGGCCATCACGCCCATCTTGAACAGCGCCTTCACCACCTCGCCGCCCTTCAGCGCGAGCTTCTGCGCCAGGTCGGCCACGGTGATGGTGTCGCCGATCGCCACTTCACGCACCACCGGTGCGGTCGGACGCTCGAAGGCGTGCGGACCGGCGTTGCTGCCACCACGCGACATGTCGCGACGGCCGCCACTCTGGTTGCGACCACCCGGACGACCCCGGGTGTTGCTGTTGTTGCTGTTGCCACGACGCGCACGATCAGCCGCCGACAGATGCATCTGGCCGGCAAAGCGATCACCCGGGCCACGCTCGTTGCGCGGCGCGCTGCGGTTGTTGCGGTCGTCGCTGCGCGGCGGTGCCGGCGGTGCACCACGCGGTGCGGCCGGAGCGGCAGCCGGGGTACGCGGCGGGCGCGGCGCGGTTTCGTCGATCGGAGCGCGCACCTTCGGCTTGCTGGCAGCCAGCGCCTCGGCCGCCTTGGCGGCAGCGGCAGCTTCCTCGGCGGCCTTCTTCTCGGCCTCTGCGCGTTCCTTGGCGGCGACCTCTTCCTCACGGGCGCGGACAATGGCTTCGTCGCGCAGACGATCCTTCTCGGCCAGTGCCTGCTGTTCGGCGAGGTTGCGCGCGCGCGACTCTTCCAGCTTGCGCAGGATGTCGGCGCGTTCTTCGTCCGGGGTCATGGCGCGAGCACCATCCTTGACGTAGGTACGCTTCTGGCGCACCTCGACATTCACGGTCGTCTTGCTGCGACCGGAACTGACCGTCACTTCCTGCTGTTTCCGGCGGTTGAGCGTGATCTTCTTTGCAGACTGATCAGATTCTTCCGGGGCCTGCTCGGGCTTGCCGTGCGAACGACGAAGGAAGCCCAGGAGCTTCACCTTCTCGGTGCTGGTCACGACCTGGTCGGGACCGCTGAACTTCATGCCGGCACCGGCCAGCTGTTCCAGCAGTTTTTCGACCGGCGTGTTGACCAGTTCGGCAAGCTTGCGGATGGTGGTTTGCTGCGACATTCGGATCCTATGATCTTGTGGGCGCCCCCCCGCATCTGGAGGTGGCGCGGATTCTACGCCCTGAGCGGCTCAGGGCCCTGTTCATTGCCGGCTCATTCGCCGCGTTCCAGTCGGGCGATCTCCTCGGCACGTGCGGCCAGGATCAGCGCAGCGGCGCGCGCCTGATCCAGCCCTTCGATGCCGAAGTCCATGACCTCGTCGGCGGCCAGATCGGACAGGTCCTCACTGGTGCGCACGCCGTGGCCGGCCAGCGCATATGCGGTGGCTTCGTCCATGCCCTTCAGGGACAGCAGGTCCTGCGCCGGCTGGCCGTCTTCAAGGCCTTCCTCGACTGCCAGGGCCTCATTGAGCAGCGCATCGCGGGCACGAGCGCGCAGCTCTTCGACGATATCTTCGTCGAAACCTTCCACGGCCAGCAGTTCGCCGACCGGGACATATGCGATTTCCTCGACGGTGCCGAAGCCTTCGCTGACCAGGATGCCGGCGATTTCCTCGTCCACTTCCAGCTTGTCCATGAACAGCTGGCGGGCCGAAGCCTGCTCGGCCTCCGACTTGGCGGTGACCTGGTCCTGGGTCATCACGTTGAGCTGCCAGCCGGTCAGGCGGCTGGCCAGGCGCACGTTCTGGCCGCCCTTGCCGATTGCCTGGGCCAGGCGGTCTTCGGCAACGGCCAGATCCATCGAGTGCTTGTCTTCATCGACGATGATCGACTGCACTTCGGCCGGCGCCATCGCGTTGATGACGAAGTTGGCCGGGTTGTCGTTCCACAGCACGATGTCCACGCGCTCGCCATTGAGCTCGTTGGACACGGCCTGCACGCGCGAACCGCGCATGCCGATGCAGGCACCGATCGGATCGGTGCGCTGGTCGTGGGCCAGCACGGCGATCTTGGCGCGGTCGCCCGGATCGCGGGCACAGGCCTTGATTTCCACCAGGCCCTGGCCGACTTCCGGCACTTCCAGCTTGAACAGCTCGATCATGAACTCCGGGGCGGCGCGGCTGATGAACAGCTGCGGGCCACGCGGCTCCGAACGGACTTCGGCCAGGTAGCCGCGCACGCGGTCACCAGCGCGCAGCACGTCGCGCGGAATGCCCTTGTCCTTCGGGATGAAGCCTTCGGCGTTGCCACCGAGGTCGACATAGATGTTGCCGCGCTCGGCGCGCTTGACCACACCGGTGATCAGCTCGCCGACACGATCCTTCCACGCATCCACGACCTGCTGACGCTCGGCTTCGCGCACGCGCTGGACGATGACCTGCTTGGCGGCCTGGGCGGCAATGCGCCCGAAATCCGGGTTTTCGATCTGCTCTTCGATGTAGTCGCCGACGTCCACGCCTTCGGCTTCATCGACGGCATCCATCAGGCGGATCTGGCGGTCCGGCGATTCCATGACCACGTCATCGGCCACCACTTCCCAGCGGCGGAAGGTTTCGTAGCTGCCATCCTTGTGGTCGATGACCACACGGGTCAGCACTTCCTCGTCGGGATAGCGCTTCTTAGCTGCCGAGGCCAGGGCGGCCTCGATGGCATCGAAGATCACTTCACGCGGCACGCCCTTCTCGTTGGCGACCGCGTCGACTACCAGCAACAGTTCCTTGCTCATTGGCTCACTCCGCGCGCGGCTTTTTTGCCGCCGGCTCGTTGGAAGAAGAATTCGTGTTCGGCTTCGGACGCTTCGGTGCCGGACCGGTCGGCTTGCTCGGGGCCAGCCCCAGCGCCACCCAGTCGGGCATGATCCGTGCCTTGTCGATGTTGTCGGCCGACACGACCACTTCGGCCTTGTCGACGATGAAGGTGATGGCACCTGCGGTCTCGTCGATGGCTTCGATGCGGCCCTGCAGGCGGCGACGGTTGTCCTGCGGCAGCTTCAGCGTGACCTTGGCCATTTCGCCGAGGTGACGGCCGAACTGCTCCAGGTTGAACAGCGGGCGATCGACGCCCGGCGAAGACACTTCCAGCGTGTAGTTGCCGCTGATCGGGTCTTCGACGTCCATCTGTGCCGACACTTCGCGGCTGACCCGCTCGCAGTCGTCGACATTGATGATGCGCTCGGGCTGTTCAGCCAGCGGCACGTCGATGTAAAGGCGCAGGGTCGCACCGCCGGGGGCCGGCAGATACTCAACGCCCAGCAGCTCCAGGCCCAGCGACACAACGGTCGGGGCGAGCAGATTCGCGATGTCGGTTGCCTTGTCGCTCACAGCCTGCCTTGATCTCTATGGTTGGGTGCCGGCCTTGGCCAGCATGGAAACATGACGCCCCGGAAACGACAAAGGGCCCGCTGGGCCCCTTTTCCGGAAAGACTCCGGTGACTGGATTCCGGTTGCAACCTGCAGTGCCTGCCGGTTGCGGCCCTCCTTCCGGGTCCGGACTCCCGCTGGGAGGCCGCCTTCAGGGGTATTGCTAGGCCGCTGATGATAGCGACTGCACCGCGCTGGTGCAAGGTGCGGGGCCGAGACCAGGCCCCTTTTCCACACCGGCAGTCGAGCATGGCTCGACTCTACAAAAACAGAACCAATCCAAAGAAAAACGCCCTCGAAGCAGCACTTCGAAGGCGATCTCTTTACTTGGTAGCGGGGGCAGGATTTGAACCTGCGACCTTCGGGTTATGAGCCCGACGAGCTGCCAGACTGCTCCACCCCGCACCGGAAGTGTTTGAACTGCTGCCCCGCTCTTTCGAGGAGGGCTACCGCAACGATGTTCTGGCTGAACCGCTGCAGTGACAACTCAGGCTGCGCATATTACACGAATCGCGCAGCTTTGTGTCAACTTTTATGCAAGATGCGCAAATGCCTGCTGGCACCAGACCATGATCGGGTTCCAGGCCAGGCCCAGCGCCAGCAGCGCCAGCGCGTTCACGCCCAGCACCAGGCCCAGCACGCGGTCGTTGCTGCGCGGCATGGCCTCGCCCACCGGCTCATCGAAGTACATGACCTTGATGACGCGCAGGTAGTAGAAGCAGCCGACCACGGCACACAACACGCCGAGGATGGCCAGCCACAGCAGGCCGCCGTTGACGGCCGCGCCCAGCACCGCCAGCTTGGTCCAGAAGCCCAGGAACGGCGGGATGCCGGCCAGCGACGCCATGATGCACAGCACCAGGCCGGCCATCCACGGGTTGCGGGCATTCAGGCCCTTGAAGTCTTCGATGTTCTCGGCTTCGAAACCGGCACGCGACAGCGCGATGATCGCGCCGAAAGCGGCGGTGGACATGATCGCGTAGGCCAGTGCGTAGAACAGCGCGGCCGCATAGCCCTGCGAACCGCCACCGGCGATACCCATCAGCAGGAAGCCGATGTGCGAGACGGTGGAGAACGCCAGCATGCGCTTGAGGTTGCTCTGCGCGATGGCCATCAGGTTGCCGATGACCAGCGAGACCGCGGCCAGGCCGGCAATCAGCAGCTGCAGTTCGGTCGACAGCGGGCCCACGCCCATTTCCAGCAGGCGGTAGGCCATACCGAACGCGGCCAGCTTCGGCGCCGAGCTGATGAACAGAGCGATCGGTGCCGGGGCACCCTGGTACACGTCCGGCAGCCACATGTGGAACGGCGCGGCACCCAGCTTGAAGGCGACACCGGCGATCATGAACACCGCACCGGTGATCAGCAGCACGCGCTCTTCCGAGTGCGGGATGGCGTCACGGATGACGTCCAGGTGCAGGCTGCCGGTGGCGCCGTAGATCAGCGACATGCCGTACAGCAGCAGGCCCGAGGCCAGCGAGCCGAGCACGATGTACTTCATCGCCGCTTCCGAGGCCAGACCGTTCTCACGGTTGCTGGCAACCAGTGCGTAGGAGCACAGCGCCAGCAGTTCCAGGCCCAGATAAACCATCAGCAGGCTGCCGGCGGAGACCAGGATCATCATGCCGGCGGTGCCGAACAGGATAAGCACCGGGATCTCGCCCTGGAACAGGTTGCGGTCACGCAGGTAACGCCAGCCGTAGACCAGGGTCAGGCCGCTGAGCAGCACGATCCCGGTCTTCATCACGTCCGCGGCGGTATCGCGCACGAACATGCCATGGAAGACTTCCCCCTGCCCGCCCACGCCGGTGGCCAGCATGAACAGCACCACGGCCAGCGCAGCGAGCGAGAACAGGTGGGTGACGATCTTGTTCCGGTTGCTGACGAACAAGTCGAGGATCATCAGGGCGAAGGCGCTGCCGATCAGCACCAGCTCGGGAGCGAGCGGTGGCAGGTCAGCGGCGGTCAATGGCAGCAGCGGCGAGGTGGTCATCATCAAATCCTGGAATTACAGCAGCTTGCTGGATGCGATCTGCATCGCCAGCTTCGCGATCGAGGGCTCCATCAGGTCGGTCAGCGGCTTCGGGTAGATGCCCAGGGCCAGCACGCCGATGGCGAACACGCCCAGCACCAGCCATTCGCGACCGTTGATGTCCTTCAGTTCGGCAACGTGGCTGTTGGCCACTTCGCCGAAGAAGATGCGCTTGTACAGCCACAGGGTGTAGGCGGCGCCGATGATCAGGGTGGTGGCCGCGCCCAGCGCGATCCACGGATTACGCTGGAAGGCCGACAGGATGACCATGAACTCGCCGACGAAACCGCTGGTGCCCGGCAGGCCGGCATTGGCCATGAAGAACAGCATGGCGAAGGTGGCGAACCACGGCATCACGTTGACCACGCCGCCGTAATCGGCGATGCGGCGGCTGTGCATGCGGTCGTACAGCACGCCGACACAGGAGAACATCGCGCCGGACACGAAGCCGTGCGAGATCATCTGCACCATGGCGCCCTGCAGGCCCAGGCGGGCGGCATCGGCGTTGCCGGCTTCACGCACCAGCCACAGCGCGATGAAGGTGCCGAGGGTGACGAAACCCATGTGTGCGATCGACGAATAGGCGATCAGCTTCTTCATGTCGTCCTGCACCAGGGCGACCAGGCCGACGTAGATCACGGCGATCAGCGACAGCGCGATCACCAGCCAGGCCCATTCCTGCGACGCGTCCGGGACGATCGGCAGGTTGAAGCGCAGGAAGCCGTAGCCACCGATCTTCAGGGCGATGGCGGCCAGGATCACCGAACCGGCGGTCGGCGCTTCCACGTGGGCGTCCGGCAGCCAGGTGTGGACCGGGAACATCGGCACCTTGACCGCGAAGGCGATCAGGAACGCGAAGAAGATCCAGGTCTGCTCCTTGGCCGACAGCGGCAGCGCGTACAGGTCAGCCAGCTGGAAGCTGCCGCCCTTCATGTACAGGTAGATCAGTGCCACCAGCATCAGCACCGAGCCGAGGAAGGTGTACAGGAAGAACTTCAGCGCGGCGTAGATGCGGCGCGGGCCACCCCAGACACCGATGATCAGGAACATCGGGATCAGCATCGCCTCGAAGAACACGTAGAACAGCATCGCGTCCGTGGCCGAGAAGATACCGACCGTGACGCCTTCCAGGATCAGGAAGGCGGCCACGTACTGGTTGACGCGCTTGTCGATGGCGCTCCAGGCGCCGATCAGGGCAAGCACGCTGACCAGGGTGGTCAGCAGGATCAGCGCCACGGCGATGCCGTCCACGCCCAGGTTGTAGCCGATCTTGTACGCCGGGATCCAGGCATGGGTCTCGACGAACTGCAGACCGTCGATGCCCGCGTTGTAGCCGCTCAGCAGCGAGAGGCTTGCAACGAAGGTGAGCACCGCTACGCCCAGGGACGCCCAGCGGGCGGTCTGCGCATCACGGATCGCAAGGATCAGGGCGCCACCGATGATCGGCAGCCAGATGAGGACACTGAGTAGAGGCCAGTTCGACACGTCTTCTTATTCCGTACAGGTCATCAACGCAGGTAATGCATCAGCACGCCCAGAAGGGCAATCAGGCCGATGATCATCGCGAAGGCGTAGTGATAGAGGAAACCGGATTGGGTACGACGCAGCACGCCGGCTGCGACGTCCACAACACGTGCCGAAAGATTGACCACGCCGTCGACGATGTTGCTGTCGATCCAGCGTGCGACCTTGCCCAGCCTGACGCTGCCACCGGCAAAGCCATCGATCCACAGCTTGTCGAAGCCGTACTTGTTTTCCAGCACCGACACCAGCGGGGCGAAGGTCTTGCGCGCCTTGCCCGACAGGTCCGGCTTCCACAGGTAGAACAGCGCAGCCAGCAGGAAGCCCGCCAGGGTCAGCCAGAACGGCGGCAACATCATGCCGTGCAGCGCGAACGCCACCGGTCCGTGGAACTCTTCGCCCAGGAAGGCAACGGTGTTCTTGGCCGGATCGTAGAAGTCGACGATGCCGGTAAAGAACGTGTTGACCTGGCCCTTGATGGCGTCGTGTGCATGGTGGCCAGCCCAGTCGGTGCCGTGCAGCATCGGACCAATGCTGAAGAAACCGATGGCGATCGACGGGATAGCCAGCAGGATCAGCGGCAGGGTCACCACCCACGGGGTTTCATGCGGCTCATGCGGACCGTGGCCATGGCCGTGGTCGTCATGGGCATCGCCGTGGTGGGCATCAGCATGGTGGGCGTCAGCGGCGTGGTGATCGTCATGGCCGTGGCCATGAGCATGATCATCATGCGCGTCGCGGAAACGCTCCTTGCCATGGAAGGTCAGGAACAGCAGGCGGAAGCTGTAGAAGCTGGTCACCAGCACGCCACCCAGCACGGCCCAGTAGCCATAGGTGGCCACCCAGCTGTTCTGCATGTGCGCGTGGATCTCGGCGGCCTCGATGATGGTGTCCTTCGAGTAGAAGCCGGAGAAGAACGGCGTACCGACCAGTGCCAGCGTACCGATCCACATGGTGACGAAGGTGATCGGCATGTACTTGCGCAGGCCGCCCATCTTGCGCATGTCCTGCTCGTGGTGCATCGCGATGATGACCGAACCGGCACCCAGGAACAGCAGCGCCTTGAAGAAGGCATGGGTCATCAGGTGGAACACGGCCGCCGAATAGGCCGACACGCCCAGCGCCACGGTCATGTAGCCCAGCTGCGACAGCGTGGAGTACGCAACGACGCGCTTGATGTCGTTCTGCACGATGCCGATCAAGCCGGTGAAGAACGCGGTGGTGGCACCGATGAACAGGATGAAGTTCAGCGCGGTCTGCGACAGCTCGAACAGCGGCGACATGCGGGTGACCATGAAGATGCCGGCGGTCACCATCGTCGCGGCATGGATCAGCGCCGAGATCGGAGTCGGGCCTTCCATCGAATCCGGCAGCCACACGTGCAGCGGAACCTGGGCCGACTTGCCCATGGCACCGATGAACAGGCAGATGCAGATGACGGTGGCGATCGACCAGATCACCGGCTCGTTCAACAGCTGCATGCCCAGGATCGTGCCGTCCCAGATCTGCAGCTGGGCACGCGGGTCAGCCAGCATGCCGGCCTGCGAGAACACCTGCGAGTAGTCCAGGGTGCCGAACACCCACAACACGCCGGCGATGCCCAGCAGGAAGCCGAAGTCACCAACGCGGTTGACCAGGAACGCCTTCATGTTGGCGAAGATCGCGGTCGGGCGCTTGAACCAGAAGCCGATCAGCAGGTACGACACCAGGCCCACCGCTTCCCAGCCGAAGAACAGCTGCAGGAAGTTGTTGCTCATCACCAGGGTGAGCATCGAGAAGGTGAACAGCGAGATGTAGCTGAAGAACCGCTGGTAGCCCGGATCGTCCTGCATGTAGCCGATCGTGTAGATGTGGACCAGCAGCGACACGAAGGTCACCACCACCATCATCATCGCGGTCAGCTTGTCGACCATGAAGCCGACGTGGGCCGAGTACTGGCCGACTTCGAAGAACGTGTAGATGTTCTGGTTGAACGGCTGCGCGCCGCCCCAGAGCAGCTGGTAGAGCGTGTACATCGACAGGCCGCAGGCAACCGCAACGCCGAGGATGGTGATGGTCTGCGCGCCGAAGCGCTTGACCTGGCGACCGAACAGGCCGGCGATGATGCTGCCGAACAGCGGTGCAAGCACCACTGCGATCAACAGACTCTTGGAGAGAGTGATTTCCATCTGTGGATCAGCCCTTCAACGAATCGACTTCGCCGACATTGATCGTGCGGCGGGTACGGAACAGGGTCACCAGGATCGCCAGGCCGATGGCGGCTTCCGCGGCGGCGACGGTCAGGATGAAGAACACGAACAGCTGGCCGGACGGATCGCCCAGCTGACGCGAGAACGCGACGAAATTGACGTTCACCGACAGCAGCATGAGCTCGATCGACATCAGCAGGACGATGACGTTCTTCCGGTTGAGGAAGATGCCGGCCAGGCTGATGGCGAACAGCACCGCGCCCAGCGCAAGCATGTGGCCAAGGGTAATCACGGCTGGGTCTCCTCGCCGGCGGCCGGCTTGCTGTTGCTGTGCACGACCGGTGCTTCGGCGCCCATCTTGACCATGCGCAGACGCTGGCCGGCCTTGACCATGGTCTGCTCGCCCGGGTTCTGGCTCTTCACGCCGGTACGGCGACGCAGGGTCAGCATCACGGCGGCAACCACGGCCACGGTCAGGATGACCGCAGCGAACTCGAACGGCAGCAGGTATTCGGTGAACAGCGTGCGGGCCAGCCAGGTGACGTTGGAGCTGTCGGCGGCGAGCGCGGCGGCGTTGTCGGCCGGGAACGGGGTAACCGCCCTGCCCTTCACGCCGATCAGGATCAGCATCTGCACCAGCATCGCCACGGCAACGATGAGACCGACCGGCAGGTAGCGCACCCAGCCCTCACGCATCTTGGTGGGATCGATGTCCAGCATCATCACCACGAACAGGAACAGCACCATCACCGCGCCCACATACACCAGCACCAGTGCCACACCGAGGAACTCGGCGCCGACCAGCAGCCAGACGCAGGCGATGGAGAAGAAGGTCAGCACCAGGCAGAGCACGGCGTGAACCGGGTTGCGCACGCTGATCACCGCACCGGCCGAAACCGTTGCCGCGATGGCGAACACCCAGAAAGCGATATTTACCCAATCCATCTCTCGACCTCAGCGGTAAGCGGCATCGGCGGCGCGACGCTCGGCGATCTCGGACTCGAGACGGTCGCCCAGGGCCAGCAGCTGCGGCTTGGTAACGATGTTTTCGCCACGATTCTCGAAGTGGTACTCGAGGATGTGGGTTTCGACGATCGAGTCCACCGGGCAGCTTTCTTCGCAGAAGCCGCAGAAGATGCACTTGAACAGATCGATGTCATAGCGCGTGGTACGGCGGGTGCCGTCTTCGCGCTTGGCCGAGTCGATGGTGATGGCCAATGCAGGGCATACCGCTTCGCACAGCTTGCAGGCGATGCAGCGCTCTTCACCGTTGGGGTAACGGCGCAGGGCGTGCAGGCCACGGAAGCGCGGCGACTGCGGGAACTTCTCCATCGGGTACATCATCGTGTACTTGGGCTTGAAGCTGTACTTCAGCGTCAGCCAAAGGCCGCCCAGCAGTTCGAGCAGCAGCAGGCTCTTGAAGTAATGGGTAATCCTGTTCATCACTTAGACGCCCTTTTGAATCACGCCGAAGAACACCATGACGGCGGTAACCGCGATCCACAGAATGGCCAGCGGAATGAAGACCTTCCAGCCCAGGCGCATGATCTGGTCGTAGCGGAAGCGCGGGAAGCTGGCACGGAACCAGATGTAGGCACTGGCGAAGAAGAACACCTTGACGAACAGCCACGGTGCACCGCCCTTCCAGATCCAGTCGACCAGCGGCGAGACGTCGCCGAAGTTGACCCAGCCCTGGACCGGGCTCAGCCAGCCGCCGAGGAAGAAGATCGAGATCAGGAAGCTGATCAGGATCATGTTGGCGTATTCGGCCAGGAAGAACAGCGCGAAGGCACCGCCCGAGTATTCGACCATGTGGCCGGCAACGATTTCCGACTCGCCTTCCACCACGTCGAACGGTGCGCGGTTGGTTTCAGCCACGCCCGACACCCAGTAGATGATGAACAGCGGGAACAGCGGCAGCAGGAACCAGTCGAAGAAACCGGAACTGCCGGCCTGCGCCATCACGATGTTGCTCAGGTTCAGGCTGCCCGACGCGATCATCACGCCAACCAGGGCGAAGCCCATGGCGATTTCGTAGCTGATCATCTGCGCCGAGGCGCGCATCGCACCCAGGAACGCATACTTCGAGTTGGATGCCCAACCGGCCAGGATGATGCCGTAGATGCCCAGCGAGGTCATCGCCAGCAGGTACAGCAGGCCGGCGTTGGCATTGGACAGCACGATCTGCGAATCGAAGGGCACCACCGACCAGGCCGCGAAGGCCGGCGCCAGGGTGATCAGCGGTGCCAGCAGGTAGATCGCCTTGTTGGCGCTGCTCGGCTGGACCACTTCCTTGAACAGCAGCTTGAAGACGTCGGCGAAGGCCTGGAAGATGCCCATGCCCACGTACATCGGGCCGTGGCGGACGTGCATCCAGCCGATCAGCTTGCGTTCCCAGACCACATAGAAGGCCACCGAGATGATCACCGGAACGGTGATCACCAGGATCTTCAGGATGATCCAGATCAGCGCGCCGATGTCACCGAGGCCAAGCAGCCACTGGTGCAGCGGGTCGACCGCGTTCAACAGCAATTCGTTCATGCAGCCACCACCGTTACGCGAGCGGCACCCAGCGGCGCGGTCGCGCCGTGGCCCGATTCAATCCAGACCGAACCCGCAGCGACGCGGGCGTCGACCACCACCGGCAGGGTGGCCTTGCCGGCATCGGTGCCGACCTTGGCCATCTGCCCTTCCTGCAGCTGCAGGCGAGCGGCATCTTCAGCGTTCAGCACGATGCGCGGGGCGTTGTTCAGCGGATGCGACTGCAGCGCTGGGGCGCGACGGACCACCGCATCGGTGCGGTAGATCGCGGCGGTCGAAGCCACTTCCAGGCCTTCGCCGCCAACCACCGGCTGCGCCGAAGCGGCAACGGTGACCGACACCGGGGCCAGGCTGGCACGCAGGCCGGCCAGGTCGGTGAAGTCGAAACCGGCCAGCGCCATGTCGCCGCCCAGTGCGCGCAGCACGCGCCAGCCCTCACGGGCCTCGCCCGGCAGCTTGCCGCCGGCACGGGCCGACTGCTCGCGACCATCGAGGTTGGTCAGGGTGGCATCGATTTCCGGCAGCGCACCGATCGGCAGGATCACGTCGGCAACATCACGGGTGGAGACGCAGGCGAACTGGCTGAAGGCCACCACCTTGGCGCCGACCAGCGCCTTGCGCGCGGCGGGCGCGTCGGCGAAGTCCAGGCCCGGCTCCAGGCCGTACACCACGTAGGCCTGGCGCGGCTGCGCCAGCATTGCGGCGACGTCCTTGCCGGCCGGCAGCACGCCGGCGCGGGTCAGGCCAACGGCGTTGGCGCCCTGCGGGATGCGGCACAGCTTGGCACCGGTGGCGGCAGCGAACTCACGCGCGGCGGCGCGGATCGCGGCAGCCTGCGGGTGGTTTTCGGCGATGCCACCGACGATCAGCACGGTGTTGTTGCCGCCCTGCACGGCCGAACGCAGCTCGGCGTTGGCCAGTGCGTCGACGAACTTCGACGGCGCGACGATCTGCTTGCCGGCAATGCTGAAGGCGAAGTCGAAGTCCACCGGGTTGACGACGTGGATCTTCGCGCCCTTGGTGGTCTGCGCCTTGCGCAGGCGGGCGTGCAGCAGCGGCAGTTCGTGGCGGATGTTGCTGCCCAGAACCACGATGCGGTCGGCGCCTTCGATCTCGGCCAGCGGCAGGCCGAACACTTCGGCGGTTGCGGCGTCGGAGAAATCGCGGTTGTTGATGCGGTGGTCGATGTTGCTCGAGCCCAGGCCTTTGGCCAGGCGGGCCAGCAGCGCACCTTCCTCGTTCGAGGTGGACGGATGCACCAGCACGCCCAGGTTGTCGCCCTGGTTGGCCTTGAGGATCTCGGCAGCCGCGGCCAGGCCTTCGGCCCAGCTCACTTCCTTCCACTCGCCATTGACCTTGCGCAGCGGCTTGACCGCACGGTCTTCGCTGTACAGGCCCTGGTGCGAGTAGCGGTCACGGTCGGACAGCCAGCACTCGTTCACCGCTTCGTTGTCGCGCGGCACGGTACGCAGCACTTCGCCGCGACGCACGTGCAGGAACAGGTTCGAACCCATCGCGTCGTGGTAGCCCAGCGATTCGCGCGCGGTCAGTTCCCACGGGCGGGCACGGAACTGGAACACCTTGTTGGTCAGCGCGCCGACCGGGCAGACGTCAACGACGTTGCCGGACAGCTCGGTGGTCAGCGGCTTGCCGTCGAAGGTACCGATCTGCAGGTTCTCACCGCGGTACATGCCACCCAGTTCATAGGTACCGGCAACGTCGGCGGTGAAGCGGACGCAGCGGGTGCACTGGATGCAGCGGGTCATCTCGGTGGCGACCAGCGGGCCCATGTCCTCGTCCGGCACCACGCGCTTGCGCTCGTTGAAGCGGCTGACCGAACGGCCATAGCCCAGCGACACGTCCTGCAGCTCGCACTCGCCGCCCTGATCGCAGATCGGGCAGTCCAGCGGGTGGTTGATGAGCAGGAACTCCATCACCGAGCGCTGGAACTTCAGTGCCTTCTCGCTGCGGGTGGCGACCTTCATGCCATCCATCACCGGAGTGGCGCAGGCCGGCGCCGGCTTCGGCGACTTTTCCACGTCCACCAGGCACATGCGGCAGTTGGCGGCGATCGGCAGCTTCTCGTGGTAGCAGAAACGCGGAATCGAGATGCCGGCCTTGTCGGCCGCCTGGATGATCATCGAACCCTTGGGCACGACCAGAGACTTGCCATCGATTTCGATGGTCACGTGATCCGGTGGCACGTTCGGGTTTACGGGTTGCGCGCTCATGCGGCGGCTGCCTCCACCTTCTTGCCGTCAACCATCGAATGACCGTTGACGATGTAGTACTCGAATTCGTCCCAGAACTGGCGCAGGAAGCCCTGGATGGGCCATGCAGCCGCTTCACCGAACGCACAGATGGTGTGGCCTTCGATCTGGCCGGCCACCGCCTTCAGCTGGTGCAGGTCTTCCATCGTGGCCTTGCCGGCGACGATGCGCTCCAGCACGCGGTGCATCCAGCCGGTACCTTCACGGCACGGCGTGCACTGGCCGCACGATTCCTTGTGGAAGAACTGGCTGATGCGGCAGGCGAACTTGACGCAGCACACGCTGTCGTCGAGCACCACGATCGCTCCCGAACCCAGGCCGGAGCCCAGTGCACGGATGGTGTCGTAGTCCATCGGCAGGTCCTCCAGCTCGGCCGCGGTCAGCACCGGCATCGACACGCCGCCCGGGATCGCGCCCTTCAGCGTGCGGCCCGGACGCAGGCCACCGGCCATTTCCAGCAGGTCGTGGAATTTGGTGCCGAGCGGCACTTCGAAGTTGCCGCCATTCTGCACGCAGCCGGACACCGAGAAGCACTTCGGACCGCCGTTGGCGGTCAGGCTCAGGCCCTTGAACCACTCCGGACCGTTGCGGATGATCGCTGGCACCGAACCGTAGGTTTCGGTGTTGTTGATCGTCGACGGCTTGCCATACAGGCCGAAATTGGCCGGGAACGGCGGCTTGTAGCGCGGCTGGCCCTTCTTGCCTTCCAGCGATTCCATCAGCGCGGTTTCTTCGCCGCAGATGTAGGCGCCGGCGCCCAGCGCACCGTAGATGTCGATGTCCACGCCCGAGCCCATCACGTTCTTGCCCAGCCAGCCGTTTGCATAGGCATCGGCCAAGGCCTGCTCGAAGTGCTCGAACGGCTCGTGGTGGAACTCACCGCGCAGGTAGTTGTAACCCACGGTCGAACCGGTGGCGTAGCAGGCGATCGCCATGCCTTCCACCACCGAATGCGGGTTGTAGCGCAGGATGTCGCGATCCTTGCAGGTGCCCGGCTCGGATTCGTCCGAATTGCAGAGGATGTACTTCTGCATGTTGCCCTTGGGCATGAAGGACCACTTCAGGCCGGTCGGGAAGCCGGCGCCACCGCGGCCGCGCAGGCCCGAGGCCTTGACCATCTCGATGACCTGCTCCGGCGGGATCTTCTCTTCGAGGATCTTGCGCAGGGCGGCGTAGCCACCGGTCTTCAGGTAGCTTTCGTACGACCACGGAGTGTCGTAATGCAGGGTGGTGTAGACCACCTGGTGCGGCAGCGGCGCGGGGCCGACCGGACCCTTGGATTCGTGGTGATGTGCCATGCCCTTACTCCAGCCCGTCCAGCAGCTCGTCGACCTTTTCCAGGGTCAGACGCTCATGGTAGTGACCGTTGATGACCATCATCGGCGCGCCGCCACAACCGGCCAGGCACTCTTCCTCGCGCTTGAGGTAGACGCGGCCGTCCGGGGTCGATTCACCGTGCTTGATGCCCAGCTTCTTCTCGCAATGGCGGACGATGTCCTCGGCGCCATTGAGCCAGCAGCTGATGTTGGTGCAGATGGCCACGTTGTTGCGGCCCACCTTCTCGGTCTCGAACATCGAGTAGAAGCTGGCGACCTCGTAGGCCCACACCGGCGGCAGGTCAAGGTACTTGGCCACGCCGGCGATCAGCTCGTCGGTCAGCCAACCCTCGTTCTGCTCCTGGGCCGCATGCAGGCCCTGCAGCACGGCAGAGCGCTTGCGGTCCGGCGGGAACTTGGACAGCCAGTGATCGATGTGAGCGCGGGTCTTGTCGCTCAGCACCACCATCGGGTCGACGTCGCGCGCCGCCTCGAAATTACCTGTCGCCTTCATCGGCCGACCTCAGCGAAATGCATAACGTGAAATTCCAGAAACTGCGGCGCCGGCTTGCGCCGGCTGCCTGCAGCGGGCGTTGGCGTGGCGGACGGCATTACCGGTCAACCTCGCCGAACACCAGGTCGTAGGTACCGATCATCGCCACCACGTCGGCCAGCATGTGGCCGCGCACGATCGAATCGATCGAGGACAGGTGGGCGAAGCCCGGTGCGCGCAGGTGCACGCGGAAGGGCTTGTTGGCGCCATCGGAGACCAGGTAGCAGCCGAACTCGCCCTTGGGCGCTTCCACGGCCGCATAGGTTTCGCCGGCCGGCACGCAATAGCCTTCGCTGAACAGCTTGAAGTGGTGGATCAGCGCTTCCATGTCGTCCTTCATGTCCTCGCGCTTGGGCGGAGCGACCTTGAAGTTCTTGACCATGACCGGGCCGGGGTTGGCCTTCAGCCATGCCACACACTGCTTGATGATGCGGTTGGACTCGCGCATTTCGGCAACGCGGACCAGATAGCGGTCGTAGCAGTCGCCTTCCTTGCCCAGCGGGATGTCGAAATCGACGGCGTCGTACTTGGCGTACGGGCGCTTCTTGCGCAGGTCCCAGGCAACGCCCGAGCCACGCAGCATCACGCCGGTCATGCCCCACTGGTGGGCCAGTTCCGGCGTCACCACGCCGATGCCGACGGTACGCTGCTTCCAGATACGGTTGTCGGTCAGCAGGGTTTCGTATTCGTCAACGCGACCCGGGAATTCGTTGGTGAAGTTCTCCAGGAAGTCCAGCAGCGAGCCTTCACGCGAAGCATTGAGCTGCTTCAGCGCCTTGCCCTTGTGCCAGCGCGATTCCTTGTACTTCGGCATATGGTCCGGCAGGTCGCGGTAGACACCGCCCGGACGGTAGTACGCCGCGTGCATGCGCGCGCCGGAGACCGCTTCATAGCAGTCCATCAGCTCTTCGCGCTCGCGGAAGGCGTACAGCATCACCGCCATCGCACCCAGGTCGAGCGCGTTGGAGCCCAGCCACATCAGGTGGTTGAGGATGCGGGTGATTTCGTCGTACATGGTGCGGATGTACTGCGCACGCTCCGGCGCCTCGATGCCCATCAGGGTCTCGATCGCGCGCACGTAGGCGTGCTCGTTGCACATCATCGACACATAATCCAGGCGATCCATATAGCCGATCGACTGGTTGAACGGCTTGGACTCGGCCAGCTTTTCGGTACCACGGTGCAGCAGACCCACGTGCGGGTCGGCGCGCATGATGGTTTCGCCGTCCATTTCCAGGATCAGGCGCAGCACACCGTGAGCGGCCGGATGCTGCGGGCCGAAGTTCATGGTGTAGTTGCGGATTTCCTGCCGGCTTTCGGCTGCGTTGCTGGCGAATGCTTCGCCGGCCTGGTGTACGTGGCTCACTTCACTGCCTCCTGCGCGCGCTCACCTTCTGCGGTCTGCAGACGGGCGTCGTCGCGGATCACGCGCGGCACGCCGACACGCGGCTCCACCGAGGTGACCGGTTCGTAGATCACGCGCTTCTTTTCTTCGTCGTAGCGGACTTCGACATTGCCGATCAGCGGGAAGTCCTTGCGGAACGGATGGCCGACGAAACCGTAGTCGGTCAGGATCCGGCGCAGGTCCGGGTGGCCTTCGAAGATCACGCCGTACAGGTCGAACGCTTCGCGCTCGAACCAGTTCAGGCCCGGCCAGATGCTGGTCAGCGAGGACACCACCGGCAGCGCTTCGTCAGGAGCGAAGCAGCGCAGGTGCATCATCAGGTTGTGCTGGTACGAACGCAGCTGGGCAACCACGGCGAAGCGCTGGGTCGGCATGTGCTGCGGGCGGGCACCGTCGGCACCGTTTTCCTCGGTGGGGAACTCGCCCCACGCGAAGCGGCCCTGGGCCTTGCCTTCGACGCCACGGCTGAAGCCCTGCGAGGACACGTCGGCGGTGTCCCATTCGTCGGAGCCATAACCAAGGTAGTCGACGCCGCAGAGATCCACGGCCTGCTCGAAACCAAACTCGTCACGCAGCGCCAGGGCGGTGGCGTGCCACTCGGCGGCAGGCACTTCCAGCGTCACTTCGCCGCGGGGTTCGACCACGATGACCTTCGCACCTGCGAAACGTGCGGAGAGTCGGTCGATGAAGGATGCTTGCTCTGCCATGGGGGCTTGGCGCGCTCTTGTCAGGTGAAGGGGTCAGCGGGCGATGGTCTGTGTACGCCAGATCTTCTTCTGCAGCTGCAGGATCCCGTACACCAGCGCCTCGGCGGTCGGCGGGCAGCCCGGGACGTAGACGTCCACCGGCACCACGCGATCACAGCCGCGCACCACAGAATAGGAGTAGTGGTAATAGCCGCCACCGTTGGCGCAGCTACCCATCGAGATGACCCACTTCGGGTCCGGCATCTGGTCGTAGACCTTGCGCAGCGCCGGGGCCATCTTGTTGACCAGGGTGCCGGCCACGATCATCACGTCGGACTGACGCGGCGACGGGCGGAACACCACGCCGTAGCGGTCAAGGTCCAGGCGCGCGGCACCGGCGTGCATCATCTCGACCGCGCAGCAGGCCAGACCGAAGGTCATCGGCCACATCGAGCCGGTGCGCGCCCAGTTCAGCAGTGCATCGACGCTGGTGGTGACGAAGCCCTTTTCCAGCAGCGGGTTGTCGCCTTCCGGCCGCAGGATGTCATCAACCCGGCCTTCCGGCGTGGGGTTGTTCATGAGGCCATCGAGAGTCTGAATCACTCCCATTCCAGCGCTCCCTTCTTCCAGACGTAAATGAAACCGAGGAACAGCATGCCGACGAACAGGCCCATGGTGATGAGCGAACGGGCACCCAGCTCCATGAAGACCTGGGTCCACGGCACGATGAAGATGATTTCCAGGTCGAAGACGATGAACTGGATCGCGATCAGGTAATAGCGCACGTCGAACTTCATGCGCGCGTCTTCGAAGGCCTCGAAGCCGCACTCGTACGGCGACAGCTTTTCCAGATCGGGGCGGCGGGGACCGAGGAATCGACCAACCAGCATCAGCGTAATGCCGATACCGGTGGCAACGATCAGAAACAGCAGAGACGGCAAATATTCGGCCAGCACAGCGATTCTCTCTTGCCTCTGCCGCTGCGCCTGCAGGCGCTTTGGCATGGGGGAGTGGACGGGAATCTGCCTGGCGCCTTGCGCGCCAGACGAACCCGCTTTACTTACAAATGGTGCCCAAGAGGGGACTCGAACCCCTACGACTTGCGTCGCTACCACCTCAAGGTAGTGCGTCTACCAATTCCGCCACCTGGGCAAACGATCACATCAGACTATCTTCCCGATGCGCCGCGTATTGTAACCGGCTTCAGTCTTTCTGGGAGCCTTCCGAAGGCTTTTCTTCACCAGAAACCGAAGATTCCGCCTTAGCCGGCACATTCGCGGCCGGAACCGGGGCGGCCGGGACCGCATCGGCCTTCGGAACGGCCGGCAGTTCGCCCGCCGGGGCCGCCGGAGCAGTCGCCGCCGGGGCGGACATCAGGCCCAGATCCTGGTCGGCCGCCGGACGGGTGCCATGACCGGCATACCAGGCCATGAAGAGGCTGATGCCAAAGAACACGACAGCCAGCCACTTGGTCGACTTGGACAGGAAGTTCGAGGCGCCGCGCGCACCGAACACCGTGCCCGAGGCACCGGCACCAAAGCCCGAACCCGCCGCCGCACCCGAGCCACGCTGCATCAGGATCAGCGCGATCATGGCCACAGCGACCAGCACGTAGACGACATTGAGGATCAACATCAGCATTGGAAACCGCCCTCGGACAAAACTTCTAGGATTAGTTCGCGGCCGCCGCCCGTGCGATGGCCAGGAAGTCCGCGGCCACCAGGGAGGCGCCGCCGACCAGCCCACCATCGACATCCGGCTGCGCGAACAGTTCCCCGGCATTGTCGGGCTTCACGCTACCGCCGTAAACAATGGGCAGTGAATCAGCGATTCTAGCATCGATACGCGCGACTTCGCCACGGATGAACGCGTGCACCTGCTGTGCCTGCTCCTTTGTAGCGGTACGGCCGGTACCGATGGCCCAGACCGGCTCGTAGGCGACCACGGCCCTGGCGAAGCCGGCTGCACCGACCCGCTCCAGCACCGGCGCCAGCTGGCTGGCGATGACCGCTTCGGTCTGCCCGGCCTCGCGCTGTTCCAGGGTCTCGCCCACGCACAGCACCGGCAGCAGACCGGCGTGCTGGGCGGCGGCGAACTTGCGCGCGACCAGTTCACTGCTTTCATGGTGGTACTGGCGGCGCTCGGAATGGCCGACCAGGCCATAGCGGGCCCCGACCTCGACCAGCATGGCCGCGCAGACCTCGCCGGTATAGGCACCCTTCTCGTTGCTGCTTACGTCCTGCGCGCCAAAGGCCAGGCCGGTCTCGCCGAAGTCCTCGACCAGCTCACCCAGGTACGGCAGCGGCGGCAGGATCACCACGTCCACGCCGTCCAGCGGCAGCCCAGCGGCGACCTGCCCCAGCAGTTCATTGGCGAATTGACGGCTGCCATGCAGCTTCCAGTTTCCGGCGACGATCTTGCGGCGCATGAGCGGGTGGCTCCTGTGTGAAGTCAGCCGGTCATGATACCTGTTACGGCAAAAATCCGTTTCCTTGTAAGCGGTTACATGGATTTTCAGCCAACGGCGCAGCCCCTCGTGGCGGGGGTCGGGGTTGGGTTGGTCGCGGAGAGCCCGGCTAGATCTGGGGCTTGGCCGGGCGGGTGGGACTGCGCAGGGGGCGCTGCAAGTACGTCCATGTAAGCTCGATCGCCGCATCCATGCGGCTCACGCCCCTGCGCAGCCCCACCCGCCCGGCCTCTGACACAGTCCGGCGGTTCCGCCCGCCACGGAAAGAAAAAAGAAGAGCAGAAGCAGAAGCCGGCCCCCTACCCTCCCTCGATACCTGACAGATCTCATCCACGCATGGCGTGAAATCGTGTCGACCAAGGTCGACACCTACCGGGAATCGCGATTTACCCACCGTCACCGGGAAACTGTCGAAGGCGGGGAGGTGTCGGATGGCGGGGTGTCCGCGGCATGGATGCCGCGGCCAAGCCCCCAGGGATGGGTTTACGGCGTCCCCGCCATCCGACACCTCCCCGCCTCTCCACGGAAACCCCAGAGCCGCTTTGGCTTTGGCTTCGGCCTCTGCGGGTGCAGGGTGCAACCCTGCAAAGAAAAAGGCCGCCTTTCGGCGGCCTTCTCACTCATTACTTCAGCTTGATCTCGCGCAGGCGTTCCTCGAGGAAGCCGTGGGCGGTGATCGGCTCCGGATACCGGCTCGGGTTCTCCGGGGTGATGCAGGACGGCAGCACGTCGATCAGGAAGTCCGGGTTCGGGTGCAGGAAGAACGGCACCGAGTAGCGCGGCTGGCGCGCCAGTTCACCCGGAGGATTGACGACGCGATGGATCGTCGACGGATACACGTGGTTGGTCAGGCGCTGCAGCATGTCGCCGATGTTGACCACGATCGTGTCCGCGTCTGACGTAAACGGCACCCACTCGCCTTCATGCGATTGCACTTCGAGGCCCGCGGCACTGGCGCCGACCAGCAGAGTGATGAAGTTGATATCGCCATGGGCACCGGCACGCACGTTCGGGATGTCGTCGGTGGTGATCGGCGGGTAGTGGATCGGGCGCAGGATCGAATTGCCGAAGTTGGTCTTGTCGGCGAAGAAGTCCTCCGGCAGGCCGATGTGCAGGGCCAGCGCCGACAGCACGCGCGAACCCAGGTTGTCCAGCGCCTGGTACAGCCCGTAACCGCGCTCACGGAAGCCCTCGACCTCGGTCGGCCACAGGTTCGGCGCCATCACCTCGCGGTACTTGGAGTCATCGGCGATTTCACGGCCGATGTGCCAGAACTCCTTCAGGTCGAAATGCTTGGAGCCCTTGGCGGTCTCCACCCCGAACGGGGTGTAGCCGCGGGCGCCGCCGCTGCCGGCCACGTGGTACTTGCGCTTGACCTCTTCCGGCAGGGCGAAGAAGGCCTTGAAGGCATCGTAGGCCGCGTCGATGTCGGCCTGCGGGATGCCGTGGTTGCGGATGCCCGCGAATCCCCATTGGCGGTAGGCCGCGCCCAGCTCGGCCACGAAGGCCTCGCGGTCGCTGTCGAAACGGGTGATGTCGAGGGTGGGGATCTGGCTCACAGCGGTTCCTGGCTTGTCGTTGGGTCTGGGGGGCCTGCGCATTCATGGCCCGCCTGAACATTGTGACAGATCGTCCGGCGAACGCGACTCGATGCAACGAAACAAACCGATACAATGCGCGACCCGCGCACATTTAACGAATCCTTACGTTGCTGCCGCGCCGCCCTTCCGCGCCGTCTCAACCCGCCCGCATCATGCCCATAGCTCCAGCCCCCATCGCCACCTCCCCCGCAGGCCCTGCCCGCCTCTGGCGCAGGCTCGCATGGTGGTCGCTGTTCGTCATGGGCAATGTACTTCTGGCGACGATGATCACCCTCGGCAACGTGCCGCTGCGTGACAACCCGGGCGGCAGCCAGGGCCTGGCCTATCTGGCAGTCGCCCTGCCCGGCCACCTGCTCGCCTTCGGTGCACTGGCCGGTGTGCTGCCGCTGCTGCTGGGCCTGTGGCAGCGCAGTGCGCGCACGCTGAGCATCAGCGCGGTGTTGCTGCAGGGCCTGTGGCTCTGCCTGCTGCTGGTCGATGCCAAGATCTTCACCCTGTATCGCTTCCACCTCAATGCCATGGTCGTGAACATGGTGTTCGGCGGCGCGCTGCAGGACCAGGTCGCGTTGTCGTGGAAGACCTGGGTGCAGGTCGGCCTGCTGGTCGCGGCGATCTTCACTGCCGAAGGCATCCTGGCCTGGGCCTGCTGGAAACTGCTGCCTGCCGCGCCGCGCCGGCACCGGGTACTGCAGGCCTGGACGGCGGCCGTCCTGCTGATGGCCGGCGGCCAGGTGGCCACCGCCTACTACGACGCGCGCGGCGACCGTGACGTGATCGCCCAGTGGAACTACCTGCCCTGGGCGCAGCCGATCACCGCCAAGAGCTTCATGCGCAAGCTGGGCGTGGTCAGCGAGCAGCAGGTCGGCCTGCCCGATCCTCGCCATGCGCAGCTGCTGTATCCGCTGCAGCCGCTGCGCTGCCAGAGTCCGCAACGGCCCAACGTGCTGATGGTGGTGCTGGAATCACTGCGCCACGACGCCCTCACCCCGCAGATCATGCCGAACACCTCGGCGCTGGCGGCTTCCGCTCGTGTCTACGACCGCCATTTCAGCACCGGCAACGCCACCCGCTATGGCCTGTTCGGCCTGCTCTACGGCCTGCCGGGCGGCTACTGGCAAAGCATGCTTGACGAGCAGCGCGGCTCGCAGCTATTCAAGGTACTGGGCCAGCAGGGTTACGACCTGCATCTGTACGGCAGTGCGCCGATGTACAGCCCCGAATTCGACCGCACTGCGTTCGCCGATGTTCGCGACCAGCTGCACCAGGGGCCTGCCCAGCTGGGTTCTGAAGGACGCGACCGCAGCATCGTCGACGCGCTGCGGAAAGACATCCGGACCAGCCAGGCCGCGCACAGGCCGTGGTTCGGCTTCGTCTTCCTCGATTCTACCCATGCGCCCTACCACATGCCCCCGGGTTACCCGCCGCTGGCGACCCCGATGGCCAGTGAAATCGACTTCCTGAAGTTCGGCCCGGACCACGACCCGACCCCGGAACGGAACAGGTATCGGACCGCCGTGCACTACGCCGACAGCCTGGTCGGCACGCTGCTGGACGACCTGCGCGCTCAGGGCCTGGACCAGGACACGATCGTGCTGGTCACCGGCGACCATGCCGAGGAATTCAACGACCTCAAGCTGAACTACTGGGGCCACAACGGCAACTTCTCCGACTACCAGCTGCAGGTGCCGTTCGTCCTGCACTGGCCTGGCAAGGGCAATGCCCATGAAACGCGCGTCAGTTCGCACGAGGACTGGGTGCCTACCCTGATGCGCCACGCACTGGGCTGCGAGAACGCGCTGACCGATTTCAGTACCGGCCAGGACCTGCTGGCCGAACCTGCGGGCGAGCGCGCGCTGGTGGTGGAAAGCTGGTCGCAACGCGCCGTCCGCCACGGCAACGCCATCTACGTGTTCGACAAGTTCGGCAACGCGACCTCGCTGGACCTGCACTATCGCCCACTGCCGCAGCAGGCCCCGGATGCCGCCGCCGTCCGTACCGCATGGGAAGCGCTGACCCGCTTCCGCAACCGCTGACCCTCAAGGATCGATCCTGCATGAACCGTCCGCTGCGCATCCTGCACACCGAAGCCGCCAAGGGAATGGGTGGGCAGGAGATCTACATCTTCCGCCACATGCAGGCGATGCGCGCGCGCGGCCACGAGGTGGCGCTGCTGTGCCAGCCCGAAGCGCGATTGGCCCAGCTGGCACGCGATGATGGTTTCACCGTGCATACCCTGCGCATGGGTGGCCTGCTGCGCCTGTTGCGCGGCATCTGGTCGGTCTCGCGCCTGGTGCGCCGCGAACGCTATGACGTGGTCAACACCACCAGCCGCCGTGACGCGCTGATCGCCGCCGCCGGCGCACGCCTGGGCGGCACGCCGCTGGTGGTGCGCTCGCGCCACCTGATGAGCCCGGTCAACTCGCTGCTGACCTATACCGGCCTGCCGCACCGGGTGCTGACCGTCAGCAGCTTCGTCAAGCAGTTGCTGGCCGAGCGCGGCATTCCGGCCGAATACATCGGCATCGTACCGCCCATCGCGGTCCCGCCGCGCTGGAGCGAGATCCGCAAGGACGATCCCTGGCAAGGCCTGCAGCAGGTGCGCGCGGAAGTGCGCGCCGAGCTTGGCTTCGGCGAACAGGACATCGTGGTCGGTTGCGTGGCGGTGCTGCGCGAACCCAAGGGCCATGCCGACCTGCTGCAGGCGATGGTGCCGCTGTGCAAGACGCACCCGAACCTGCACCTGGTGGTGGTCGGCGATGGCCAGCCGGTCATGGATCGGCTGCAGGCGCTGCGCGACGAGCACGGACTGCAGCAGCAGGTCCATCTGCTCGGCTACCGCGATGGCGCATGCCGGCTTATGGCCGGCTTCGACATCTTCGCGCTGGCTTCGCACAAGGAAGCGGCCGGTACCGTCTTCCTGGAGGCCGCCTATGTCGGGGTGCCGATCGTGGCCACACGCGTAGGCGGCGTGCCGGAGATGGTGGTGGATGGCAGCAATGCGATCCTCACCCGGCTGGGCGACAATGCTGCCCTGACAGGCGCCCTGCGCCTGCTGGTGGACGATCCGGACCGGCGGCGGCAGATGGGCCGCGCCGGCTGGGACTGGATGCGCAGCGCGCACCGGTTCACTCCCGACGGCCACGGTGAGACCACCGAACACTATTACCACCAGTGGCTGAAGGAGCTGGGACATGGCTGATGCCCGAACCGTACCGGTGCTGATGCACCACCACGTCAGTCCGTCGCCGGGCATGATCACCGTGTCGCCGGAGAATTTCGAGAGCCAGATCGCATGGTTGGCCGGCAACGGCTGGACCTCGCTGACACTGGACCAGTACGCCGGTTTCCTGGCCGGCAAGCCGGTGCCGCGCAAGTCGATCGTGATCACCTTCGACGATGGCTACCTGGACAACTGGGTGTATGCGCACCCGATCCTGCAGAAGTACGGCATGCACGCGGTGGTGTTCGTGGTCACCGGCTGGATGGGCGAAGGCCCGGAGCGGCCCCACGCCGGGCTTGCCGGGGCAACGTTGCCTGCCACGCCGGACCATCGCGGCTGCGAAGCGGCGATCTACGAGCAGAACCGCAGCGACGACGTGATGATGCGCTGGAGTGAAGCGCGCGCGGCCATCGCCGCCGGCACCTTCGAAGTGCATTGCCACACCCATACCCACACCCGTTGGCTGCGCCGCAACGACCTGGACCGCGCACAGCGCCGTGCCGGCCTGAGCCACGATCTGGCAGTCTCACGCGAAGTCCTGCAGGACAAGCTCGGCGAGGTGTCCGATACGCTGTGCTGGCCCTACGGCGATTTCGACCAGGACCACATCGAGGTGGCACGCGAGCACGGCTTCCGCTACCTGCACACCACCCACCCGTTCGGCCGCAACGTGGTGGGCGGCGATCCGGAACGCATCTACCGCTTCGCGATCCGCAACCGCCCGGCGAGCTGGTTGCGCAAGCGCATAGCCCAGAGCTACAACCCCCTGATCGCGCCACTGTTCAATGGTTTCAAGGCGCGCCAGAAGAAGATGGTACCGGGGCCGTAGGCGCGACCAGGCCCGGCCCGCAGAAAGAAAACGCCCCGGAATTCCGGGGCGTTTTTTTGCACCGACGAGCAGGCGCTTCAACTGGCGGCTTCGCGCACCGCAGCGGACAGGCGGTCCAGCGTATCCTGCATCAGCGTTGCATCATCGGCCTCGACCGTGACCCGCACCACCGGCTCGGTACCGGACGGGCGCAGGAACGCACGGCCACGGCCGGCCACCGACTGCTGCGCGACAGCCAGCGCGGCCTGCACGCTGTCGGCCTGCACCGTGGCCTTGGCCGAGACATTGCCCAGCCGCACGTTGACCGTCTTCTGCGGCACCCGCACCAGTCCCTTCAGTGCCTGGCGCAGGGTCTGCCCGCTGTTGCGCAGCGCCACCAGCACCTGCAGGGCACTGACGATGCCGTCGCCGGTGGTGGCCCGGTCCAGGCACAGCAGATGGCCGGAGGCTTCACCGCCGAGCACCCCGCCGCCTTCGATCAGCGCCTGGTGCACGTAACGATCGCCGACATTGCTGCGCACGAACGGAATCTGCAGGTCGGCAAATGCCTTCTCGACGCCGTAGTTGCTCATCAGCGTGCCGACCACCGGGCCGCGCAGGCGGCCTTCGTCCTTCCATGCGCGGGCCAGGATGTACAGCAGGTCATCGCCGTCGACCGGGTTGCCCTGGTCATCAGCCATCAACACGCGGTCACCATCGCCATCGAAGGCGATGCCCAGATCGGCCCGGGTCTCGCGGACCTTGGCCGCCAGGTTGTCGATATGGGTGGACCCCACGCCGGCATTGATGTTGACGCCGTTGGGCTCGGCACCAATGCCGATCACCTCGGCGCCCAGTTCGCGGAACAGCAGCGGTGCGATCTGGTAGGTGGCACCGTGCGCGCAATCCAGCACCAGGCGCACGCCACGCAGGTCGAACGCGCGCGGCACGCTGGCCTTGCAGAACTCGATGTAACGTCCCACCGCTTCACGCGCGCGCGACGCCTTGCCCAGCTTCTCCGATTCGGCGGTGGTGAACGGGACGTCCAGCGCCGCTTCCAGGGCCAGCTCGGTCGCATCATCGAGCTTCTCGCCCTGGGCGGAGAAGAACTTGATGCCGTTGTCGTAGTGCGGGTTGTGCGAGGCACTGATGACGATGCCGGCATCCACACCGAGCGTACGGGTCAGGAATGCCACCGCCGGGGTCGGCATCGGGCCCAGCAGTTGCACGTCGGCACCTGCGGCGACCAGGCCGGCTTCCAGTGCCGCTTCGAACATGTAACCGGAAATGCGGGTGTCCTTGCCGATCACCACGATCGGCCGGCGCCCGTCCTGGCCGCGCTGGGCGACCAGGACACGGCCCAGGGCGTTGCCCAGGCGCAGCACGAAATCGGCCGAGATCACGCCCTGGCCGACCCGCCCACGGATGCCATCAGTACCGAAGTACTTGCGGCCTCCCATCAAGCCACCTCCGGCGCCGGCTGACGGCCCAGCATCGCCAGCAGATCGGACAGGCGATCGCGCATTTCGCGGCGGTCGCAGATCTGGTCGATGGCACCGTGCTCCAGCAGGAACTCCGAGCGCTGGAAGCCTTCCGGCAGCTTCTCGCGCACGGTCTGCTCGATCACGCGCGGGCCGGCGAAGCCGATCAGCGCCTGCGGCTCGGCGATGTTGATGTCGCCCAGCATCGCGAAGGAGGCCGACACGCCACCGGTGGTCGGATGGGTCAGCACCGAGATATACGGCAGGCCGGCTTCGCGCAGCTTGCCCAGCGCAGCCGAGGTCTTGGCCATCTGCATCAGCGAGAACAGGCCTTCCTGCATGCGCGCACCGCCGCTCTGCGAGAAGCACACATAGGGCGCACCGATCTCGACCGCGGTTTCCGCAGCCAGTGCGAAACGCTCGCCGACCACCGAGCCCATCGAGCCGCCCATGAAGGCGAAGTCGAACGACGATGCCACCAGCGCACGGCCCTTGAGCAGGCCTCGCATGGCAATCAGCGCGTCATACTCGCCGGTGTTCTTCTGCGCGATCTTGATGCGCTCGCTGTACTTCTTCTGGTCCTTGAACTTGAGCAGGTCGGTCGGGCCCAGGCGCGCACCGATCTCGGTGGTGCTGTCGGCGTCGAACAAGGCGGCCAGGCGCGCACGCGCACGGATCGCCATGTGATGGCCGCACTTCGGGCAGACTTCCAGGTTCTCTTCCAGTTCCGGACGGTACAACGCGCTGCCGCAGTTGCTGCACTTTTCCCACAGGCCCTCGGGGACACTGCGCTTCTTGCTGGGGGTGTTGTCGGTGCGGATGCCGGACGGCATCAACTTGCTGAGCCAACTCATGCGGGAGGACACTTCCGTTCAGGGCGGCCCAGGGGCCGCAAAGGCGGACAGTCTAGCTCCGCTTTCGCCGCCCGTGCACCCCCTTGCCAGCCGCAGGGCAGCCGGAAAAAACCATGCTGGGACGTACGTTTAGGTGCGGGGAAGTGCCGGCCGCTGGCCAGCAGCCCCTGCGCGCAGGCGGGTATGGAGGAGGATGCCGGCCAGCGGCCGGCAGTCCTGTTACGCGTCCAGCGCCTGCCGCAGCGGAGCCAGGAAGGTTCGAGCGCGCTGCGCGGCCTCTTCAGCCGAGCCCGCTTCGGCCAGCGCCGCCACCAGCGCGCTGCCCACCACCACGCCGTCGGCCTGGCGGGCCATGGCTGCGGCACTGTCGGCATCCTTGATGCCGAAGCCCGCCACCACCGGCACTGAAGCACGCGCGCGCAACGCCTGCAGGCGGGCACTGGCGGCATCGCTGTCCAGGCGCTCGGACGCGCCGGTGACACCGGCAAAGCTGACGTAGTAGAGGTAGCCACGGGCCAGCGCCAGCAGCTTGTCGGCACGTGCTTCGCTGGTGGTCGGTGACGCCAGCAGGACCAGCGCCAGGCCCGCCGCATCGAATGCCTGCAGCGCCTCGCCCGCTTCTTCCGGCGGCAGGTCGACCAGCAGCACGCCGTCCACGCCGGCGTCGACGGCGGCCTTGGCGAAGGCCGCGTAACCGTGGATCTCCACCGGGTTCAGGTAGCCCATCAGTACCACCGGCGTCTGCGCATCACGCTCGCGGAACTGCGCCACGGCCTGCAGCACATAGCGGCCGCCGGCCCCGCGTGCCAGCGCGCGCTCGGAGCTGCGCTGGATGGTCGGTCCATCGGCCATCGGGTCGGAGAACGGAACGCCCAGTTCGATCACGTCGGCACCGGCATCGACCAGCGCGTGCATGACCGGCACGGTGGCCTCCAGTGAGGGATCACCGGCGGTAATGAAGGGAATCAGCGCCTTGCGCTGCTGGTCGCGCAGTCGCTGGAAACAGGCATCGAGTCGGGATACGGACATTTCAGGCACATCCTTCAATCAGTTCAATCGCATCGCTGGTCCCCCAGTACATCTGGATGACCTTTCCTTCAAACAGTTCCACGCGGATACCCAGGTCCGAACCCGGGTCCTGCCAGGTGAGGTACTCGCCCTGATCACCGTCGTAGGCGTGCGGGCTGGACACCGGCGGCTTCGGGAACTGGGCCATGGCCTGGGCACGGGTCATGCCGACACGCAGGCCGAATGGACCGGGCTGCTGGGTCGGCGCCCCGCTCTGCGGATCCAGGCCGAGATCGAAACGGACGACGCGATCTTCATCGGTCATCATCGATACGCCGGGCGGCAGCTCCTTGCCGTCGTAGTACTCGCAACTGCCGCCGATGGCTTCAACCGCGCCTTGTGCGGTCCAGGGCCCAAGTGCCTTCAGGTCCGCCATATGCTGGCCGATCAGGACCTCGCCGGCATGGTCCAGCGCCACCGAAGCCACTGCAGGCACGTCGGCGCTGTCCGCGCCTTCCAGAGACGGCGGATCGACGATGGGCGTACGCGCCATCGGGTCCAGATCATCATTGGCGGCCGGCTGCTGTGCCGGCTGCGTGGTGGCCTTGGCGGCCGGTGCCAGCACCGGCGGCTCCGGCGGCTGGCATGCAGCCAACCCCAGCGCCAGCAGCAGCACGCCACTATTGCGCAGCAGCGCGCTCACAGCACCAGCCCTTCGCGCGCGGCGATGGTGTGCACGTCCTTGTCGCCACGGCCGGACAGGTTGCACAACACGATCTGGTCGCGCGGACGCTCGCGTGCCAGCTTGATCGCCTGGGCCAGCGCATGGCTGGATTCCAGCGCAGGCAGGATGCCTTCGGTGTGCGCCAGCAGATGGAAGGCCTGCAGCGCTTCCTCGTCGGTGATGCCGAGGTAACGTGCGCGGCCGGTATCGGCCAGGAACGCATGCTCCGGGCCGACGCCCGGGTAGTCCAGGCCGGCCGACACCGAATGGGTCTCGATGATCTGGCCGTCGTCATCGCACAGCACATAGGTGCGGTTGCCGTGCAGCACGCCGGGGCGGCCGGCAGCAATCGAGGCGGCGTGGCGGCCGGTGCTGATGCCATCACCGGCGGCTTCGGCGCCGACGATCTCGACCTGGCGATCGTTGAGGAAGGCATGGAACAGGCCGATGGCATTGCTGCCGCCGCCGACGCAGGCGGTGATCGCATCCGGCAGGCGACCATACTCGGCCAGCATCTGCTCGCGTGCCTCGCGGCCGACGATGGCGTTGAAGTCGCGCACCATGCGCGGGTACGGATCCGGTCCAGCCACGGTGCCGATGATGTAGAAGGTGTCCTGCACGTTGGTCACCCAGTCGCGCATCGCTTCGTTGAGCGCATCCTTCAGGGTGGCCGAGCCGGAAGTGACCGGTACCACCGTCGCGCCCAGCAGCTTCATGCGGTAGACGTTGATCTTCTGCCGCTCGATATCGGTGGCGCCCATGTACACCACACACTCCAGGCCCAGCCGTGCGGCCACCGTGGCACTGGCCACGCCGTGCTGGCCCGCGCCGGTCTCGGCGATGATGCGCGTCTTGCCCATCCGCGCGGCCAGCAGGGCCTGGCCGATGGTGTTGTTGATCTTGTGCGCGCCGGTGTGGTTCAGGTCTTCGCGCTTGAGCAGGATCTGCGCGCCGCCGACATGATCGCTCAGGCGCTGGGCGTGATAGATCGGGCTCGGCCGGCCCACGTAATGGGCCAGGTCGCGGTCGTAGGCCTGCTGGAATGCGGGGTCCTGGCGGGCCTGGTCATAGGCCTGGGCCAGTTCCTGCAGCGGGCCGACCAGGGTTTCGGCAACGAAACTGCCGCCGTAGCGGCCGAAGTGGCCCTGGGCATCCGGGAAGGCGTGGTAGTCGGCAATGGGGGAGGCAGACATGGAAGCGACCGCTGATTCGAGACAGGTGGATACTCTAGCGCACGGGTTGTGACCGGAAAATGGATATTATCTGGCGTATATCGTCAGGAAATCTCACATGAGTCGTTCCCTGCTTCCGCCGCTCAATGCACTGCGCGCGTTCGAGGCCACTGCCCGCCTTGGTGGCGTTGGGCGGGCCGCACAGGACCTGCACGTCACCCACGGCGCGGTCAGCCGGCAACTGAAGCTGCTGGAAGACCATCTCGGCCTGGCGCTGTTCCAGCGTGCCGGTCGCGGTCTGCGCCTGACCGCTGCGGGCACGCGCCTGCAGGCAGCGTGCAGCGAGGCCTTCGGCGGCATCGAAGACTGCGTGCGCGAACTGCGGCGGCCGGCGGCGGCCCCGGCACTGGTACTGGGTTGCAGCGGCAGCGTACTGGCGCGCTGGATGATCCCGCGCCTGCCCGCACTGCAGGCCGCCCTGCCCGGTGTGCGCCTGCAGTGGTCGGCGCTGGATGGCAGTTTCACCGAAGCGCAGGCAGCACTGGATGCAGTACTGCTGTTGGCGCAGGGGCCGTGGCCCCGGGGCTGGCAGGTGCGTGAGCTGGCACCGGAACGGGTTGGCGTGGTGGTGGCCCCCTCGCATCCGGCGGCGCAGCGCCTGCGGCATGTATCGCCCTCGGCGCTGCTGCAGGAGACGCTGCTGCACACCAGCTCGCGACCGCAGGCGTGGCCGGCCTGGGCACAGGCGCACGACCTGGACGTGTCGAAGCTGCAGCTGGGCACCGCCTTTGAGCACCTGTACTACTTGTTGGAAGCCGCGGTGGCCGGGCTGGGCCCGGCAATCGCGCCAGAGCCGCTGGTGGCCGAGGATCTGGCGGCAGGCCGCCTGGTCGCGCCGTGGGGGTTTGCCGCCACCGGCGGTTTCTGGGTGCTGGCGAGGCCGGACGGACCGGCAGATGCACGCGTGGATGCGCTGGCCGACTGGCTGGGCCAGCAACTGCGCTGACAACAAAAAAGGGACGGAGGGGATCAAGTCGCAAGTGGCACAAGCGACTTAATCCCCTCCGTCCCCTTTTTCAGCTGGCGGTCGGGGTGGCCAGGCGCTGCTGCAGATCTTCGCGCAGGCGCGACAGCTCGACTTCGGCCTGCTGCCGCTGCTGCATTCCTTCGCGATGGATGCTGCGCACTTCCTCGACCGTGGCGATCAACTGGTCGTGCACGTGGCGCAGCGTGGCGACGTCGATCACGCCGCGCTGGTTGCTGCGCGCGGTATCCACCGAGGCCTGGCGCAGCAGATCGGCATTGCGGCGCATCAGCTCGTTGGTGGCATCGTCGATGGCGGTGGACAGCTCGACCGCGGCCTTCTGCTCGCCCAGCGAAAGCTGGATGGCGAACTGGCGCTTCCACGACGGGATGGTGATCTCGCGCACCGTATTGAATTTTTCGATCAGCTGCAGTGCGTTGGCCTGGATCAGCCGGATCATCGGCAGCGACTGATCGGCCGCGTGCTGCATCAGCTGCAGGTCGGACACGCGCTTTTCGATCAGCCGGATCGCGTTGTCGACTTCACTCTGGCGGATGCGTTGTTGCGGATCCTCACTGCCCTGCCCCGCCAGCTGCTCGGTCTGCAGTTCGGCCAGACGCTGCTTGCCCGCAGCGGCGTACAGCCCCAGAGCGTGGCGTTCTTCACGGACGATATCGTGCATGCGGTCGAACTCGCCCACACGCTTGCCCATCAGCACCTGCTGCGCCCCGACGTCTCCCAGCAGCTGCTCGATCTGCGCATTGGTGTCGCTGAACTTCTGCACCAGCTCGCCCTTGGATGCCCGCAACCGATCAATCAGGCCACCAATCAGAGGGACCCTGGAACGCTGCGCGAACCCGTCAAGCTTCAGGCTGCGCGCGATGCGCACCACTTCGCCCAGCTTCTCGCCACTGGCATCCAGGTCACGATTGCGCACCTGCTCGAGCAACTGGCTGGAGAACGCTGCGGTGCGCGTGGCCGCTTCGCGACCGAACACCTGCAGGTTGCCCGGGCGCAGGTCATCCAGCTCACGGCGGATCTCGGCGATGCGCGGCAGGTCCTCGTGGACCAGGCCAAGTGCCTTCAGCGTGCCCTCGTCGAGCGTGGAAACGGCAGTGTTGGCCTGTACCAGCGTGCCGGGGCTCTGACTGTCCTGGACCATCGGGCGATCTCCTTGAAATGGGTAAGCGGCTGCGGCCGATTCAGCGCAGTCTAGCCTGAGCGGCCGCAACCTCGTCATCGATCTGGGCGTGCAGCGTGGCCGCCTTGCCCGCCAATGCAGCGCCTGCGGCGCTCTGGTCGGCCAGGGTGGCCTGTCGCCAGGCGGGCAGCAGGACATCATGGATGCGTGCGAAACGTTGCAGCAGCAGCGTGTCCTGGTCCTGCAGCAGCTGCCATTGACCGGCCTCGACGCGATGCAGGGCCGCCAGCCGGCGCAAGTGATCCAGCCGCTCCGACAGCGCGGCATGCCCGGACGCATCACAGTGCGCCAGCCGTGATGCACCCACCTCGACCCAGGCGTCCAGTGCCGTGGCCGCCTCTGCACGCTCGACGATGGCCAGGGCCCGCTGCTGCTGGTGCTGCTGCAGGTGCTGGGCCTGCTCGCGCGCCTGCAGCGCCAGCACGCCCAGCTGCGACTGCAGCGCATGCCCTTGCGCCTCGCGGTCGACATCGCGCCCAAGCAGGCGCCCCCACCAGCCTTCCTGTCGCCGGATCTGCGCAGGATTCGCCGCCTGCAGGGCCAGCGCGATGCGCGCCAGCGCGGCCACCAGGCCTTCGCCCGCAACCGGCGGCAACCTGGCGGCGCGTTGGGCAAGCACCTGCAGCAGCGGCGCACCGTAGTTGGCCAGCACGGCGACATCGGCCGTGTCCGGCAACATCGGTGACGGCAGTGGCGCCTGCGTGGTCACGGCAGCGGCGGCGGCTTCGGCGTGGATGCCGAGGGGCCATCAGCGTCTTCCGGCGGCAATGACTCGCCGTAGAAGTGGCGCATCAGGGCCTCATCCAGAGCCCGCTCCTCCGGCGTCGCGGCACGGCGTACACGTGCACGCTGCGCCACCACGGCACTGGGCCCGCCGCGCTCGACCTGCTGCCGTGCCCAACCGGCGAACGCAGCCAGGGTCTGCGACACCTGTGCCTGCTGCGCCTGTGATGCCGCCAGCAGTTCGACCAGAGGTGCCAGGCCGGCCTGCAGATCTTCGGCCAGGACCGTGGCCGGCACACTGGGAGCGGCCGCAACCGGCACCGACGCGGTGGGCGCAGGGCGTGTTTCGGAGAGCCGCTGCAGCGCCTCGAGCAACGCCGGCCACGGCGCAGGGTCGGCGACGGCAACAGGCGCCGCCTCCGGCGTCGGCGGTGGCAACTGCAACGCGCTGGCGATGTCTGCCAACTGTGCAACCACGCGCCCACCGACATCGCTGTCGTCGGCACCCATGGCCTTGTTGCGCAGGAAGTCGCGCTTGATCTGTGCCCAGCGCTGCGCCTGCGTGTCATCCAGTACGCCGCGCAGTTCGGCCAGCTTCAACAGGTTCTCTTCGGCGCCGGTGGTCAGCAGCTGTGCCTCGCCCAGGTAGTGGTCGGAGATCAGCTGCTGCAGCTCGTCCTCGTTCATCACCGGTGAGATCTTCTCGGCCAGCTTGTTCATGTTGCGGTAGCTGCCCTGCAGCCGGAACGGCGGTTCGGTGCGGTAGCGGTCATCCTGCGCGGCGCTGGCGATGTACTGCTGGTTGACCCGGTAGACCACGTCGCGCACGCGCAGCATGCGCTGCAGGGTGGCGGTGATCTCGTTGATCTCGGCACTGCTGTAGGCATGGCTGAGGCCATTGGTCGAGACCTCCTTGCCCATCGCACGCTCGACCAGCACGTACAGATCGGCCATGTCACGCGTGGCCAGCGGCGCCAGCACCGGGTTGGAAGTCAGGCTGTTCTCGATGTAGCTGAGCGTGAAAGCAGCCTCCATGCCACCGAGCACGTCGCCCAGGTTGTAGATGTCGGCACGGTTGGCCAGCATGTCCGGAATCTTGAACACCTCGCCGGACTCGGTATACGGGTTGCCGGCCATCACCACGCAGAACTTCTTGCCGCGCATGTCGTAGGTGCGGGTGCGGCCGCGCCACACGCCTTCGATGCGACGGGTGCCATCGCACAGCGAAATGAACTTCTGCAGGAACTCGGGATGGGTGTGCTGGATGTCGTCGACATACAGCATGGTGTTGTTGCCCATTTCCAGCGCCAGATTGAGCTTTTCCAGCTCCTGCCGCGAGGTCGCGTCCGGCGCCTGCGCCGGATCCAGCGAGCGCACTTCGTGGCCCAGCGCCGGCCCGTTGATCTTCATGAAAACCAGACCGAGCCGGTGCGCCACATACTCCATCAGCGTGGTCTTGCCGTAGCCTGGTGGCGAAATCATCATCAGCAGGCCCATCAGGTCGCTGCGCTTGTTCTCGCCCACCGTGCCCATCTGCTTGGCCAGGTTGTCGCCGATCACGCCCAGGTAGACATCGTTGATCAGCTTGTTGCGTACGAACGAGGACAGCGGCCGCGCCTTGAACTCGGACAGACGCAGGGTCTCGCGCTCGCGGCCGATGATGCCCTGGCGCAATGCCTGATAGGCATGGAACGCCGGCACGAAGTGACGCAGGTGCTGCTGCAGGCGTGCCAGGAAGTCATCCAGCGACACCACCAGCGTGCCGTTGCCGATGCGCGCGTGTTCACCGAGCAGGCCGTTGACCTCTACCCGCAACGTTGCATCGCTGGCACGGGTGCGCAGCTGGCGTTGCACCAGCAGCAGCGCTGCCGCTTCATCAACATATCCGGCATGCATGGCGTACGCGGGCGTACTCGCAAGTGCACGCAGCCATTGCCCGGCCAGTGCCCAGCGCGTTGCCAGCGGATCCTGGCTGCGCTGCACGGCGCGTTCGACCGTGTCGCGCTGCCCTGCCTGCTCCAGCTGCTGCGCCAATGCCTCCAGCAGTGCCACCGCATGGCGGCTGCTGCTGAATACCGGATCGCCCGCCGCCAGCTCTTCGCCCAGGTAGGCGGCTGCAGCCTCAGCGGCATCGGCGTCGAACGGCAAGGCATGGGACTGCGCGTAGGCCAACAGTGCCTCGGCCATCTCCGTACGCAGGGCCTGGCGTCCCTCATCGGACCCGAACAATCGTGCCAGCGCCTCGGCACCGGCCTGCCGCGCCGGCCACTGCGCCACTGCCTCGCGCCGCTGCTCGGCCGCCCAGAACAGCAGCGCCAGCGCACGCACCCGCGGTGCATGGCGCAGGCTGCCGGCCGCCTGCTGCAAGGGCAGCAATGCACGCAGGATCAGCGCGGCATCATGGTCATGGATGCCGCGCTCGTATCCTTCGCGGTAGCGCGGTGCGGCGAATGCTCGCACGCGCTGGTCCAGTGCTTCGGGCGTGGCGACATCGTGCTGCAGCGTGGCCAGGTCAAGGCCGTCGCTCCCCTCCTGCGCGGCCATCAGCAGGCTGCCGGCCAGATACTCACCGCGATACAACGCAGGTGATTCCGAGTCCAGGGTGACCGGCCAGAACGGCTTCAGCGCATCCAGCTCCGGATCGTGCAGGGTCTCCAGGAAGTCGGTGCCGGTCAGATGGATCGCCAGCGTGTCACCACGCGGCAGCAGGGTCAGGTCCAGCGCCTGGGTGTTGACGCTGAAGCGATGGCGCGGCCCCAGCCGCACGACGTTGCCGCCGGCTTCGTACAGGTCACTGCGGTCGCGCAGCTGGCGCACCGCCTGGTCACGCACGCCTTTCAGCCGCGCCTCGATATCGTCGGCCTTGACGTTGTCATGCAACGCGCGCAGGCGTTCGGCCAGTTCGCGCAGCTTGAGGATCAACGGATCGCCGGCAAAGAACGCATTGAGCTCATCGGCGGTTGCGAAGCGCTCGGTGCGCTTGGCCAGGCCGTCGAGGATGCGGTTGGCCGCATCCAGCACCGAGCGCGCCTTGCGCTGGCGGTCATCCAGCAACGCCTGCTTGTGGGTCTCGAAGGCTTCGACCAGCTCCTCGCGCTTGCTCAGGATGTCGCCGAGGAACTGCTCGTGCTCGCCGAACTGGCTCTCCAGCTCCTCCAGCTGGACCAGCAGGCGCGACAACTGCTCGTCGGCGCGTTCAGGGTCGGTCGCCAGCGCCAGCGCGCTGGTGATCGACTGTGAGAACAGCGCGAACTGTGCGGCGAACTGGGCCACGGCCTCGGCCGAACCGAGCGACCTGCGGCGCTGATCGGCGCGCGCGCGCGCCTGGTTGAGACGTCCGTACAGCACCGAGATCGACTCGACCACGCGGGTGCGGGCGGTCGCATCGTCCACCTTCAGGCCGGCCATCAGCTCGGACAGCATGTCCAGGTCGGCGGCCATGCCACGCAACCCTTCCAGCTGCTCGTCCAGCTGGCGGGCGCTCTGTGCCTGCTGTGCCGCTTCATCCAGCACCTGCAGGCGCGTGGTCAGCGGCGCCAACGCGGCTTCGTCCGCAAGAAACTCGCCAGTGGCGGCGCCGACGCGGTCCTGCGCTTCCACCAGCTCGGCCGCCATCACTTCGATGCGCGCGGTGTCGATGTAGCGCAGCTCACGGATGGTCAACAGGCGTCCACGCAATGCGGTGATTGCGTTGAGGGCCTCGACGAACGCCTGCACCTCGTTCCAGTTCTGCGGCTGCAGCCGTCCCAGCAACGCCTTGTGCGCGGTCTCGGCCTCGACCATCGCCTGTGCCGACTGCTGCCGGATCGACTGCACTTTCTCGTACTCGTCCAGCACTGATTCGCCGGTGGCGCTGATCTGCCGCAGCAGCGCCTCGGCGCCATCACAGGCCGCATCACCCAGCCAGTGGTGGGCATCGAACAAGCGCCGTGTATCGGCCACCAGGCGCTGGTAGCGCTGCACCGACACGTCCTGGCCGTCGATCTCGCGTGCCAGGTTGAACAGGTTGGAGATGCCGCGCACCAGTTCGGCATTGCCGATGCGGCCCATGAAGGTGTTGCCGGGCGGTCGGCTGGCGGCAAACTCATCGCTGCTGAAGGGCGTCTGCCAGACCTGCATCGGATGGATGCGGGTTGGTTCGTTGCCTTCAGCGTGGAACAGCACCATGCGCCCATCCTGCAGGAAGGCGTAGCCATGGCCGAACACCGGGGTCTGCAGTACGCGCTGGATGGTGTTGTAGACGAACAGTGCCGAGCGCCCACCTTCGCGCTCATAGAAGATGTACAGCACGTCCTCGCCGTTCGGCGAACGGATGCTGCGCTTGAACTGCATGCCGGCCATCGAGGCGTCAAACGCCTTGTGCTCGCCACCCTGCAGGTAATAGCCGCCGGGGAAGATCACACCGTGGTCTTCGGGCAGCTGCACGCAGGCCTGCACGATCGCATCGTTGCGCACGATGCCGCCGGTCAGCGTGTTGTAGATCAGGCCGCGCCACTCCGTCTCGCGGTACGGCAGCACCTTCAGCAGCACCAGCGAACCCACCCGGGCGAATTCGAACTGGGCGTCGTCCAGCGACTGCGTGCTGTCCTCGACCGGTTCGCTGTAGATGCCCTGCCCGGTCTCGGTGTTGTTCTCGACCTTGATGGTGAGATCACCGCCGGTGGTCTCCACGAACAGGGTGTCGAGGATGTTCAGGTGTGAATGGCGGCCACTGACCGCCAGGTCGCGCGTGGCCCTGGTCCATTCGAAGTCGAACGGCGGCGGCAGCGCGATATCGCGTTCGCCGCGCGCATCCAGATAGGTCAGTTCGCCATCGCGCGACAGTGCCCAGCGGAACACGCGCACATCGCTGCTGCGTTCACCGATCTGGAACGAGGCCAGCAGCTTGTCGCCCACCACGATCAACTGCAGCAGGCGTGCGTGCTTGTAGTAGGCGTACAGCTCGTTGAAGTCGTGCACGAAGCCGGGCTGGTCGAGGAAGCTGCCCTTCAGCTCCAGCGCGGCGACATCGTAGCCGTCGCTGCCCTGTACCAGCCGGTACAGGCCAAATACATCCTCGATGCGGGTCTGGGTCTTCAGCCCGATGAAGACGTTGTAGCCGAACAGCAGGCGATCCGGGCCCACCTGAACGATGTCGCGGCCAACGCAGTTGTTCTCGCTGCGGATGCGGAAGCGCCCGGCCACTTCCAACCGGCTGTCGCCGAATTCGGCCAGGCGCTGGCGATTGAGCGTTTCGGCCAGGGACTGCAGGCGTTGGCCCTGCTCGACCAGGCGGCGGCGCAGGACTTCATAGGCACCGCCCTGGGCGACGGCCTGATCAACGGTGTTGTCGCCGGCCTCCGGCGCGGTGGATTCGGCGGACGGATGGGTTTCAGACATCAGCAGGTTTCCAGCTCACGGGCGGACGGCCGCGGTTGCGGCCGGCGCGGGCGGGCGATGGCCGCAGCGGCCATCGCCCGATGCATCAACGGGCGCTGTCGACCACGGTGGCCGACACGGTCGGCACCGCTTCGGCATCCTCGGCGATCTGGCGCGGTGCCGGTTCGGCCACGGCCACGCCCAGGTAGCGCTGCATCAGCTCCTGCACGATCGGACTCTTGCCGGCGAAGCCTTCGATCGACTTGCCCAGCGAGACGGCCTTGACCAGGTTCTCGAACATGCCGCCGTCGCCGCCGACCAGATCGATGTCGGCATTGCGCAACGCGCTGGCGATGACATTGGCGTTCTCGCGCGAGACTTCCTTGCCGGCTTCGATCGAGGCCAAGGCCTGCTTCAGGCTGTTGTCCAGCATCATGCGGAACTCTTCGTGGCCGCGTGCCTGGTCGCTCAACGAAGCGATGGCCTCGAACTTGCGGACCAGGCCTTCGGCCTCGGCCAGCAGCTTCTTCTGCACCACACCGGCTTCGGCGTTGCCCAGCGATTCGGTGGCTGTAGCACGGGCCAGGCCCATCTTTTCCTCGCCCTGTGCCTGTGCCTGCAGCGTCTCGGCCAGCACGCGGGCTTCGTTGCTGCCCTGCTTCAGGCTGGCTTCGGCCTTGGCTTCGATCACGCGGGCCTCGGCGATGCCGACCTTCTCGATGGCCAGCGCGGAGGCTTCACGCACCTGCGCCTCGGCCAGGCCTGGGGCCGCTTGTTCGGCACGGTAGGCGTCGGCCAGCAGGCGCTTGGCTTCAGCCTGCTTGCCAGCCGCTTCATGCTCGGCCTGGGCCAGCGTGGTCAGTTCAACCGCGCGATGCTTGGAGGCGGTCTCGCGTGCCTGCGCATCCTTCACTTCGCGCACCAGCGATTCCTGCGCCTTGGCTTCGGCTTCCAGGATCAGCACCTGCTTCTGGCGGTCGGCCTCGGAAACTTCACGCACTTCCTTGATGCGCTCTTCTTCCTGGGCCACGGTCTTGTCGATGGAGATGCGTTCGCGGGTGATGTTGGCCACGTCCATCTTGCCCTGCTCGACCACCTTGTCGCGCTCCACGCCCTGCAGCTGCACTTCGCGGTCGGTGGTGACCTGCTCCAGCTGGCGCGCACGTTCCACGCGCTCGGCCTCGATGGCCACGGCGCGCTGGCGGTTCTGTTCGGCCACTTCCACTTCGCGCAGGCGGTTCTGGTCGCGGATCTCGATCAGCTGCTGCGCTTCGATACGGGCATTCTCGGACAGCTGGCGCTGCTCTTCCTGCACTTTGGCGGTCTCGGCTTCCTCGCGCGCGCGGATGGTTTCGATCTCGCGCTTCTGCCGCGCCTCTGCTTCGGCCTGCTGGCGTTCCAGTGCCAGCAGCGCTTCACGCGCTTCCACGTTCTTCTTGGTGATGGCGAGCTTTTCGTTCTGCTCCAGCTCGTTGGTCACCACGTTCTGCGCGGCGGTCAGCTCGGTGATCTTGCGGATACCCTGCGCGTCGAGGATGTTGAACTGGTCCAGCAACGACTTCGGAGTCTGTTCCAGGTAGTCGATCGCCACGTCTTCCAGCACATAGCCGTTGAGATCGTTGCCGATCACCGCGATGATCTCGTCGCGGAACTCCTGTCGCTTCTCGAACAGTTCGGTGAAGTCGAACTTCTTGCCGACCGTCTTCAGCGCTTCGGAGAACTTGGCGTTGAACAGCTCATCGACGGCATGCTTGTCCGACGCGCGGTCGGCACCGATGGCCTTGGCCACGCGCAGCACATCGGCCTGGGTTTCGTTCACCCGCAGGTAGAAGGCCACGGCGATGTCGGCACGCATGTTGTCGCGGCAGATCAGGCCTTCCTTGCCGCGGCGGTCGATCTGCAGGGTGATCAGGCTGATCCGCATCAGTTCGGCGCGGTACAGCACCGGGATGATCAGTGCGCCTGTGAAATGCACCTTGGGCGTGGAGCTCATGTCGTTGACGATCAGGGCCACACCCTGGTCGACCTTGCGGTAGAAGGCCTTGAACAGGCCGGCCAGGCCGAGCAGACCGACCAGCAGGACCACCACGCCGATCAGGAAGGGGGCCATGGTTGCCAATGTCATCAGTGATTCTCCTTGTTGCCCGGAAGCAGGTTGTCCTGGAAATCGAGGGCGACCGCATCAGCGCGGACCACCCGGTAATAGTGTTGTTCGGCCATGTGCTCGACCAGCACGATGCGCTCGCCACGCTGCAGTTCGATGTCGCTGCGCACCTGCAGCACCAGCCCGGCACCACCGTCGTCGAAAGTGGCGTGACCGCTGCGCGCATCCACCTTGGGCGAGGCGACCACGCCGGTCCGCCCGAGCAGCGAGGCCTGCGCCACCGGCCGCAGGCGCAGCAGGAACCGGCGGATGGGCCGCAGCAGCAGCGCGGTGACCGGCACCGCCGGCAACGGCGCCAGCACAGCCACGACCGCGCCGATCGACCAGCGCAGCAGGTCGGGCAGCGGCAGCAGCACGAACAGATGGATGAAATAGGTGACGATCCAGGCGAAGAAGCCCAGCAGCGTCACCACCAGCATGAGCGGCACCCCGCCCAGGCTCCAGCGCGCCAGCAGCGCGGACAGGCCCTGCAGGTCGTGGTGATCGCCATGCAGCGCACCATCGGCGCCGGCATCGCCGAACCCGTCATCGACCAGGCCGAACGCCGCCAGCGCCCAATACAGCACCGCCACCGCCAGCACGATGCTGTACGGCAGGGTCGGGAAACCGAACACGACGGTGAGGAATTCCTGCATCGCTTTGCCTTCCTGGGCTGTGGGCGGTGCTCGCCCGGTCGGGGCGCGCAGAGCGCGTCCCGTCGATCCCCGCGCCGGCCCTCATGGCAGGCGCGCTTGGCTCCATCCTATGTGAAGAATGCGTGCAGGCTCAAATCCGGGCGCTGATCAGGACAAAGAGCGACGCGAATCACTCGAGAACCGCGCAGTCCGCCCGGCGCACTTCCTCGACGAAGGTGCGCATCTTGTACCCGTCCTTGATGCCCGGCTCCAGCTCGATGCCGCTGGAGACGTCCACGCCCCACGGCAGCGTGGCCAGGACGGCGTCATAGACGTTTTCCGGGTTCAGGCCACCGGCCAGCAGGAACGGCCGGTGCAACCCGGTCGGAATGCGGCCCCAGTCGAACGCTACGCCGGTACCGCCACCACCACCCGGTGCGTGGCTGTCGAACAGGAAGCCGGCGGCGCTGGGATAGCGCAGCTGCAGGGTGCGGGCGTTGACCTCCTCACGCCCGCCCATGGCAATCGCCTTCAGGTAGGGCATGTTGAAGCTGCGGCAGAAGCTCTCGTCTTCCTCGCCATGGAACTGCAGCAGGGTCGGACGCACCGTGCGCAGCACCTCGCGCACCTCTTCCTTGCTGTTGTTGCGGAACAGCGCCACCACGTCGACCATCGGCGCGATCGCCTGGCGCATCGCGCGGGCCTCGGCCGGCGCAACCCGGCGGCTGCTCTCGCGGGCAAAGATGAAACCCACCGCGTCCACGCCCAGTTCACCGGCCAGGCGGACATCGCCGGCACGGGTCATGCCACAGAACTTGATGCGTGTACGGTAGTAGGAACGGCTCATAGCGTGACCTCGGCGGGCAGATGCCAGTTGTCGGGGTACAGGGGCCCAAGGAACACCAGGCCCTGCGGCGGTGCGGTGGGGCCAGCTACGGTGCGATCACGCCCGGCCAGCAGTTCGGCGATCCATTCCACCGGCTTTTCGCCGCTGCCCACCAGGATCAACGATCCGACGATATTGCGGACCATGTGATGAAGGAATGCATTGCCCTGCACAGCAACCTCGATCACCTCGCCCTGGCGGCTGACCTGCAGTGACTGCAGTTCACGCCGGGCGTGCAGCGCCTGGCACTGTACCGAACGGAAGGCACTGAAGTCGTTCTCGCCGAGCAGGGCTTGGCCGGCGGCATGCATCAGGGTCTCGTCCAGCGCCCGGCGCTCCCAGCTGAGGGTCTGCCGCTCCAGCGCCGGCCGCACTTCGCGGTTGAGCAGACGGTAGCGGTAACGGCGCGCACGCGCCGAGAAGCGGGCATGGAAATCATCGGCCACCGGCACGCACCAGCGCACCGCGATCGAGCGCGGCAGGCGGGTGGTGGTGCCCAGCATCCAGGCACGCGGATCGCGCACCACGTCGGTGTCGAAATGGACAACCTGGCATTGGCCATGCACACCGGCATCGGTGCGACCGGCGCAGACCACCTGCAGCGGCACATCGGCCACCGACGACAGGGCCTGCTCGAGGCTGGCCTGCACGCTGGGACCACCCTCGCCCAGGTTCTGCCAACCCCTGAAATCGCTGCCGTCGTACTCGACGCCAAGCGCATAACGCATGTGCTACCTCGATGTTGCGGATGGAGCGGCGCTCAGGCCGGGTCGCGTTCGGACCAGACCGCCAGTTCGTTGCCACCGGGCTCGACGAACTGGAAGCGGCTGCCGCCGGGGAAGGAGAACACCGCGCGCACGATCTCGCCGCCGGCGTCACGCACCGCCGCCTCGACCGGTGCCAGCTCGTCGGCATACAGCACCAGCAGCGGCGCACCGCTGTCGCTGGCCCGCTGCGGCTGGCCACGGAAGAAGCCGCCCTGCAGGCGGCCATCGTCGAAGGCGGTGTAGTCGCTGCCATAGTCGACGAACGACCAGCCGAACACCTTCTCGAAGAAGGCACGGCTGGCGGCGGGGTCGTTGGACGCGAACTCAACGTAATCGATGCGGCGTTCGCGGTTCATGGCACGGTCCTTGTCAGCAGGTTCGATCACGGCAGGCGGGCCAGCAGTTCGCGCGCCTGTGCCTGGCTGTGCAGATCGCCGTCTTCTGCGACTTCCAGCAGCAGGGTACGCGCAGTCTGTGCGTCGCCCAGGTCAAGATAGGCGATGGCCAGCTCCAGGCGCTCCTGGCCGGCACGTGGCGACCAGCCCGCGTCGCCGGCAGGCGCGACCGCGCTCGACGCGATGTCGTCGGAATGAGAGGCCTCGACGCTGCCATGGTCGATGCCGTCGATGGCTTCGGGACGTGCGGCATCCGCCGGAGCCTCGTTCTCATGCGCGTCGGCCGGCAGATCGAACACGCCGCGGAACTGCGGCTGCTGTTCGGCATGCAGCGCATAGTCCGGCACGCCTGTTTCGACCGGGGTTTCCGATGCGACCAGCTCGTCGTGCACCGGCTCGACGACACCCGCGCTGCTGGTGGTTACGGGTTCGTCCCAGCGCGGCAGATCGGTCACGGCCTCGGGCAATGCGACCATCTCGTCGTCGCGCAGCGTACCGGCCTGCCAGTCGGCCGACACCTCGGGATCGACCACTGTTTCGGCCGGTGCCTCGGGCTCGCTCGCCCAGGCCGGCATCGCCGGTTCCTGGCGGCCACCATCGGCTACCGCCGACGACCACGAAGACTGCTCGGCCAGCGTATCCAGCGCCGCGCCCGCCGGCACCGCAGCGGCCAGGCCGGCGGCATCGTCTTCCTCACGCAGCGGCGGCAGCGGCGACGGCTTGCGACGACGCAGCAGCCAGGCCGCTCCGGCCGCAAGCAGCAGCACCGGCAGCCCCAGCCAGTACCACGGTGTTGCCGCATCCCGGGCATCCGGCGCCTGCGCCAGGCGCTGCTGCGCGGCGGCCAGGTCGTTGTCCTTCATCGCGATCAGCGACTGCTGCTGCTCCTTGAGTTTTTCCAGGTCGGCCACGCGCTGCTTCAGCTCGCCGATCTCGGCATCGCGGGTGGCGATGTCCTCACGCGCCTGGCGCAGTTGTTCGTTGCCCAGCATGTCACCCTCGCTGCCGGCAGCGGTGCCGGTGGTTGTGCCCGCGTGCACGGCGTCGGACGCCAGCGCCGGAGCGATTTCAAGTCGTGCCCCATTGGCCGCAGCCGGGGAAGAAGCGTTCGTGGCTGCCGCCTTGGCGACCGGGGCGACGGCACCCGCGGGTTGCGGCACGGTACGCGCCTGCCGCCATTGCGCGGCGTGCTCGCGCACGAGCGTCGCCGCTTCGGCAGCGTCGACCGCAGCAAGCGCGTCGCTGCCCGGCATGCGCAGCACCGCCCCCTGCTTGAGCAGGTTGACGTTGCCACGGATGAAGGCTTCGGGATTGGCACGCAGCAGGGCGATCATCGCGCGGTCGCGACTGACCTGGTTGCCACGTGCCACCGCACTGGCGATCTGCGACAGGGTCTGCCCGCGCCGCACGGTGATGCTGCCATCGGCCGCCGGTGCAGCAACCGGCGCGGAGGCCGCACGCGGGCGTGCCGGTGCTGGCGCCACCGCAGGGGGCGGCGTAGTGGGCGTCGCTGCTGCCGGCGCCGTTGCCGAAGCCGGTGCAGGTTCGCGCATGATGGTATTGGAGAGCGTGCCGGCCGGTGCGACGATCTCCGGCTCGGCCACGGCCAACGCACTGGGCGGCGCATCGACCAACGCCGAGTACTCGCGCACCAGGCGGCCCTGGCCCCAGTCGGCTTCGATCAGGAAGCTCAGTGACGGCGTCTCCACCGGCGCCTGCGAGGTGACGCGCACCACCGCCCTGCCCTGCGTGTCGCGGGTCAGTTCGAACTGCAGCTCACTGACCAGTCCGGTGGGCCGCTGCAGGCCGACACGTTCGAAGGTGACCGGTGAGGCCAGCGCCACGCGCAGGTTTTCCAGCTCGGACGGGTCCGCCGAGACCACCGGGATTTCGGCCAGCAGGGGCTGGCCCGGCTTGGACAGGACACGGATGTCGCCCAACCCCAGGGCGAGCGCCGAACTGCTGGCCAAGGCGAGCAGGGCGGCGGACAGATAGCTGAGCGGGCGCTTTGCGCCCTTGGCCCGTTTATTCATGGGCGACACTATAAAGCGTGCGGACCGGGGTCCGCACCCATGTAGAGCCGAGCCCATGCTCGGCTGCATGGCCTGAGCCGAGCGTGGGCTCGGCTCTACAGAAAAGGCCGGGCATTGCCCGGCCTCTCCATCAGCGCTGTTCGGCGGCGACCAGTTCGGCCAGCTGCACGGCATTCAACGCCGCGCCCTTGCGCACATTGTCCGACACGATCCACAGGTTCAAGCCGCGCGGATGCGACAGGTCCTCGCGGATGCGGCCGACGTACACCGCGTCGGTGCCCGAGGCATGGGTGACCGGGGTCGGGTAACCACCGGCTTCGTGACGGTCCACCACTTCGATGCCCGGCGACTGCTCCAGCAGCGCGCGCGCTTCGGCGACGGTGACCTTGTCACGGGTCTCGATCGCCACCGACTCGGAGTGGCCGTAGAACACCGGCACACGCACCGCGGTCGGGTTCACCAGGATGCTGTCGTCGCCGAGGATCTTGCGGGTTTCCCAGATCAGCTTCATCTCTTCCTTGGTGAAGCCGTTGTCCTGGAAGTCGTCGATGTGCGGGATCAGGTTGAAGGCGATCTGCACCGGGAAGCGCTGCGGATCGATTTCCTGGAAGCTCAGCAGCTGGCCGGTCTGCTTGCCCAGTTCCTCGGTAGCCGAACGGCCGCCGCCGGACACCGACTGGTAGGTGGAGACGTTGATGCGCTCGATGCCGTACTTGCGGTGCAGCGGCGCCAACGCCACCAGCATCTGCATGGTCGAGCAGTTCGGGTTGGCGATGATGCCGCGCGGACGGTTGGCGACCTGCTCCGGATTGACCTCGGACACCACCAGCGGCACGTCATCGTCGTAACGGAAGGCCGAGGAGTTGTCGATCACCACCGCGCCCGCTGCGGCGAACTTCGGTGCGTATTCCTTGGACACGCTGCCGCCAGCCGAGAACAGGGCGATCTCGACACCGGTCGGATCGAAGGTGGCCAGGTCCTGGACCGTGACCTTCTGGCCGTTGAACTCGATCTCGCCGCCGGCCGAACGCTCGGAAGCGAGAACGCTCAGGGTACCGACCGGGAAATCACGCTCGGCCAGGATCGACAACATGGTCTCGCCGACCGCACCGGTGGCACCGACGACGGCGACGTGGAAACTGCGCTGTGCATTGCTCATGGGGGAAACTCTCACGAAAAACGGGAATGGGGAAAAAAACACGCACGACAGCTGGGTTCGGGGAACCTCCTCAAGCGGGGCGCGCGGAGGTTCCCTATCGTTTCCCGGTTTTTTTGCCCAGCGTCACGCGCGCGGCCATCGCCGCGTCAGCGTTGATCGCGCTCGGCATGCACGACGGGCCGCCATCCAAGCCGAGCCCGGCAACCAGATTATCCACGGCCAGCTGTACCATCGCCGTGCGCGTGGCCAGGGAGGCGCTGCCGATATGCGGAGTGAGCACGACGTTGCGCAGTGCCAGCAGTTCGGGGCGCACCTTCGGCTCGCCTTCGTACACATCCAGACCCGCTGCAGCAAGGCGACCCTTGGCCAGCGCATCGGCCAGCGCGATCTCATCAACCAGGCCACCACGGGCGATGTTCACCAGCGTCGCCGACGGCTTCATCTTCGCCAGCGCGGCGGCATCGATCAGGTGGTGCGAGGCCGCGGTATACGGCAGCACCAGCAGCAGGTGATCGGACTGCGCCAGCAGCGTGTCCAGGTCTACGTAACGGGCCCCCACCTCCGCCTCGGTCGCGGCGGGCAGCCGCGAGCGGTTGTGATACAGCACCTTCATGCCAAAACCATGCGCGCCGCGGCGGGCGATGCCCTGGCCGATGCGGCCCATGCCGAGGATGCCCAGCGTGCTGCCGTGGATGTCGGCACCGAGCATGGTCTGGAACGACCACTGCTGCCACTGGCCTTCGCGCAGCCAGCGCTCGGATTCAGTGATGCGGCGCGCGGTGGCCATCAGCAGCGCGAAGCCGAGATCGGCGGTGGTTTCGGTCAGGACGTCCGGCGTGTTGCTGGCCAGGATGCCGGCCGCGCTGAGCGCGTCGACATCCAGGTTGTTGTAGCCGACACCGACATTGGCGATCACCTGCAGCTGCGTGGCATCGGCCACCTGGGCCGCGCCGATGCGCTCGTTTAGGGTGATGATCGCGCCGTCGGCGCGGGCCAGCTGTTCGGCGATCTGGTCGGGTGACCAGGCGGTGACGGTGTCGGTGCTGCGCAGCTGCACGCGATCGCGCAGCGGCGCGATGGCCGCGTCGATCAGCGGCTGGCTCACCCACACGGTCGGCCGCGTGTCAGCCATCGATCTGCCCGGGAATGCGCGGGGTGATCGTGCCGACATCGCCGCACTGCGCGCGATGGCGCAGTGCCTGGTCCATCAGCACCATCGCCACCATCGCCTCGGCGATCGGAGTGGCACGGATGCCAACGCAGGGATCATGGCGCCCGGTGGTGACCACCTCGACCACGTTGCCGGCCGTGTCCAGCGACGGACCCGGCAGACGCAGGCTGGAGGTCGGCTTCAACGCGATTGACGCGACCACGGGCTGGCCGGTGGAAATGCCACCGAGGATGCCACCCGCATGGTTGCTGGCGAAGCCCTGCGGGGTCAGCAGGTCGCGATGTTCGGTGCCCTTCTGCGCAGCGCTGGCGAAACCGTCACCGATCTCCACGCCCTTCACCGCATTGATGCTCATCAGCGCGGCGGCCAGGTCACCGTCGAGCTTGCCGTAGATCGGCTCGCCCCAGCCCGGCGGCACGTTGTCGGCCACCACGTCCACGCGCGCACCGACCGAATCACCGGACTTGCGCAGCGCATCCATGTACGCCTCCAGCTCCGGCACCTGTGCGGCGTGCGGCCAGAAGAACGGGTTGTCTTCCACCGCCGACCAGTCGAAACCGGCCGGAGTGATGTCGCCCAGCTGCGACAGGTAGCCACGCACGGTGACGCCGAAGCGCTCGGCCAACCACTTCTTGGCGACCACGCCGGCGGCCACGCGCATGGTGGTTTCGCGGGCCGAGGAACGGCCGCCACCACGCGGGTCGCGGATGCCGTACTTGTGCCAGTAGCTGTAGTCGGCATGACCCGGCCGGAACTGCTGGCCGATGTTGGCGTAGTCCTTGCTGCGCTGGTCGGTGTTGCGGATCAGCAGGGCGATCGGCGTGCCGGTGGTCAGGCCCTCGTACACGCCGGACAGGATCTCGACCTCATCGTCCTCGCGCCGCGCGGAGGTGTGCCGGCTCTTGCCGGTCGCGCGGCGCTGCAGGTCGTGGGCGAATTCGGCCGCGTCCAGTGCCAGCCCCGGGGGGCAGCCATCGATCACGCAGCCGATGGCCGGCCCGTGCGACTCGCCGAACGTGGTGACGGTGAACAGCTTGCCGAACGAATTGGAGCTCACGGGCGCTGCGCCGCCAGTTCGGTGATGCGTGCGCTGTGGGCGATCAGCTCGCGGCATTCGACCGCGAAGATGCCCATCTGGCCGACCTTGAACTCGATCCAGGCGAAGTCGACTTCCGGCAGCAGCTTGATCAGGTGCTGCTCGGATTCGCCCACTTCGCAGATCAGCAGACCGTCTTCGCTCAGGTGCAGCGGGGCGTCGCGCAGGATCTTCAGCACCAGGTCCAGGCCGTCGTCGCCGGCACGCAGGCCCATCTCCGGCTCGTAGGAGTATTCCCGCGGCAGGGCATCGGTCTCGTCGTTGGTGACGTACGGCGGGTTGGTGACGATCAGATCGTAGTGGCGGCCGGTCAGGCCGCTGAACAGGTCCGACTTGAGCAGCGTGACGTTGTGCGCCTGCAGGCGCTCCTTGTTTTCCTCGGCCAGCGACAGCGCGTCGTCACTGAGGTCGACACCGTCCACTTCCCAGTTCGGGTAGTAGTGGCCCATGGCGATGGCGATGCAGCCCGAACCGGTGCACAGGTCCAGCGCACGGCTGACATCGCGGCCGGCCAGCCACGGCTCGAAGCCGCATTCGATCAGTTCGGCGATCGGCGAGCGCGGCACCAGGGCGCGCTTGTCGCTCTTGAAGCTCAGGCCGGCGAACCAGGCCTCACCGGTCAGGTAGGCGGCCGGGATGCGTTCATCGATGCGACGCTGGAACAGCTCGAGCACGCGCAGCTTCTCTGCCTGCAGCAGGCGCGCCTGGCCATAGGCCGGGCCGAGATCGTGCGGCAGGTGCAGGCTGTGCAGCACCAGCTGGGTGGCCTCATCCAGCGCGTTGTCGTAGCTGTGCCCAAAGGTCAGTCCGGCTTCGTTGAAACGGCTGGTGCCGTAGCGGATCAGATCGATGATCGTGTGGAGTTCGGCGGCCGTTTCAGCGGTCATGGCGGTACTGCGGGCAAAGTGGCCCCCGATTATAGGGGCTGGCGCCCGTGGCGGCATCCGTTGCGGCGGAAACGATCGGGCCGCAGCCGGTATGATGGAGCCCATTTCGCGCGGGAGCCCCCATGTTCAATCGCAACGCCGGCATCATCCTGCTGATCGCCCTGGCGGCGGGGCTCGGCCTGCTGGCCGCCCAGCAGGCATTCGCGCCCAAGCCCCCGGCCAACGCCCCGGCCACCGAAGCAATCACGTTGTACCCCCAGCCGCGTGCGCTGCCCGACTTCAACCTGGCACAGTCCGACGGCACCCGCCTGATCCCGGGCGAGCTGAAGGGCCACTGGACCCTGGTGTTCCTGGGCTTCACCTTCTGCCCCGACGTCTGCCCGACCACCCTGGCCGAGCTGGCCGGCGCGCAGAACCAGTGGGAAGCCCTGCCTGACACGCTGCGCCCGCGGGTGCTGTTCATCTCGGTCGACCCCGAACGGGACAGCGCCACGCGGCTGGGCGAGTACGTGCACGGCTTCCACAAGGACACCCTGGCCGCCACCGCCGATGTGCCCTCGCTGGAACGCTTCGCCACCTCGCTGGGCTTCGTGTTCCAGAAGGTGCCGGGCAAGCACTTCGACGAGAATCCCGAGGATTACACCGTCGAGCACTCGGCCAGCCTGGCCGTGCTCGACCCGCAGGGCCGTCTTGCCGGCCTGGTACGCCCCCCGTTCAACGCGCCGGCCATTGCCCGCGACCTGCAGAAGCTGACCGAGAAAACCGCCCCATGAGCCTCACCACCGCCCTGACGTACGCCCTGCCCCATCGCCTGCTGTCCTCGATGGCGCGCTCGCTGGCGTACTCGGACGATCCGCGCGTGTCGCGCTGGCTGATCGACACGGTCACCCGCAAGTTCAACGTCAACCTGGACGAAGCGGCCAACCCGGACCCGCGCAGCTATGCGACCTTCAACCAGTTCTTCACCCGTGCGCTGAAGCCGGGCGCGCGCGTGGCCGATGCCGATCCGCGCAGCCTGGTGATGCCGGCCGACGGCCGCATCAGCCAGCTGGGGAAGATCGAGGCCGGCCGCATCTTCCAGGCCAAGGGCCAGTCGTTCACCGCCGCCGAACTGCTCGGCAGTGACGAGGACGCCAAGCCCTACAACGACGGCCTGTACGCCACCGTGTACCTGTCCCCGCGCGACTACCACCGCGTGCACATGCCGTGGACCGGCACACTGCGCGAGACCGTGCATGTGCCGGGCCGCCTGTTCAGCGTTGGTCCTGCGGCCGTCAACGGGGTGCCGCGCCTGTTCGCCCGCAACGAGCGCCTGGTCTGCCACTTCGACACCAGCTTCGGGCCGATGGTCAGCGTGATGGTCGGTGCGCTGCTGGTGTCCGGTGTGGAAACCGTATGGAGCGGCGAAGAAATTCCGCACTATGGCGACCGCATCACCCGCAAGGATTACCGCGGCCAGGGCATCAAGCTGGAGCGCTTCGCCGAGATGGCGCGCTTCAACTACGGTTCCACCGTGATCGTGCTGCTGCCGCCGGGCGTGGCCGAGTTCGCACCGCAGCTGGGCGCCGAAAGCCCGGTGCAGCTGGGCCAGGCGCTGGCGAAACTGCGCTGAGGTACATGTAGAGCCGAGCCCATGCTCGGCTGCTGGCTGCAACCGGTCATGCATTTCTGTGGGCAAAGGAAGCCGAGCATGGGCTCGGCTCTACAGCCAGAAGCGCGTTACTGCAGGGCCGGGGCCGGGCCGACGTCCATGCCGTCGTAGTCTTCCACGCCCTTCTCCGCGGCCAGCGCCGCGAACTCCTGGTTGCGACGGTCCAGCGAGGCTTCGTCGTGGATTTCCACGCGCTCCACGTGCAGCACGTGGAACGGCGCATCGCCCTCTTCCGGCTCCTGCTCGAACAGTTCCACGAAGGTATAGCCCTGCCCCTGCAGGTGCTCTGCCAGTGCCTGCAGCGGCTCGGCGCTGGAGTGCACGAAGAAATACCCCCACAGCAACGGGCCGGTGATGTCCCAGTCGGTGTTTTCGCGGAGGTTGGCGAACAGGTTGCGGGTGTCTTCAAGGTCCATGCGGATTCCAGGGGTCGGGGGATTACTTGTCGCAGCCCTGCAGCTTCAGCGTCTGGCCATGGCGCAGGCTGTAGGCCGGGGCTTTCAGGCCGTTGGCGCGGGCCAGGGTCGGCACGTCGCACTGGAACTTCGCCGCGATGGCACCCAGGGTTTCGCCCTTGCCCACCTTGTGGCTGCGCACCGGTTTCGGCCGGGCGGCCGGTGCCGGGCGCGGCGCCGCCACCGCAGCCACCGGTGCGGTCGGCACGCTGGTGGATGCGGCCGCGTCGGCCACCGGCACCACACCACCCACCGCCACGCTGCCGGTGTAGCTGGCCGCAGTCGGGCGCTTGATCGCCGCATTCAGATCGGCGGTGATCAGGGTGCGGGCCAGGTCGGCGCGCGGGCCACTGACACAGTTGCGCTGGTACAGGCCGGCGATGCGGGTGGTAGCGTTGATCAGCGTACCGGCCGGAATCCAGCCATCGGCTTCATAGCGCGGGTTGAGGTTGCGCAGCGCGCGCATGTAGCCATCGCGCGTACCGTGGCTGCCCAGGCAGATGGTCAGTTCGTAGATGGTGGTGGACTTGGCAAGGCGCAGCGTGGCCGGCTGGGCGCTGATCTTCGGGAACTCCACGCCGTACTGCTGCGGGTGCAGGAAGATCCAGGCCGCGGCGATCACCATCGGCACGTAGTCCTTGGTCTCGCCGGGGAACTGGTTGTAGACGCTGTCGGTCCAGAAGCTCTGCCCGCCGCTCTGCTTGAACACGCGCGCCGCACGGCCTTCACCACCATTGTAGGCGGCCACCGACATTTCCACGTTGTTGTTCAGTTCGCGCAGGCGTTCGTTGAGATAGCTGGCGCTGGCCTCGGCGGCGCTGCGTGCATCGAAGCGCGTATCGAAGCCGGTGCCGTCCGGGCCGAGGCCGAAGCGGCGGCCGGTGGCCGGCATGAACTGCATCAGGCCCGCCGCGCCCGCGCGCGAGGAGGCATGTACGCGGCCGTTGGATTCCTTGGCCATGATGCCGAACAGCAACGCCTCGGGCAGGCCACGCTTCTCCCACTCCGGCCACATCACCGCGCGCAGGTTCTGGTAGTTCTCGTAGCTGGTCAGCAGCGCCGGGCGCATGTCGGTCAGCCAGCGGCGAATACCGGCCTGCACGGCCGGGTTGTATTCGACCATGCTGTCGAAGGCGTGCCGCTTGTCGTTGAGCAGCGCGGCGGCGCGGGCGGCTTCGGGCACGTCGGCGGTGAGCGGGCCGATGTGGTCGGGGTCGGCTTCCAGGCGGTCACCGCCCTCGTCGGCGACGTCATCGCTGGCGGCCGCATCGGCGTCGTGCTTGAGCAGGCGCTTGTAGCTGGCCAGCAGCGTGCCCATCTGGCAGCCCTTCTGCTTCACGCAGTCGTTGAGGACATCTTCCATGTCCTCCAGCGCGGCATCGGCCTCGTTGCTGCCCTTGGGGTCGGCGTTGGCGACCAGCAGCAGAGCGTCGCTGTAGCGCTTCTCGGCGGCGGTCATGCGCTGCTGCAGCGCATCCACCTTCACCTTGTCCCGGGCCGAGACCCGCTGTGCATGGGCGTCGGGTGCCAGGGAAACCAGGCCGGCCAGGGCCAGCAGCGGCCAACCGCGGGAAATCAGGACAGGAACGGGCATTGATGGCACTGTGTGCGAAACAGGCAGGCAGAGTAGCGGCGCCGCCAAGGTCCGGGCAAGCCGACCTTCGGACCGTCACCGCCGGCGGTTAACATTGGGCTATTCACCACAAGGGCTGGACCATGGATCCGATTCTGCTCGGCAAAGGCATTACCGACGATATTGCCGTCACCCTGCTGCCGAAACTGGGCAACCGCCACGGCCTGGTGGCCGGCGCCACCGGTACCGGCAAGACCGTGACCCTGATGACGCTGGCCGAGGGCTTTTCGCGACTGGGCGTGCCGGTATTCCTGGCCGATGTGAAGGGCGATGTCTCCGGCCTGGCCGTGCCCGGCACCGGCGCCGAGAACCTGCTCAAGCGCGCCGCCGAGATCGGCGTGGCCGACTACGCGCCGGCCGCCAGCCCGACCCTTTTCTGGGACCTGTACGGCAAGCTGGGTCACCCGGTGCGCACCACGGTCAGCGAGATGGGCCCGACCCTGCTGGCGCGCATCCTCGAGTTGAACGACACCCAGTCCGGCGTGCTAGACATCGTGTTCAAGCTGGCCGACGACCGTGGCCTGCTGCTGCTGGACATGGACGACCTGCGCGCCCTGCTTGGCCTGGTGGCCGAGGAGCGCAAGGACATCTCCACCGAATACGGCCTGGTCAGCGCGCAGTCCATCGCTGCGATCCAGCGTTCGGTGCTGCGCCTGGCGCAGGATGGCGGCGAGAACTTCTTCGGTGAGCCGGCCCTGGAACTGGCCGACATCATGCGGGTCAATCACGACGGCCGCGGCGTGATCGGCATCCTCGCCGCCGACCAGCTGGTGCTCAAGCCCAAGCTGTATTCGACCTTCCTGCTGTGGCTGCTGTCGGAGTTGTTCGAGCAGCTGCCGGAAGTGGGCGACCTGGACAAGCCGAAGCTGGTCTTCATCTTCGACGAGGCCCACCTGCTGTTCGACGACGCACCGGCCTCGCTGGTGCAGCGCATCGAGCAGGTGGTGCGCCTGATCCGCTCCAAGGGCGTGGGCGTGTACTTCTGCTCGCAGTTCCCTGATGACGTGCCGGGCAACATCCTCGGCCAGCTGGGCAACCGCGTGCAGCATGCGCTGCGTGCATTCACCCCGCGCGACCAGAAGGCAGTGAAGACCGCGGCTGAAACCTTCGTGCCGAACCCGAAGCTGGACGTGGCCAAGGTACTGAGCCAGCTCGGCACCGGCGAAGCGCTGGTCTCCACGCTGCAGGACAAGGGCGTGCCGATGCCGGTGCAGCAGACGATGATTGCACCGCCGCGCTGCCGGATGGGGCCGATCACCGAGGCCGAGCGTGCCCAGGTGCGTGCCGGCAGCCCGGTCGGCAGCCGCTACGACACCGCGATCAACCGCGAATCGGCCGCCGAACTGCTGGCCCAGCGTGCGCAGAAGACCGTCGAACAGGCGCAGGCGCCGGCCGCGCGCAGCCGTGAGCAGGACGAAGCGCAGGAAGGCGGTTTCGGCCAGGCGATCAAGGATGCGATCTTCGGCACCAAGCGCCGCCAGGGCATGATCGAAACCATGGCCAAGCAGACCACGCGTACCGTTGGCACCAAGCTGGGCAACCAGATCGTGCGCGGCCTGCTGGGCGGCATCTTCGGCGGCAAGCGCTGACCTGCCGCTACTGGGGTCGGAGCCCACCCGCCAGGGCGGGCTCCGACCCCGCTCCCCCGTTCGTCATCCAGAAAAGAAGTCGCTCCACATGTCGCGTTGGCGTCCCCCAGCAGAAAAGAGTACCGCCCTGATCACCGCCTCCGGCCACGCCCGATTGAAGGCCGAACTGGATGACCTGTGGCGTGTGCGGCGCCCCGAGGTGGTGAAGGCACTGGCCGCGGCCGCCGCAGAGGGCGACCGTTCGGAAAACGCCGAGTACACCTATCGCAAGAAGCAGCTGGGCGAGATCGACCGCCGCGTGCGCTATCTGACCAAGCGGCTGGAATCGCTGCGCGTGGTCGACACCACGCCGACCGATCCGCAGGCGGTGTTCTTCGGCGCGTGGGTGGAACTGGAGAACGTGGACAGTGGCGACACCAGCCGCTATCGCATTGTCGGCCCGGATGAGACCGACGCAGGCCTGGGCTGGATCAGCATCGATTCGCCGCTGGCGCGTGCGCTGCTGAAGAAGCGGCTGGATGATGAATTCTCGGTGGAACTGCCCGGCGGCCAGTTCACCTTTGCGGTAATCGGGGTGGAGTACGAGCCGTTGTAGAGTCGACTGTCAGTCGACTACCGCGCGAAGCGCGGCACAAACCTCCGCAGCCGGACGGCAAACGCACCGCGATCCTCGTCGCGGTTGATGACTCGCCGAAGCCATCTGTCAGGCGTTCACAGCCTCGGAACGAAGAACGGTCGACTGACAGTCGACTCTACATGGCGCCGTGCAACGGCGGCGGGTACTGGCGGCCGGCGCGCAGCGGGCGGAAGTACTCGGCATCTGCATAGAAGGCGGCGTCCTGTCCGTCGTGCCAGCCCGGAACTCCAGCCAACGGCAGCGGACGCAACTGCAAGGGATCGGTCACTGCACTGCCCTCGGCAATGGCCGCGGTCACTGCGTCAACGCAGGCACCATCGATTTCGCCGCGCACCACCACGCACTTTCCCACCAGCCGGCGCCCCGGCAGCAGTGCCTGCTCCATCAGCGCGTGCCCGAACACCGCAGCGATGGCGATGTCGCCGCTCAGCCAGTATCTCGATTCGAACAGTGCAGGCCAGTCGTGCGCATCCCAGGCGGCCAGCAGCGTGTGATGGCGTACGCGCACGATCACGCCGGTCTCGTCGAACTGGGTCAGTGCCGCCTGCGCGCGATTGCGCTGGCCCGGCGGCATGGATGCGATATGCCTGCACTGCTGCACGTTGAGCGCCTGCTTGAGCTGCGGGTAACGAGCCCACACCAGTGCGTTGAACAGGTCATGCCAGTTGTCGGCGCGGGTGGCGATGCGCCCCTGTGCGATGCGGGCCTCGTAGTGCAGGCCGTCGGCCAGCAGCGTGGCATCCTGCTCGATCAAGTGCTTGCCGGGCAGCGCGAGGCGTGTCTCGAGCGCTGCAATGGACGGCCACTCCGGGCTGGCCAGCAGGTCACGAACGTCGCGCAATCCGGCAAACACCGGGTGCGCGAACACCTGCGGATCGACCGCCGCACGCGGCGGCGGCACGAAGCGGCGGGCGCCGCTGCCGTCACCGGCGGCGGTCGTCGCTGCGGTCACAGCATCTTGAGATCGAATGCCGGGCGGGCGGCGGCGGCGAGCGCATCACCGTACAGGTCGTGCTCGTCGCTCTCGGTGATTTCCACGTCCACGAACTCGCCCACGCGCAGCGGCACCTGGTCGGCATTCTGGATGTGCACCAGGCCGTCGATCTCCGGGGCATCGGCCTTGGAGCGGGCTACGGCGATATCGCCTTCGATGGCATCGACCAGGCACTGCTGCACGGTGCCGATCTTGGCTTCCAGTCGCGCAGCGGAAATCTGCGCCTGCTTTTCCATGAAGCGGGCCAGGCGTTCCTGCTTCACCTCTTCCGGCACCGCATCGGGCAGATCGTTGGCGGTGGCACCTTCAACCGGCGAATAGGCGAACGCGCCCACGCGGTCCAACTGCGCTTCGTCAAGGAACGACAGCAGCTCTTCGAACTCGGATTCGGTCTCGCCCGGGAAGCCGACGATGAAGGTCGAGCGCACGGTGATGTCCGGCGCGATACGGCGCCAGTTCTGCACGCGCTCCAGGGTCTTCTCGACCGCACCGGGGCGCTTCATCAGCCGCAGGATGCGCGGGCTGGCGTGCTGGAACGGGATGTCCAGGTACGGCAGGATGCGGTTCTCGGCCATCAGCGGCACCACTTCGTCCACGTGCGGGTACGGGTAGACGTAGTGCATGCGCACCCACGCATCCAGCTCGGACAGGCCTTCGCACAGCGCCTTCAGGCGGGTCTGGTAGGCCTTGTTGCGCCACATCTTTTCGGCGTACTTCACGTCCACGCCGTAGGCCGAGGTGTCCTGCGAAACCACCAGCAGCTCGCGCACGCCGCCACGCACCAGGCGCTCGGCTTCGCGCAGCACCTCATCCACCGGGCGCGAGACCAGCTTGCCTCGCATCGACGGAATGATGCAGAAGCTGCACTTGTGGTTGCAGCCTTCGGAAATCTTCAGGTACGCGTAATGGCGCGGAGTCAGCTTGATACCGTAGTCGGGCACCAGGTCCACGAACGGATCGTGCTTGGGCGGCAATGCTTCATGCACCGCTTCCATCACGCTCTGGTAGTCCTGCGGGCCGGACACTGCCAGCACGTTGGGGTACGCCTCGCGGATCTGCTCAGGGCGCTTGCCCAAGCAGCCGGTGACGATGACCTTGCCGTTCTGGCTCATCGCCTCGCCGATCGCGTCCAGCGACTCGGTCACCGCCGAATCGATGAAGCCACAGGTGTTGACCACCACCACATCGGCCGAATCGTAGGACGGGACGATGTCGTAGCCTTCCGAGCGGAGCTGGGTAAGGATGCGTTCGGAATCGACAAGGGCCTTCGGGCAGCCAAGGCTGACGAAGCCGACTTTGGGGTTCAGCTGGGACATGGAATCGCGGGACTCTGGGGGCCTGGGCCCCTGCCGGCGTGGCAGGGGTTCCTGGGGGCCGGGGCCTGAAAGGGCGCCAGTATACCGGGGTTGGCGACCTCGCTCTGAATGGCCAGCCGCCCGATCACGCACAGCCGCTGACACCGCGCTAACCCGCGCAGCACCGACAATGCGGGTCTGTTCCCGCAATGAGGTAGAAGCAATGGCCGAGTGGATCACCCTGGATACGCACCACGGCGCGGTACGGGCCTGGCAGGCCCTCCCTGAAGGCACCCCGCGCGGCGGGCTGGTGGTGGTGCAGGAAATTTTCGGCGCCAACCCGCACATCCGCGGCGTAGCCGAGCGCTTCGCGGCCGAAGGCTACGCGGTGCTGGCGCCGTCCTTCTTCGACCTGGTTGATGGCGCAGAAGCCGATCCGGATGCCCTGCCCTATGACGCCGACGGCGTGAAGCAGGGCCTGGAACGGGTGAGCGCGCTGGGCATGGAGAAGGCGCTGGAAGTGGTCCGCGCGGCGGCCACCCGGCTGGCCCCCTACGGCAAGGTCGGCACCGTCGGCTACTGCTGGGGCGGCACGGTAGCGATGCTGTCCGCGCTGCGCCTGGGCCTGCCCTCGGTCAGCTACTACGGTGCGCGCAACGTCCAGTTCCTGGATGAGACGCCCAAGGCCCCGGTGATTTTCCACTTTGGCGCCCAGGACCGCAGCATCCCGCCGGAGGCCGTGCGGGCCCACCGGGAGAAGCTGCCGCAGATGGCCACCCACGTCTATCCGGCCGATCACGCCTTCAACCGGGAGGTCGGACATGCGTATGATCCAGACAGCGCCGCCCTGGCGCTGCAACGCACCCTGGACTTCTTCTCGGAGCATCTTGGATGAGCGATTTCGAACTCGATTCACGCCTGGCCACCGATAGCGTGCTGGTGGCGGAAGGACCGTTGTCGCAAGTGCGGCTGATGAACGACGAACGATTCCCCTGGCTGGTACTCGTGCCGCGTCTGGCCGGGGTGACCGAGTGGATCGAGCTGGACGGCGAGCAGCAGGACAAGCTGCGCACCGAGCTCAACCGCGCCTGCAAGGCCCTGAAGGGCTCCGACGGCGTGGAGAAGATCAACATCGGCGCGCTGGGCAACATCGTGCGCCAGCTGCACTTCCACGTGATCGGGCGTCACGATGGCGACCCGGCCTGGCCCGGCCCGGTCTGGGGCAGCGGGCCGGCGCACCGCTACGAGCCGGCCGCGCTGGACCAGCATGTCGCCTACTGGAAGGAACGGCTAGGATATCCGGCCCACTCCTGAGCGTTCGCCGACCCGATGCGATTCAACCTCGTTGCCGCCATCCTGCTGATCCTGATCGGTCTGTTCATGCTCGCCAGCAACCTCGGCTGGACGCACCTGAACCTGTCCAAGCTGCTGCTGACCTGGTGGCCGGTGGCGCTGGTGGGTGTCGGTATCGCGATGCTGTTCGGCCGCGGGAAATGAAGAAGGCGGCGCATTGCGCCGCCTTCTTCATGTAGAGCCGGGCCATGCTCGGCTGCCTTGACGTCAGGCCGAGCATCGCCCGGCCCCACAAGCTGCCGACAGCCTTCAGGTCCGCGGCAGGGTCACGCCGGTCTGGCCCTGGTACTTGCCACCACGGTCACGATACGACGTCTCGCAGACGTCATCGGCCGCCGCCTGGAAGAACAACATCTGTGCGACGCCTTCGTTGGCATAGATGCGCGCCGGCAGCGGCGTGGTGTTGCTGAACTCAAGGGTCACGTGGCCTTCCCACTCCGGCTCCAGCGGGGTCACGTTGACGATGATGCCGCAGCGCGCGTAGGTGCTCTTGCCCAGGCACACCACCAGGGTGTCGCGCGGAATGCGGAAGTATTCAACGGTACGCGCCAGCGCGAAGCTGTTCGGCGGAATGATGCACTCGTCGGCGGTGATGTCGACGAAGCTGCCCGAGTCGAAGCGCTTGGGATCGACGATGGTCGAGTTGATGTTGGTGAACACCTTGAACTCGCGCGAGCAGCGCACGTCATAGCCATAGCTGGACGTGCCATAGCTGACGATGCGTTCGCCGTTGGCCTGCTTGACCTGCCCTGCCTCGAACGGCTCGATCATGCCGTGCTGCTCGGACATGCGGCGGATCCAACGGTCACTCTTGATGCTCATGCTCTGTCCTGTTGAACGAGGGGGAAACGGGCTGCGCCCGAGGCGGCGATTCTACAGGCGGGCCGGCTGTGCCGGCCATGATGCGGATTGGCGCGCCGTTTCCATTGTCATGCGCCGTCGGAGCGAAAAGACGCACACGCAGGATGAATAACAAATGAGACCAGGCCGACCGAGTTAAATCAGTTAGCACATATTTATGTCAAATCCAATCAGCATGTTTGCAATGACACATGTCGACATAAAAATATTTTTTCTTGAAATTCAAATACATGAAGCCACCAGTCGGCCTCCTTGGTGACATGAGCGCCGGATGAACGTTGCATGAGGAAAGATTGATCGTTACGGTTTCATTCATCCTGAACAATTCGTTCAGGTCCTTTGAGCCCAACCGATTTCCCTCTGCAACCGCAAAGGAACACGATGAATCTGAACTTCAATGGACGCAGTCTGAAGCGCACCGCTCTGGCCATGGTCCTGGGAGCCATCGCCGGCACCAGCTATGCGCAGAGCACTTCCGGCGACATCGTCGGTACCGCTACGTCGGCTGACAAAGTGCAGGTCAAGAGCCTGTCTTCCGGCGCCACCCGCGAGGCGAACGTCAGCGCGGATGGCCGTTTCCGCATCTCCCAATTGCCGACCGGCACTTATGAGGTCACCACGGTCAGTGGTGGAAATCCGGTTGCGACCACCCGCGTCACCGTGGTCGCCGGACAACAGTCGTTCGCGACATTCGCCTCGGCGAACAGCAGCGGTGCAACATCGCTGGATACCGTCAACGTGCGCGCCCTGGGCGCGGCCAACACGATCGACCTGGGCAGCGTTGAATCGCGTACCACCTTCACTGCCGACAAGCTCAATTCATTGCCGGTCGCCCGCGATATCACCAGCGTCTCGCTGCTGACCCCGGGCACCGTCGCATCGAGCGGCTATTTCGGCCCAGCCTCGTTCGGTGGCGCGTCGGCTGCGGAAAACAGCTACTACGTCAACGGATTCAACGTCACCAATCTGTATGACAGCCTGTCCTTCTCGGAGATCCCGTACCAGGCCATCGATCAGCTGGACGTGCAGACCGGCGGCTATGGTGCTCAGTACGGTTTCTCCACCGGTGGCGTGACCAGCGTCAACGTCAAGCGCGGCACCAACGAATGGAAGGGTGGTTTCAGCTGGACCGGCACCCCGGACTCGCTGCGTGAAAAGGCTCCGGACACCTACTACAGCGATGGCTCGCTGTTCCGTTCGTACGACAAGAACAGCAGCAGCTCCAACGTGTACAGCGTCTGGGCTGGCGGTCCGTTGATCGAGGACAAGCTGTTCGTGTTCGCGATGGGCCAGTTCAGCAACTCCAAGACCGGCAACTTCGGCAACCGCGGCTCCCAGTACACCACCAACGGCCGTCCGCCGTCGGCTGCGGCATTGTCGACCAGCGCCTATGACTATGAGTCGAAGACGCCTTACTGGCTGTTGAAGGTCGACTGGTACCTCAACGAGAACAACCACCTGGAGTACACCGGCTTCGACAACAGCCGTCGTTACTCCTATGACTACTACACTGCGGCCTATGACAGCCCCAACGCTGGTGGCGAACCGGCCAAGACCGGCGACCTGGGCCAGTTGATCGGCAAGAGCGGCGGCCAGACCGACGTCTTCAAGTGGACCAGCTATCTCACCGAGAACCTGACCGCATCCCTGCAGTACGGGCAGATGCGCAATCGTTCATCGGAACACACCATCAGCGCCGATGGCGTCTTTGATGCCTACAACGGTGACATCAACAGCCCGCAGGGTGCGTGCCCCTATGTGCTGGACTACCGCTCGGCCACCGGCGGCACCGGCCGCCAGATCGGCTGTGCGGTTGCCAGCACCGTCGGTATCTTCGGCGGCCGCAACGAACGCAAGGGCACTCGCCTCGACTTCGACTGGCAGCTGGGCGACCACAAGGTCGGCTTTGGTTACAGCGATGAAAAATGGACGTCCGTGCAGGGCACCTCGTACTCGGGCGGAGCACTTTGGTACCTGTTCGACGACTACGCCAATCTCGTGAACTTCCGCAACGGTGGTTCGATCGAGATCAAGCAGAAGTCGTGGTATCTGCAGGACAACTGGCAGATCACCGACAACTTCATGCTGTACGGCGGCATTCGTAACGATTCGTTCAACAACAAGAACTCCGACGGTGCAACGTTCGTCAAGCAGGACGACATCTGGCAGCCGCGTTTTGGCTTCTCGTGGGACCTGTTGGGTGATGGTCGCAGCAAGCTGTTCGCTTCGGTGGGCCGGTACTCGCTGCCGATCGCGGCAAACGTGGCACTGCGCGCAGCCAGCGCCTCCTACTACCTGGACCAGTACTACACCTACGACGGCATCGGCGCCAATGGCGCTCCGAACGTCACCGGCAGTTTCGAGGATGGTGCGAACGACTCCGTGGTCAATGGCGAAAGCGGCGTCACTCCGGATCCGCGCGCAGTCGCGTCCAAGGGCCTGAAGCCTTACACCCAGGACGAACTGATCATCGGTTACCAGCAGCAGGTCAGCTCGTCGATCGATTTCTTCAACGACTGGACCGTTGGCATCAAGGCGACCTATCGCCGCGCCAACAAGGTGATCGACGACACCTGCGACTCGCGCTCGCTGTACAACGCCGCAGCTGCCGCAGGCTATGACCTGTCCAACTGGTCCGACCCGTGGACCGTGCCGGAAGGCCTGCCCGGCTGCTGGATCTACAACCCGGGTAGCGACCTGAAGGTCACCCTTGATGTGGATGGCAACGGTACGGCGGAAGAGATCACTGTTCCGGGCGCCAGCCTCGGTCCGAAGGCCAAGCGTACGTACAAGGCCGTCACCCTCAGCGCCGACAAGCAGACCGAACGTTGGTATGCCAGCTTCTCTTACACCTGGTCCAAGCTGGAAGGCAACTATGAAGGCCTGGTCAAGAGCACCAACGGCCAGGATGACACCGGCACCACGTCGGACTTCGACTTCGCCGAGATCATGTATGGCTCGGACGGCTACCTGTTCAACGACCATCGCCACAGCATCAAGCTGTTTGGTGGTTACAAGTTCACCGACGAGTGGTCGGTCGGCGTGAACATCCTGGCGCAGTCCGGCGCACCGAAGAGCTGCCTCGGCGGCGGCTATGGCAGCTTCGACACCGAGTACGGCTACTCCGGCGTATTCCACAGCTGCGAGCTCAATGGCCGGGTTCCGGCAGACGACATCGCCAAGGTCGGCAGCGCCGGCCGCACGCCATGGCAGTTCACCGTCAGCCCGAACATCACCTATACGCCGAACTGGTTGGAAGGCCTGAGCCTGCAGGTGTCCGTGCTCAACGCCTTCAACAACATCAAGCCGGTGCAGGTGTACGAAACCAAGTACGGTCGCCCCAGCTCCGCTCCGACCATTCGCAACTACTACAACTACAACACGCCGAAGTACTTCAACGATCCGCGTGCCGTCCGCTTCCAGGTCCAGTACGACTGGTAAGCAGCTTCCTCTCCAGGAACGCTCCAACTTGCCGCCGGCCTTGCGCCGGCGGCTTTTTCTTTGCAGCTGTGATCAGAGCAGCGACGACAGGATCGGAATCGAAGCGCGCGGGCGCTTGCCCACTTCTTCGATCAGGCGCTGCGCGGCATGGCGGTAGGCCTGGGCCGGGACCGAATCGGGCTGCGCCACGGTGATCGGCGTACCAGCGTCGCCCTGCTCGCGGATGCCGATCTGCAGCGGCAGCGAACCCAGCAGCGGCACACCGTACTGCGCGGCCATGCGCTCGCCGCCGCCCTCGCCGAACAGGTGCTCGACGTGACCACAGTTGCTGCAGGTGTGCACCGCCATGTTCTCGACGATGCCCAGCACCGGCACCTCGACCTTCTCGAACATCTTCAGCGCCTTCTTCGCATCCAGCGTGGCGATGTCCTGCGGCGTGGTGACGATCACCGCACCGGCCAGCGGGATCTTCTGGGTCAGGGTCAGCTGGATGTCACCGGTACCCGGCGGCAGGTCGATCAGCAGGAAGTCCAGGTCGTCCCACAGGGTGTCGTTGAACAGCTGGGTCATCGCCGACGTGGCCATCGGCCCACGCCAGATCATCGGCGTGTCTTCCTCGATCAGGTAGCCGATCGACATCGTATCCACACCGAACGCACGCAGCGGCTCAATGCTCTTGTTGTCGGGGCTTTCCGGGCGGCCTGACAGGCCAAGCATGGCCGGCACGCTTGGGCCGTAGATGTCCGCATCAAGGACACCCACCCGGGCGCCCAGCTGCTGCAGCGCCACTGCCAGGTTCACCGACGTGGTGGATTTGCCGACACCGCCCTTGCCCGAGCCGACCGCAATGACATTGCGGATGCGGGCATGTGGCGTCAGTCCCTTCTGGACCTGGCTGGCATGGGGGCGACGGGGAGAACTGTTCACAACGGGCACCAGCGGTATCGGGGGGAATAACCCAACATCATACAAGCTGGACGTAGCCTGACTGAAATTCAGGATTGCTACAGATTCGTGCACAGGTTGTTAAGTTCATGTTACGTTCGCTAAGCACTGGTTTTGGGCTGCGTCGCTGTTTCACGGCACGCACGATGGCGCATGCGCAGTGCCGTATTCGTATTTGCTCTTTGAACGGAACTACATGAAAGACCTTCGCAATTCCGCACGTCGCAACACCCTCGCTGTCGCCTTGATCTCCGCCCTGGTCGCCGCCTCGCCGGCAATGGCCCAGGACAAGGCCACCAACCTGGACAAGATCACCGTCACCGGCTCGCTGATCCCGCAGACCCAGGTTGAGACCCAGACCCCGGTCATGACCATCAGCGCTGAAGCCATCCAGTCGCGCGGCTTCAACAGCGTCGCCGAAGTGCTGCAGCAGTCCTCGCTGACCACCGGCGGCATCCAGGGCGGCCAGACCTCCGCCTCGTTCACCCAGGGCGCTGAAGCCGCTGGCATGTTCGGCCTGAACCCCGGGTACACCAAGTACCTGATCAACGGCCGCCCGATGATGTCCTACCCGGCGCTGTACAACGGCGGCGACGCGTTCAACAACATCAGCGGCATTCCGATCGACATCGTCGAGCGCATCGAAGTCCTGCCGGGTGGCCAGTCCTCCCTGTACGGTTCGGACGCGATCGCCGGCGTGGTCAACATCATCCTGAAGGACCACATGGAAGGCGGCAGCCTGTCCGTGCGTGGCGGCACCACCACTGAAGGCGGTGGCAGCAGCTTCCGCATCAGCGGCGCCCACGGCTTCTCGGCGCTGGACAACCGCTTCAATGCACTGGTCAACGTGCAGATCGAAAGCAGCAACCCGATCTGGGGCTACCAGCGCGACCTGACCAAGCAGAACAACACCCACGGCTACACCGCACAGCTGCCGTCGAACGACTTCGCCGTCATCGACGCCAAGACCAATGCGCTGTACATGATGGACCCGAGCAACTGCGCCAACGTCGCCGGCCAGTTCGATGGCACCACCGTGCTGGCCAACCGCCCGACCGGCCAGTCCTGCGGTTCGGTCTTCGGCGCCGGCTACAAGACCCTGAAGAACGGCAAGGACAGCGGCCAGTTCTACTCGTCGATGACCTTCGACGTGAACGACAACTTCCAGCTGTTCGCCGACGTGCTGTACAGCAAGGAAAAGACCGAATACACCTCGGGCTCGAACTACCTGTGGTGGGGCACCAAGAGCGGCATGGGCGGCTTCTACGACCAGGCGTCGGGCAAGCTGGTCAACCTGCAGCGCGCGTTCGCTCCGGAAGACATCGGCGGCGAAGGCTACAAGGGCATCCTGAACAACGACAAGAGCCGTGCTTACCAGGTCACCCTGGGCGGCAAGGGCGCGGTCGGCAACTGGGACTACAGCCTGAGCTTCACCCGCGGCGAATACCGCCTGGATGAAAGCAAATTCCAGCGCTTCGGCAATGCCATCAACAGCTACTTCGCCGACAAGGTGCTGGGCCCGCAGCTGGGCACCAAGGATGGCTTCGGCATCTACAACACCAACTGGGGCGCGTTCTACTCGCCGATCTCGCCGGAAGATTTCGCTGGCTTCACCGGCTACACCACCAACCATGCCCGCACCTGGCAGAACCTGGCACGTGCGCAGGTCACCAATGGCTCGCTGTTCTCGCTTCCGGGCGGTGATGCCGGCCTGGCCGTGGTCGTCGAAGGCGGCAGCGAAGGCTGGGACTACAGCCCGGACCAGCGCCTGCTGGACGGCGATGTGTGGGGCTCGTCGGCTGTTGCCGGCAACGGCCATCGCAGCAACTACGCGGTGACCAGCGAGCTGCGCATGCCGCTGCTGGAGTCGCTGACGGTGACTGCTTCCGGTCGCTATGACGCCTTCAAGATCGCCGACAACACCGTCGACAAGGCCACCTACAGCGTGGGCGTTGAGTTCCGTCCGATCGAAAGCCTGCTGTTCCGCGGCAAGTACGGCACCGCCTTCCGCGCGCCGACCCTGCCCGACGCCTTCCAGGGCCGCAGCGGCTACTACGCTGCCAACTCGACCGACTACTACCGTTGCGGCGAGCTGGGCTACACCCCGGGTAACACCGACGCCTGCCGCTACGCCGACAGCGTCTCGGTCTACTCCGAGCGTGCCGGCAACCCGGACCTGGAGCCGATCACCGCCGACGTCTGGAACGCGGGCATCGTCTGGGCGCCGATGGCGAACCTGTCGATCTCGGCCGACTACTACAACTGGAAGATCGAGAACGAAGTCGATACGGCCAGCACCGACCAGCTGCTGCTGGCTGAGTACTACTGCCGCAACGGCCTTCCGAACGGCTCCTCGGCCACCTGCCAGAACGTGACTGACTGGGTCACCCGTGACTCGGCCGGCAACCTGAGCTCGCTGTACACCCCGAAGATGAACGTGGCCCGCCAGAACCTGCAGGCCGTGACCGTCGGCTTCAAGTACCTGCAGGACATCGGCCGCTTCGGCTCGCTGCAGTTCTCGGGCAACTACACCAACATGCTGAAGCGTGAAGTGCAGGCGCAGCCGGGTGAGGACTTCCAGGACCTGCTGGGCAACCCGAAGTCGATGTGGAACTACGACAGCTACGCCAAGGTCCGTTCCGACGCGTCGGTGGCCTGGTCGCTGGACAAGTGGACCACCACGCTGTACGCGAACTACATCGGCCACACCCCGAACTACCTGGCAGGCCTGAACGGCTACGAGTACACCCACGCCGCGTCGGGCTACAAGGCAGGCAAGTGGGCTTCGTACACCACGTACAACCTGAGCGTGAACTACCGCGCGCAGGATGACCTGACCCTGTCGCTGATGGTCAACAACGTGTTCAACAAGATGCCCGAGCAGCAGGCCCACAGCTACCAGGGCACCTCCGGCACGCCGTTCAACAACTACCTGTACAACGTCTACGGCCGCACCGTGTACGTGCAGGCCAAGTACGACTTCGGCAAGTAATCCCGTCGTTTTCCGGACTTAGTGTCTGGACCAGGCCCCGCTTCGGCGGGGCCTTTTTTTTGGGCAATGAACAACCCGGAAAATAATCTAATAAATGTCTCGATTATTAATACGGTCATTTGATCGACATTCATTTCGCCACAATCGGCAAAACCAGACAGTATCTGCAAGTTGTTGTTTGAAAAGAGAAGAGGACGGAATTGTGACGAAGCTCGTCAAGCTTGGTTACAAATCGGTGCATTTCAAATTAAGCGCATGTTAGGTTTCAGCGACCGCGCGCGGCATGACCTGTTGACGCGGCCGAACAGAAACCGAGCCCCTGGAAGGGAAAACGCGTTCTTACGATCACACGGAGTAATCGCATGTCTCGCAGTCGCTTCTTGTTCTCACGCCACCCGCTCACCAGTGCCGTGCTCAGCGGCTTGTTCCTTGCCAGCGCCAGCACTGTCGCGCTCGCTCAGGAAAGCAAGAGCGCGGCCACCAACCTTGACCGCGTCACGGTCACCGGGTCGCTGATTCCGCAGACGCAGATCGAAAACCAGACGCCGGTGCTGACCATCAGTGCTGAGGCGATCCAGGCGCGCGGCTTCTCCAGCGTTGCCGAAGTGCTGCAGCAGTCCTCGCTGACCACCGGCGGCCTGCAGGGCGGCCAGACCTCCGCGTCGTTCACCCAGGGCGCCGAAGCGGCCGGCATGTTCGGCCTGAATCCGGGCTACACCAAGTACCTGATCAACGGCCGCCCGATGCTGTCCTACCCGGCGCTGTACAACGGCAGCGACGCGTTCAACAACATCAGTGGCATTCCGATCGACATCGTCGACCGCATCGAAGTCCTGCCTGGCGGTCAGTCGTCGCTCTACGGTTCGGACGCGATCGCCGGCGTGGTCAACATCATCCTCAAGGAACGCATGGACGGCGGCACCCTGAACGTGCGTGGCGGCGCGTACTCGGATGGCGGCGGCGCCAGCTTCCGCGTGAGCGCGGCCAACGGCTTCAACAGCCGCGACGACCGCTTCCGCGCACTGGTCAACGTGCAGTACGAAAAAACCAACCCGATCTGGGGCTACCAGCGCGACATCACCACGCAGAACAATCCCCGGGGCTACACCCGCCAGCTCCCCTCGAACGACTTCCTGGTCTTCGATGCGGAAACCGACGACTTCCTGATGATGGACCCGAACAACTGCGCCGGCGTTGCCGGCCAGTTCGACGGCACCACCATCCTCGGTACACGCCGCGCTGGACAATCTTGCGGCTCCGCGTTCGGCGCGGGTTACAAGACGATCAAGAACAGCAAGGAAAGCAGCCAGTTCTATTCGTCGCTGACCTACGATGTGAATGACAACCTGCAGCTGTTCGGCGATGTCCTCTACAGCTACGAAACCGTCAAGTACAACACCGGTGCCGGCTACAACTACTGGGGCACGGATATCAGCATGGGTCCGTTCTTCGATCAGTCCAGCGGTCGCTATCTGGGCCTGCAGCGCGTGTTCGCCCCCGAAGACATCGGCGGCGGTGGCTACCGCGACATCATGAATACCGACCGCAGCAAGTCCTATCAGGTCACGTTCGGCGCACGCGGTTCGATCGGCAGCAACTGGGATTACGAGGCCAGCATCACCCGCGGCGAGTACAAGCTCAATGAGCGCGGTTATGCGCGCTGGAACGATCCGATCAACAACTGGTTCGCCGACAACGTGCTGGGTCCGGTGCTGGGCGAGACCGATGATGGCTACAACATCTACAACCCGAACTGGGGCGCCTTCTATTCCAGACTGCCAGACGGGGCGTTCCAGAGCTTCACCGGTTTCACCACCAGCCGCAGCCGCACCTGGCAGACCCAGACCCGGGCCCAGCTCACCAACAGTTCGCTGTTCAAGCTGCCCGGTGGTGATGCCGGCTTTGCGGCAGTCGTCGAGGGCGGCAGTGAAGGCTGGGACTACACCCCGGATGTACGCCTGACCGACGGCACCGTGTTCGGAACCACCTCCGTGGCCGGCAATGGCCACCGCAGCAACTATGCGGTGACCGGCGAACTGCGCCTGCCACTGCACGACATGCTGACGGTGACGGCCTCGGGTCGGTACGACAACTTCAAGATCGCCGGCAATACCGTTGACAAGCCCACCTACAGTATCGGCGTCGAGTTCCGGCCCTTCGAAAGCCTGCTGGTCCGCGGCAAGTACGGTACCGCGTTCCGCGCACCGTCCCTGCCCGATGCCTTCCAGGGCAAGAGCGGTTATTACGCCAATGGCTCCAAGGACTACTACCGCTGCGGCCAGCTCGGTTTCGATCCGTCCAACACGGTGGACTGCCGCTATGGCAGCGTGTCGGTGTTCGGCACGCAGTCGGGCAATCCGTCACTGAAGCCGATCACTGCCGATGTGTGGAACGCCGGCCTGGTGTGGGCGCCGATCAACAATCTGTCGGTATCGCTGGACTACTACAACTGGAAGATCAAGAACGAGGTCAACACCCTCAGTTCCGACCAGTTGCTGCTGGCGGAGTATTACTGCCGCAACGGTCTGACCAACACCGCAGGCGCCACCTGTGACGAGGTGGCCAACTGGGTCACCCGTGACGCCACCGGCGCCCTGGAGGAGATCTACACGCCAAAGCTGAACGTGGCGCGCCAGAACCTCGAGGCGCTCACCGCGAGCTTCAAGTACGTGCAGGACATCGGCCGCTTCGGCTCCCTGCAGTTCGCCAGCAACTACACCAACATGCTCAAGCGCGAACTGCAGCCGCAGCTCAATGATCCGTTCCTGGACCTGCTGGGCAACCCGTACGCGATGTGGGTGTATGACTCCTACGCCAAGGTCCGCGCCGATGGCTCGATCGGCTGGGCGTTGGACAAGTTCACCACCACCCTGTACTTCAACTACATCGGCCGCACGCCGAACTACATGTCCTACCTGGGTCGCGGCTACGACTTTGTCGACCCGACGTCCGGCTACAAGGCCGGCAAGTGGGGCTCGTACACCACCTACAACCTGAGCGTGAGCTATCGCGCGATGGACAACCTGACGTTCTCGCTGATGGTCAACAACCTGTTCAACAAGGTGCCGGACAACCAGCAGCACTCCTATGCCGGCAACATCGACGTGCCGTACAACAACTCCCTGTACAACGCCTACGGACGGGCGATCTATGTGCAGGCGCAGTACGACTTCGGCAGGAAGTAAGCCCCTCCCTGCTGGACGCCCCGCCCAGGCGGGGGCGTTCCTGCAGAACACCAGGACCCCGCTCCGGCGGGGTCTTTTTTGCCCGCTTCCGGCCAAAACGCTGAAATGGATTTTCAATCTTTACTTTCTTGCAACAACCCCCTGAAAAGTCGCGGAATGAAACCTTGCCGACCTGGCTCGACACCCAAGGCCGTTGGATCTGAAAGGAATGGGGCATCGGCAATCACGTTGATCCGCAGTCAGGCGGCACTGCCGGCAACACGAGGCACGCTCTGAGCCCAGCGGAAGTTGGCGACATTGGTGCGCAGCACAACTACGTTCAAAAGCCGTTCGAACGGCCTACCGATCTCCCGCCCGAGCATTGATCGCCTGATGAATCCAATGCCTCGCGGACGGGTTGCTTCGCCGCCTCGTGCAATCTTGAGGTGATGCTGCAAGGCGACCTGGCCGGGCCGGCTGCAGGCGGGTGGGATGTCCCGCCTTGCAGGACGGTCGTCACCCCCTGACCCGCCGGCCTGCTGCAGCTGAACGCACCGTACAGGCATGTCGGGCACAGAGACCCTCGGGTCCCCCGCGCATGTCTCCCCGCGCAAAGCCAACCGCCACTTTGCGCAAAGTTGACCTTAACAGCCCATTCAGCATTCGCTGGAAGATCTCGATGCCGCGATTACAACTGATACCAAGTCGCTGTATTTGTTGCACTTTTATGTAGCCAACTGATGCGGAATGTGTCAGCTCTCCCAGCAAATGGCCAATTTGCGTTAAGACCATGTTAGGTTCGCGTCAAGTCAGGACGACATCTGAACATCAACATAACAACTGCACGGAAGCGAAAGAATTCTGTCCACTAGGGGGATCCACTCGATGACGTACAACCGCACTCCCGGCCGCCACCCGCTGACCAACGCCCTGCTGGTCGGTCTGATGATGGCCGCTGCCGGCCCGGCCCTGGCCCAGGAAGCCAGCTCAGGTTCCAACCCGATCGACCTCGATCGCGTCAGCGTGACCGGCTCGCGCATTGCGCGTACCGGCTTCGTGACCCCCTCCCCGGTTACGGCCATCACCGCCGAGGAAATCCGTGCCACCGGTGCGAACAACATCGGCGACCTGATGACCCGCCTGCCGGCGCTGACCCCGACCTATACCCTGGGCAACTCGACCCGCTTCATCGGCACCGCCGGTGTGGGTCTGATGGACCTGCGTGGCATGGGCACCTCCCGCACCCTGGTACTGGTCAATGGCCGCCGTCACGTCGGCGCAACCTCCGGCTCCTCCGCCGTGGACGTCAACACCATTCCGGTGGAATGGATCGAGCGCGTGGAAGTGATCACCGGTGGTGCATCGGCGGTGTATGGCGCCGACGCTGTGGCTGGCGTGGTCAACTTCATCATGAAGAAGTCCTTCGACGGGGCTGAAGTACGCGGTCAGACCGGCATGGCCAGCGAAGGCGGCTTCAACCGTTCCTTCATCAGTGCCTCGGCCGGCACCGACTTCGCCGGTGGCCGCGGCAACGCCGCTGTCGCCCTTGAATACAGCAAGCAGGACCGCTTCGTCCGCACCGACCGCGCCATCGGCAACGAGTTCCTGGTGTCGGTGCGCAACCCGAACTACGACAGCAGCAAGCCGTCCAGCGAAAGCAACCCGGAAACCGTGCTGGCCGGCCCGGGCGGCAACCACTCGATCTCCTTCGGCGGTACCTTCAACATTGGTACCTTCAACCCGAACAATCCGGCTACCTGGGGCAACCGCTACCAGTTCAACCCGGATGGCACCTTCCGCAAGCAGCGCTACGACGGCACCGTGGTCAGCGCAACCAGTTGCGTGAACTGTGATTTCGCCGACCTGAACTCGGTTGCCGACCTGCAGCCGAAGTTCGACCGCAAGAGCATCAACACGGTCGTCAACTTCGACCTGACCGACAACCACCGCCTGTACTTCGAGGGCAAGTACACCGAAACGGTGTCCGACTTCCTGGCACAGCCGTCGTTCGACCAGACCCTGCGCATCCAGCGCGACAACGCCTACGTGTCGCCGGAACTGCGCGCACTGATGACCAGCGCCGGCCTGAGCCAGCTGACCCTGAGCCGCTTCAACGTCGACGCCGGCCAGCGTGGTGAGCACGTGGAGCGCAACACCCAGCGCTTCGTGCTGGGCATTGAAGGCAACCTGACCGAGAACTGGACCTACGACGTTTACGGCAATTGGGGCCAGAGCGAAGTCAAGCGCTGGAACCTCAACAACCGCATCAACGAGCGTTGGCAGGCCGGCCTGGATACCGTGGTCAACCCGGCCAATGGCGAGATCGTCTGCCGCACCACGCTGAACCCGAACGCGACCAATCCCAACAACGGCAACCGCGTGTACTCGCAGTTCGCCCGCGAAGGCTGCGTGCCGTTCTCGGTGTTCGGCAACGGAGCTGTGACCCAGGCCGCGCGTGACTGGATGAACGTCAATTCGTTCAACTACTCGCGCCTGCAGCAGTCGGTGTTCAGCGCGTCGCTGGCCAACGGCTCGCTCTTCAGCCTGCCGGCCGGTGACGTCGGCGTGGCCGGTGGTGTCGAATACCGCCGCGAAAAGAGCCGCGAAATCACCGATCCGCTGGCCGCGCAGGGCCTGACCTTCCTCAACGCCATTCCCAACCGCATGGGCAAGTACGACGTGCGCGAGGCCTTCGTTGAAACCACCGTGCCGCTGCTGGCCGACATCCCGGGCATCTACAACCTGACCCTGGACGCCGCAGGCCGCTGGTCGGACTACAGCAGCATCGGCAAGACCACCACCTGGAAGGTGGGCCTGGACTGGACCATCATCCCGTCGCTGCGTGCCCGCGGCACCCTGTCGCAGGCGGTGCGCGCACCGAGCATCGGTGAGCTGTACAACCCGCAGAGCGAAAACTTCGCCACGGTCAACGACCCCTGCAACTACCTGGCCACCAACCCGAACCGCCCGAACACCGCGGCGGACCCGGCACTGCGCCAGGCCAACTGCTCGGCGCTGGGCGTGCCGGTCGGCTGGGTCGACACCTACACTGCCACCCGCCCGGGCGTCAGCGGCGGCAATCCGGACCTGAAGCCGGAACGCGCACGCAGCTTCACCTATGGCCTGGTCTGGCAGCCTGATTTCCTGCAGGGCTTCGGCATGTCCGTCGACTACTGGTGGATCAGTCTGAAGGACGCCATTGGTGCGGTGACCGCGCAGACCAATGCAACCCGTTGCGTGGATTCGCCGGGGGGGATCAACAACAGCTTCTGCGGCTTCATCGAACGCGCACCGGTGGGCGGCAAGACCGATGCTGGCGGCCGCACCTTCCCGGAGTACTCGATCAGCCGCTGGGTTGCGCTGAACGAAAACCTGGCCCGCTCGCGTCGCGTCGGCGTCGATCTGGAAATGGACTACCGCTTCAAGCTGGCCGAGGGTGACACCGTCATCCGCCTGGTGGGCACCCGTCTGCTGCAGTCGCGCGAGTGGGCCTTCCAGGCCTTCCCGAACGAGTACGACGAGAACGTCACCTGGGTGACCGATCCGCGCTGGCGTGGCCAGTTGCAGACCAAGTACTCGCTGGGCCAGTGGCGCGCATCGTGGGACATGACCTACGTCGGCCCGAACCTGCGTGTGCAGCCGAAGAGCTACCAGGCCAACCCGGGACAGACCAGTCCGATCCGCAACGGCTCGTACACGTACCACAACTTCCAGTTCGGCTACCGCTTCCCGGGTGACAAGATCGACGTCTACCTGGGCGTCGACAACGCCTTCGACAAGGACCCGCCGGTGAACTACTTCGGCTCCGATGTCGGTTCAGCGATGTACGACAACATCGGCCGTTACATGTATATGGGCGCCACCTACAAGTTCTGATCCATCCAGAACCGCAGCACCCCGACAGGCCCGGCTTTTGCCGGGTCTGTCTTTTTCCGGCCGCGGCCCTGCCCCCTTGCGCCCGGCCATGACCTTCGACACCCTTGCAGGTCAGGCTGGCGGCGTATCGTTCGGCCCACGGCCGTCCTGCGGCCCTTCCCTGACTCACTCGGCCTGGAGGCCATTCAAGTGACCCGTAATCCCAAGATCGTGCTGCTGACCCTGGCCGTTTCGGCCGCATTGGTTGGCTGCGGCAAGACTGAAGCCCCGGCCAAGGACGCCACCGCCTCCACGCCGGCTGCGGCCGAAGCCACCCACTACACGCTGGACGAGAGCAAGCTGCCGGCCTACAACGCTTTCCAGCCCAGCGATCTGGATGCCAGCAAGGACGCCTGTGGCGCCTTCGGCGACTACGTGAACAGCAAGTGGCTGGCCGCCAATGAAATTCCGGGCGACCGCACCAGCTGGGGTGCCTTCACCATCCTCGACGAGCGCTCGGTGGCCGTGCAGCACCAGCTGGCCGAGCAGGTCGCGCAGGTGAAGAACCCGAACCACATCGAGAAGATCGTCGGCGACCTGTGGGCCACCGGCATGGACGAGGCCAAGATCAACGCGCAGGGCATCGAGCCGTTGAAGGCCGACCTGACCGCGATCGACGGCCTGCAGGACAAGGCGGCCATTGCCAACTACCTGCGCAGCAGCGCCGCCAAGGGCGACAACGTCCTGTTCGGCTTCGGCGCCGAGGCCGACTTCAAGAACTCGGCCGTGAACATGGCCTACGCCAGCCAGGGCGGCCTGGGCCTGCCGGACACCACCTATTACACCGACGCCAAGAATGCCGACAAGCTGAAGGCCTACCAGGCGCACGTTGCCAAGGTGCTGGAGCTGTCCGGCATCGCTGCAGCCGATGCAGCCAAGCAGGCCGAGGACGTGGTGAAGTTCGAGACCCGCCTGGCCAAGGCCTCCAAGTCGCGCGTGGAGCTGTCGCGCAACGTCGAGCTGTTCTACAACCCGGTCACCCTGGCCGACGCCGACAAGCTGACTCCGAACTTCAGCTGGACCGAGTTCTTCAAGTCGCAGGGCGTGGCCGCGCCGGAGAAGTTCTCGCTGGCCATGCCGGCTTTCCATGAGGAAGTAAGCAAGGCGCTGGGCGACACCGATCCGTCGGTGTGGCGCGCCTACCTGCGCTTCCACACCGTGGACAGCGCCTCGCCGTACCTGGCTGACGCCTTCGTGCAGGAGAACTACGAGTTCTACGGCAAGACCCTCAACGGCCAGAAGGAACAGAAGCCGCGCTGGAAGCGCGTGCTGGGCACCATCGAGAACGATGCCGGCGAAGCCTTCGGCCAGCTGTACGTGAAGGTTGCCTTCTCGCCGGAAGCCAAGGCGAAGATGGAAGAGCTGGTGAAGAACCTGGCCGCCTCGCTGAAGGAACGCATCCAGGGCCTGAGCTGGATGAGCGAGGAAACCAAGGCCAAGGCCATCGCCAAGTGGGAAACCTTCACCCCGAAGATCGGTTACCCGGACAAGTGGCGTGACTGGGCGGGCCTGCAGACCCAGCGCGACAGCTATCTGGGCAATGTGCGCGCGGCCAGTGAGTTCAACTACAAGTTCAACCTGTCCAAGATCGGCAAGCCGGTGGACAAGACCGAGTGGGGCATGACCCCGCAGACGGTCAACGCCTACTACAACCCGCTGCAGAACGAGATCGTGTTCCCGGCCGCCATCCTGCAGCCGCCGTTCTTCGATCCCAAGGCCGACGACGCGCTGAACTACGGCGGCATCGGTGCGGTGATCGGTCATGAGATGACCCACGGCTACGATGACCAGGGCGCGCGCTTCGGGCCGACCGGCAACATGGAAGACTGGTGGACCCCGGCCGACAAGAAGAACTTCGAAGGCCTGACCGGCAAGCTGGTCAAGCAGTTCGACCAGTACAAGGTCGACGGCCAGGCGGTGAACGGCCACCTGACCCTGGGCGAGAACATCGCCGACCTGGGCGGCCTGGCCACCGCCTACGACGCGCTGCAGAAGGCCTCCGCCGGCAAGGAAGATGCAAAGGTCGATGGCTTCACCCGCGACCAGCGCTTCTTCTTCAACTGGGCCACCGTGTGGCGCACCAAGTACACCCCGGAAAACGCCAAGGTCCGCCTGGCCACCGACCCGCATGCCCCGGCGCAGTTCCGCGCCATGGGTGCGCCGTCGAACCTGCCGACTTTTGCCGCGGCCTTCCAGTGCAAGGCCGGTTCGCCGATGGCCCGCACCGGCGAGCAGCAGGTGGTGATCTGGTAAGCCACGGCTGACGCTGCGGCAGACCTGCAGAGGCCCGGGAATTCCCGGGCCTTTGTTTTTGGCGGCGCCCTGCGAGCGCGGCGTGATGCGTGCATGCCGCGTCGATGCGCGGCTTGCTATAGTGCGCGCGCCCTCAATCCATCACGGATTCGTTCCACATGCCCAACTTCCGTCCGCTTGCCATCGCCCTGGGCATCAGCCTGGCGACCCTGGTCCCGACCCACGATGCGTTCGCCGCCGCCAAGAAGAAGGCCGCACGCGCTCCGGCCGTCAGTGCCCAGTGCAGCGACTTCTATGACGCTACCAACGCAGGCTGGCTGAAGGCCAATCCGGTGCCGCAGACCGGCGCCACCACCGCGCTGGGCCAGCTGGTTGATCGCAGCCGCCAGCAGCAGCGTGAACTGCTCGACGCCGCGATGAAATCGCCGCAGGGCAACGTGCAGAAACTGCTGGGCGACTTCTGGGCCAGTGGCCTGGACGAAGCCGCCGTGGAAGCGGACGGTTCCAACCCGATCGCCCCGCTGCTGACCCGCATCAACGCCATCAAGAAGGCCAAGGATGTGCCGGCATCGATCGCCGCGCTGCACCAGGTCGGCATCCCGGTGGCCTTCAACTTCGGCCCCGACGTCGATCTGAAGGCGCTGGACCGTCACATCGGCTACTTCATGCAGGGCGGCATGGGCCTGCCGGACCCGGCGTTCTATACCCGCACCGACGCCGACACCGTAGCCCTGATGGGCCGCTACCGCGCCTACGTCAAGCAGATCCTGGCGCTGACCGGCACCCCGGCCGCCAAGCTGGATGCCGAGTCGCAGGCGGTGATCGCGCTGGAAACCGAGCTGGCGCGCAATGCGCAGTCGCTGGCCGGCATCAACAACCCGTTCAACAACTACGCGCCGATCTCCACCAAGGAGCTCAACAGCCGTTACCGAAATCTGCAGCTGGATGCGTTCCTGAAGGCACAGGGCGTGGATGACGACCTGGTTTCGCTGGCCGACCCGGGCCTGTTCAAGCAGCTCGACGGCATGGTCACCAAGCTCAAGCCGGACCAGTGGAAGGCCTACCTGCGCTGGCGCGTGGGCGACTCGATGGCGCCGTACCTGTCCAAGGCCTATCGCGACGCCGAGTTTGAATTCCGTGGCCGCGTGCTGCGTGGCGAGACCCTGCCGCCGCAGCGTTGGGAAGACGTGCTCGATGCGATCAACGTGGCCGCTGGCCCGATGGTCGGCCGCGAATACGCCGCCCGCTACCTGTCGGCCGAAGACCGTCGCCAGGCGGCGTGGATCGTCGACAAGGTGCGCGAAGTGCAGATCGAAGCGGTCAAGAACAGCAGCTGGATGAGTGCCGAGGCCAAGACCGAAGCGCAGGCCAAGCTGGCCGCGCTGAAGATCGAGATCGGCACCCCGCTGCGCGACCTCGACTACAGCGTGCAGCCGATGGGTCGTGGCTCGTTCGGCGGCAACATGCTGATTGCTTCAACCTGGCGCCATCGCGAGGAAATGAAGCGCATCGGCAAGGGCAACGCCGACCGCCGTTGGGACGTGCTGCCGCAGCAGCCTTCGCTGGCCTACGATCTGGCCCAGAACCGCCTGATCGTCACCGCCGCGATCCTGCAGGGGCCGGTGTTCAACGCCAAGGCTGACGCCGCCGACAAGTTCGGCAGCTTCGGTGGCCTGGTCGGCCATGAGCTGACCCGTGCGATCGACGCCAAGGGTGCGCTGGTCGACGCCAAGGGCGAGCTGCGCAGCTGGTGGACCCCGGCCGACAAGACCGCCTGGACCCTGCTCGGCAACCGCGTGGCTGCGCAGTACGGCGCCTACGACTTCCCGGGCGTGAAGGGTGCCAAGGTCAACGGCACGCTTACCCAGGAAGAGAATCTGGCCGACATCGCCGGTCTGGAACTGGCCTGGGCGGCCTACACCGCACAGGAACCGAAGGCCAAGCAGACCCAGCAGCAGGGCTTCTTCCGCGCCTGGTCGGCGCTGTGGGCGCAGCAGCTGTCTCCGAACGAGGCCGTGCGCCGCCTGACCGCCGACATCCGTGCACCGGGCCTGTGGCGCAGCAATGGCACGCTGGCCAACCTGCCGGCCTTCGGTGCCACCTTCAGCTGCAAGGCCGGCCAGCCGATGCAGCGCAGCGAAGCCGAGCAGATCAAGGTCTGGCGCTGAACCAGCTGCCACACGGTAATGCAGAGGGCGCCTTCGGGCGCCCTTTTTTTTGCGGGTGCAGCACGATCCCGGGTTAACACCGGGCGTGCTATCGCTGCAGCTTCGTCCAACGCGGAGCCCCGACATGGCACACAAGAACACCGTCTGTGTCTGGTACGACAACGGCGCGCTCGATGCCGCCACCTTCTATGCCAGCATCCTGCCCGACAGCGCGGTGACCGCGGTGCATCACGCACCGGGCGACTACCCCGACGGCAAGGAAGGCAACGTACTGACCGTCGAATTCACTGTCTGCGGCATCCCCTGCGTCGGTCTCAATGGTGGGCCTGCGTTCAAGCACAGCGAAGCGTTTTCCTTCCAGATCCAGACCGAGGACCAGGCTGAGACCGACCGTCTGTGGAACGCCATCGTCGGCAACGGTGGCCAGGAGAGCCAATGCGGCTGGTGCAAGGATCGCTGGGGCATCTCCTGGCAGATCAGCCCGCGCATGCTGATCGAAGCGGTGACCAGCAAGGACAAGGCATTGGCCAAGCGCGCCTTCAACGCGATGATGCCGATGAAGAAGATCGACATCGCGACCATCGAAGCGGCAATCAAAAAAGGGGACGGAGGGGATTAAGTCGTTTCTCCCCCTGCGCTCAGATGCAGATTGCGACTTGATCCCCTCCGCCCCCTTTTTCCAGAGGTGCTGATGTCCTGGGATGCGATCATCATCGGTGGTGGCCACAATGGCCTGGTCTGCGCCGCCTACCTGGCACGTGCCGGAAAGAAGGCGCTGGTCCTTGAACGGCGCGGCGTGCTCGGCGGCGCCGCAGTCACCGAGGAGTTCCATCCCGGCTTCCGCAACTCGGTCGCGTCGTACACGGTCTCGCTGCTGCAGCCGAAAGTGATCGACGATCTGCAGCTGCATGCGCATGGGCTGCGCATCGTCGCGCGTCCGGCCAACAACTTCCTGCCATTGCCGGACGGCCGCCACCTGTTGTCGGCGCCTGGCCGCACCCAGGCCGAAGTCGCCAAGTTCTCCGAGCGGGACGCACAGCGCCTGCCCGCGTACGAAGCACGCCTGGAGATCTTCGCTGACGTGCTGCGCGCATGGGCCTTGCGCGCGCCGCCGGACCTGGGCGTAGCAGGCGGTTGGCGTACCCTGCCCGCCCTGTGGCAGATGGGGAAACTCGGCCGCGAACTGGCGACGCTGGATGCTCCGCTGCGCCAGGAACTGCTGGACCTGTTCACGCTGTCGGCGGCCGAGTATCTGGATCGCTGGTTCGAAAGCGAACCGATCAAGGCGCTGTTCGGATTCGATGGCATCGTCGGCAACTATGCCAGTCCCTACACGCCGGGCAGTGCCTATGTGTTGCTGCATCACGTGTTCGGCCAGTGCAACGGCGTGAAAGGTGCATGGGGCCATGCGATCGGCGGCATGGGCGCGATCAGCCAGGCCATCGCTGCCGCTGCACGCGAGGCCGGTGCGGAGCTGCGCATGGAGGCTGGTGTGCAGCGCGTGTTGATCGAGCAGAGTCGCGCAGTGGGCGTGGAACTGGCTGATGGCGAAGTTCTGCGCGCACGTGCGGTGATCGCCAACGTCAATCCAAAGCTGCTGTACGAACAATTGCTGGAACCGTCGCAGGTGCCCGCTGCCACACGCGAACGCATGGCGAACTGGCGCTGCGGTTCGGGCACGTTCCGGATGAACGTGGCGCTGTCCCGGCTGCCGGATTTCAGCGCCCTGCCCGGCCGAGGCGATCACCTCAGCGCCGGCATCATCATGGCACCCAGCCTGGACTACATGGATCGCGCCTGGCTGGACGCCCGCCGCGATGGCTGGTCACGCGAACCGATCGTGGAAATGCTGATTCCCAGCACGCTGGACGATTCCCTGGCCCCGCCCGGACAGCATGTGGCCAGCCTGTTCTGCCAGCACGTGGCACCGGTGTTGCCTGGGGGCCGCCATTGGGATGATCACCGGGAAACCGTGGCTGACCTGATGATCGCTACCGTCGAACGCTATGCGCCCGGCTTCGCTGACAGCGTCCTCGGTCGGCAGGCGTTGTCGCCGCTGGATCTGGAACGCACCTTCGGCCTGGTCGGTGGCGACATCTTCCACGGCGCGCTGAGTGCCAACCAGTTGTTCTCGGCGCGGCCGATGGTCGGCCAGGCTGGCTACCGCGGCGCCCTGCCCGGCCTGTACCTGTGCGGTTCGGGAACCCATCCCGGCGGCGGCGTCACCGGTGCGCCGGGCCACAACGCAGCGCAGGTGGTGTTGCGGGATCTGTGAAGGTGTGCCGACCAACGGTCGGCACCCACCTGCATGGGAGAAGGTGTGCCAACCAAGGTTGGCACCTACAGCATCAAATGATCCTTCGGATCATTTGACGCTGCGCAGATGGTTCGGGCGCTTCGGTGGACCCGGCGGGCGGCGCTTGTTGAACGGCGATTGCCCGCGCCAGTAACGGATCAACAGCCAGCCGAACAGCATGCCGCCGAGGTGCGCGAAATGGGCCACGCCCGGCTGCCAGCCGGTCATGCCCAGGACCAGCTCACCCACGCCAAACAAGATCACGAAGGTCCGCGCCTTCATCGGAATCGGCGGGAACAGCAGCATCACCCGCTGGTTCGGGAACAGCATGCCGTAGGCCAGCAGCAGGCCGAACACGCCGCCGGAGGCGCCCAGCACCGTGGCCGGGTTTTCCAGCAGCGTCCCCACCAGCAATTGACAGACGCCGGCACCGGCCACGCACACCAGGTAATAGAGCAGGAAGCGCTTCTCGCCCCAGGTCTGCTCCAGCGGCGCGCCGAACATGAAGACGGCCAGCATGTTGAAGAACAGGTGCCCGAAGCTGCCATGCAGGAAGCCATAGGTCAGCAGCTGCCACGGCTGGAAGTTGCCCCCCGGCGAGAACGCATCGAAGCCCTGCTGCAGTGGTTGCAGCATGAACGGCTCGAAGGTCTGCATGCCGAGCAGGAACGGCTGCTGCAGCAGGAACAGGATCGCATTGGCGATCAGCAGGGCCTTGGTGACGGTTGGCAGTCGCGGGAACATGGGAGCACCGGCATGGAACGGCCTCCATCATAGCCGCAGCACCGTGTCTTGTTGGCGACCCTCACGTCCGGCCTGTTCAGTCGCCAGCGGTGCTCAGCCCGGGCCCCACACGGCAGCATCCAGCGCCGCCGCCGGATCGGTCGCCGGCATCCGGACCCGGCCGTTCTCCACCCGCACGCCCTCGGCACGCAGCCGCTGCGACTGCTCGCGCCACCCAGCCGAACCTTCTTCCATGGCGATGCGTCCGTCCGAGCGCAGCACGCGGTGCCAGGGCAGGTCCGGGTCATCGTTCTGGCCGAGGATGCGAGCGGTCAGGCGCGCACGCCCGGGCAAGCCTGCGCGCATCGCCACCTGCCCATAGCCCATCACCTGCCCCGCCGGGATCGCGCGGATCACCGCCAGGATGCGCGCACGCGCCTGCTCCGGCGTCAGCGCCGCAGGCGGGTCACCAGCAGTACGCCGATCAGCACCAGCACGGTGCCGGCGATCTGCGCCGGCCCCATCGGTTCGTCGAGCAGCCATAGGCTCATCACGATGGTGGAAACAGGGCCCAGCATACCGACCTGCGCGGCCAGCGACGAACCCACGCGCTGCACCGCCAGCATGATCGCCAGTACCGGCAGCACCGTGCACACGGTGGCATTGACCAGCGACAGCCACTGCACCGGTGCCGGCGCCTGCCACAGCAGCGGCAGCGGATGGGTCACCGCGAAGTGCAGCAGCACCAGCACGCTGGCCACGCAGCTGGCGTAGGCGGTCAGCCGTACCGCGCCGATGCGCGCCACCACTTGCCCACTGCCGAACAGGTACAGCGCGTAGCTGAGCGCGCTGCCCAGCACCAGCAGGCTGCCGACGATGATCTGCCCACCCTCGCGCTGCAGGTCATGGCCGAAGGCCAGCAGCACGCCCAGATAGCTCAGCACCAGCGCGCCGATCTGCCAGCGGCCGGGGCGCTGGCGCGCCAGCAGCACGTTGATCAGCAGCACCAGGGTCGGGTTCAAGTAGAGGATCAACCGCTCCAGCGTCACGCTGATGTACTGCAGGCCCTGGAAGTCGAGCAGGCTCGACAGGTAGTAGCCGGTGAAGCCCAGCCACAGCACGCGGGCGCGGTCGGCCCAGGACAGCGGCTCGGCCCGGCGTGCGGCCCACAGCGCCATCAGCGCGAACAACGGCAGCGCCATCAGCATGCGCAGCGCCAGCAGCGTGGTGGCATCGACGCCATGACGCAGGCCCAGCTTGACGATGATGGCCTTGCCGGAGGCGGCGATAGCACCGATCGCGGCCAGGCCGATGCCACCCAGTGCGATGCGTGGGGAAGCGGTAGCGATGCGGGAAGCGGGGCTGGACATCAGGACGACGGCGGGCCGCGCGGGGCGGCCCGGAAAGGCGTGGGGGCGTCCATTGTCGCATGGGTGCGCCTGGTGCCCGCCTTGTAGAGTCGAGCCATGCTCGACTGCCTTTCCACCGCAGTCGAGCATGGCTCGACTCTACAAAGAGCGACGGCCGAGCACAGGCTCGGCTCTACAACCGCCCCGCTCAGCGCATCAGCACCACTTCCTCGGCCGAGGTCGGGTGGATCGCCACGGTGTCGTCGAACTGGGCCTTGGTCGCGCCCATCTTCACCGCCACTGCGAAACCCTGCAGGATCTCATCGGCCGCTTCACCCAGCAGATGGATGCCTACCACCCGCTCTTCCGGGCCCACGCAGACCATCTTGAACAGGCTGCGCTGGGTACCGTTGGCCAGCGCCTGCAGCATCGGCCGGAAGCGGCTGTGGTACACGCTCACCTGATCGAAACGTGCGCGCGCCTCTTCCTCGCTCATGCCCACAGCGCCCAGCGGCGGATGCGAGAACACCACGCTGGCCACGTTCTCGTAATCCATCTTCGATTGCGGGCGGCCACCGAACAGACGGTCCATCAACCGCCGCGAAGCCGCCACCGCCACCGGGGTCAGGCCCACCTTGCCAGCGATGTCACCCACGGCATGCACGCTCGGCACAGAGGTGGTCTGCCATTCATCCACCTGCACCTGCTGGTGCTCGCCGATGCCGATGCCCAGCGCCTCCAGGCCCAGATCACGACTGTTGCCACGGCGGCCGGTGGCGAAGAACACCGCATCGAACACGCTGTCCAGCGGCCCGTCATGGCCGAACGCACGCACACGCTCGCCATCGCGCTGCAGTTCGCGCAGGCGATAGCCGAAATGAATCCGTACGCCCTGCTGCTTCAGGTTCTCGGCCAACTGGTCGGTCAGCTCGTAGTCGAAGCGCTCCAGCAGGCGCTTGCCGCGCACCAGCAGGCTCACCTTGCTGCCCAGTGCCTGCAGCAATCCGGCCAGCTCCACTGCAATGTAACCGCCACCGATGATCGCCACCTCGGCTGGTGCCGCACGCAGGTCGAAGAAATCATCGGAAACCAGGCCCAGCTCCGCGCCGGGAATGTCGGGCCGCAGCGGGTGCGCGCCGGTGGCGATCAGGATGTGCTCGGCGCTGTAACGCACGCCATCGCTGCAGGCCACGGTGTGCGCATCGAGCAGATGGCCGCGCGCGGGAATGCGCACCACGCCGGTTTCATCCAGGCGCTTGTGGTAGCTGGTGTGGATATTGCTGATGTAGGCCTGGCGATGGATCACCAGTTCCTTCCACGACAGCGCCGGGCGTGCCTCGACATCGAAGCCCATCGCACTGGCCAGGCCGATGCGCTCGTGCAGGTCGGCCGCCAGCCACATCGCCTTCTTCGGCACGCAGCCGACATTGACACAGGTGCCGCCCAGTTCGCCGGGCTCCAGCAGCGCCACGCGCTTGCCATGCTGCGCGGCCCGGATCGCGCCAGCCAGGCCGGCGGAGCCGCCGCCAAGGACGATCAGGTCGTAATCATAGGGTGCTGTGCTCATCGGAATCGCTCGGGTCGGTAAGGGGCTGGATCGATCGCCGGCGTGCGGCCGCAGACGAGATCGGCGATCAGCTGGCCGGTGCCGGCGCTCATGCTGATGCCGAGCATGCCATGCCCCGCTGCAAGCCAGACGTGAGGATGCGCAGGCGCGCGGCCGATCAACGGCACGTCGTCCACGCTCATGGGGCGCCAACCGCACCACTGCTCCTGCAGCTGCGCACCACGCGGCGCGCGCAGGTAGTGGTCGGCGGCGTGCTGCAGGGCCTGCAGGCGGGTCGTGCGCAGCTGCGGGTCGGCACCGGCGAATTCCATGGTGCCGCCCAGCCGCAGTGCTTCACGCCAGGCAATCACGAACACGGAATGGTCCTTCAGCACGACTGGACGCTGCGGCACCTGCGCCGGTCGTGACCAGGTCAGCGAGTAGCCCTTGCCGGGTTGGATCGGCACGCGCAGATCCAGTTGCCGTGCCCAGCGCGGTGACCACGGCCCGGTGGCCAGCACCAGCTCGCGCGCCTGCAGCATGCGTTCACCGACACGCACGCGCACACCCTGCGCGTCGGCGCTGAAATCCTGCACGTCCGACTGCTCTTCGATCACCACGTCCTGTGCGCGCAGCACGCGCGCAAGTTCGGCGGTGTAGCGGTCCGGACGCAGCTGTGCGTCGCCGGGGAAGTGGATCGCACCGGCAAGGCGATCATGGAAGGCCGGGTTGTCGCGTGCATAGTCGGCGCCGCCGATGCAGCTTGTGGCAATACCCTGCGCGTTCAGCGCCTCGCACTCGGCAGCATGATGATCGAAATTGCGGGCATCGCCGAATACGTAGTCCAGCCCGCGCGCCTCGAACTCGCAGTCCAGCACATGCGTCTGCACCCACTGCACCAGGCGCAGCCGTGAATCATTCAACAGTGCGCCGCGCGCCCGCGTGGCGTGCAGCCAGTCACGCGCGTTGCAGCGCGCCCCGAACTGCAGCAGCCAGCGCCACAATGCTGGGTCCAGGCGTGTACGCACGTACAGCGGCGCACGCGGATCGAGCATCCAGCGCAGCGCACGCAACGGCACGCCAGGCGCTGCCAACGGCGGCGCGTGGCTGGGCGTGATGGTGCCGCAGTTGCCATGCGAGGTCGCGCCGCCGACACGCCCACGGTCGATCACCCGCACCTGCCGGCCCTGTGCGCGCAGCGCGAGTGCGGCGGCCAGTCCAATGGCACCGGCGCCGACCACGATCACATCCTCGCGCGCGCCCTGCATCGATCAGCCCTGCCCGGCCTCGCGCCGCATCGGCGGCCACTGCCGGTAGGTCATCGCACGCCACAGCCATTCCATCGGGCCAAAGCGGAAGCGGCGCAACCAGACATGCGAAAGGGCCACCTGCACGGCAAACAACAACAGTGCGAACAGCAGCTGCACGCTGCGCGGCATCAGCTCGAAGCCGCCCAGGCCATAGTGATAGAACAACCAGGTGCACAGCAGCGACTGACCCAGATAGTGACTCAACGCCATGCGCCCGACCGGGGCCAGCCAGGCCAACCGCGCACGCCAGTGCACGATCCACGCCAGGTAGCCCAGGCACATCGGCAGGCCTCCGATCGTCACCAGTGCCATTGCGGCTGTCACCGGCAGGTCGTAAGCACCCGGTGCCAGGTAGGGTTTCCAGGCAACCCCCAGCAGCGTGACCACCAAGCCCAGCGGCAGTGCCACCCAACGCAGCACCGCGTACAACCGCGGGAAGCGCTCCGGCGCCGCCAGCGCACCACTGCCGGCGAACCAGCTGCCGATCAGGAACATGCCCAGCACTTCCGGGCCGGTGATCAGCAGCGCGCCCATCGACGTGCCGAACTCGCTCAGGCGCTGCGCATTGGCCTGCATCCAGCTGCCCTGCCCATAGACCTGGCGCTGCAGCTCGATGCTCTGCTGCGCGTCGGCGAGCATCTTCTGCACGTCTTCCGCCGAAGCCATCGACACCATCGCGCCGACCAGCAGCATCATCGCCACGCCGCCCAGATAGACGATCACGCCCATCCACGGCAACCAGCTGCGAGGTGCCTCTCGGCAGGCCAGCAACGGAAGCGAGATCAGCGCATACATCACCAGGATGTCACCGGACCAGACCAGCAGCGCGTGGCAGAGGCCGATCAGCAGCAGCCCTGCGCTGCGGCGCAGGTAGAAAGGGGTGAAGTCGCGTCCGGCCACTTCGGCGCGTTGCGCCATCACCGCGAAGCCGGCGCCGAACAACAGCGAGAACAGGGTGAAGAACTTGCCCTGCACGAACACGTAGACGAAAGCATCGGCCCAGTAGTCGATGCCCTGCCAGCGCACGTCGATGCCGGTGAAGGCCAGGTCCAGCGGCCCGCTGAAGGCCTCGATGTTCATCAGCAGGATGCCCAGCAACGCGGCACCGCGCAGCACGTCCAGCAGGGCGATGCGTTCGCCGGAAGCCACCGGCTGCAGGGAAGGAGAAGCGGCGTTCACGGGGCATCCGTCAGGCAGGTCCGCCATTATGCCGCCGGCCCGCGCGCCATGGATGGCCGCGTCGTGTTCCAGAAACGCAACGGCCCGCCGAAGCGGGCCGTTGCTGCCATCATGATCGCGCTGCGATCAGTGCTGGTGGCCGCCGTCACCGTGGACGTGGCCGTGGTCGATCTCTTCCTTGCCGGCTTCGCGCACGTCAACGATTTCGACGTCGAAATGCAGGTCCTTGCCAGCCATCGGATGGTTCAGGTCGACGTCGACGACGCTCATGCCGACCTTCTGCACGGTCACCGCACGCGGGCCGAAGTTGGTCTGCAGCACCACCTGCTGGCCCGGGGCCAGCTTGGTGTTGCCGAAGTGCTTCTTCGGCACGCGCTGGGACAGGCCCTCGCGGCGCTCGCCGTAGGCATCGGCGGCGGTGACGTCGACGCTGAAGGTCGCGCCGGCTTCCTTGTCCATCATGGCGTTTTCCAGGCCCGGGATGATGTTGCCGTGGCCGATCAGGATCGCCAGCGGCTCGCCGCGGTCCTTGGAAGACTCAATCGGCTCCTGGCCGACTTCGGAAACGGTGTAGTGGAAGCGGACAACGCGGTCTTTTTCGATCTTCATGCGCAACTCTGTCTGGATCTGCCGAAGGCAGGCGGGTTGGGGCGGGTTGTCGCCCGGCGGGGACGCCGCCATCATGACGGCCAATCCTAAGGTGGCGCATTATCCGGAGATCATGCACATCACGCCAGTTTCGTCCGGCCTGCGCCGGCTCCTCGCCCCGGCCCTGCTGCTGGCCCTGCCCGTGCTCATGACCGCCTGCGGCGGCGGCAAGGCCACCCGCCCCGCCCCGCCCCCGCCGACGGCGAACTGGCCGAAGACCGTGCCGGACAACCCCGAAGCCGCCAACTCGGTGCTGATGCGTGCCATCAGCCTGGTCGGCACGCCCTACCGCTACGGCGGCAACACCCCGGATTCTGGCTTCGACTGCAGCGGCCTGGTCGCCTACGTCTACCGCGAGATGCTGGACCTGCGGCTGCCGCGCACCTCGCGCGACCTTGCGGCAGTACAGGGTCCGAAGATCGATCCGCAGCGCCTGGCCACCGGCGACCTGGTGTTCTTCGGTAGCCGCGGCAGCGTCACCCATGTCGGTATTTATGTCGGTGAAGGGCGTTTCGTGCATGCGCCGAGCACCGGCGGCACCGTGCGCCTCGACTCGCTCAGCGGTCCCTACTGGAAGGACCACTACACAGGGGCGAAACGCGTCCTTCGCTAAAATGAACAGGCGATATGTTCAAAACTGTGACGGACATCACCGTGCAACTAACGAATTACTAACGGAATTTTTAACTTATCCGCGCTTTTACAGGGCATGATGCCCCATCGTTTTTTTCCTGTGACCGACGCGTGACGACTGACGACCTGAAAAGCGAAGGCCAGACTTCCGTATCTTCACGTAGTGCCCGCCCGCTGTTGCTTGGCTTGGCACTCTGTCTGACCAGCCTTCCGGCCTGGTCGCAGACTGCTCCGAACCGTTCCGATGTGACTCCGGCCCCGGTGGCCGAGAGCACCGCCCGACCGGCCGCCAAGGCCGAGGCTGCCGCTCCGCAGCGCAGCCGCGTCGACGCCGCCGCCAGCGCCACGCTGGCCGCCCTGCTGCCGCACCTGGCCGCCAACGACACCATTCCGCTGATGGACCGCTCGGCTGTGGTGGCCGGCGACCTCAGCCGCCTGCTCGCCAACTACGACACCAGCAGTGCCGCCAATGGCAGCGTTGTCGGCACCGCTGCCGACAACGGCAAGGTGCAGTCGCTGCTGCGCCGCGCGATGACCCTGCTGGGCACCCCGTACCGTTGGGGTGGCAGCAACCCGGACAGCGGCTTCGATTGCAGCGGTCTGGTCGGCTACGTGTTCCGCTCGGCCCTGGGCATCGAGCTGCCGCGCGTCTCGCGCGAGATGGCCCACGATGACAACGCCGAACTGATCAACGACCGCACTGCACTGGCCGCGGGTGACCTGGTCTTCTTCGGCCGCAAGGGCCGCGTCGACCACGTCGGCATCTATGTCGGCGACGGCCGCTTCCTGCATGCACCGAGCTCGGGCAAGGACGTCCGCGTGGACACCCTGCTCAGTGGCTATTGGGGCAACAAGTTCATGCAGGCCCGCCGGGTCGACCTCTGACCCGCTGGCGCTACGGCGCCGCCTGAAAGACAAAAAGCCGCTGCCCCGCAGCGGCTTTTCTGTTGGGCCCGCAATGGTGGGTAGATAGATGCCGCCCCCCCTCTGTCAGGTGGGTGCGGACCGTTGGTCGGCACTGTCTCCATCCGCGCATGGCGTGGATCTACCAGGCCCCGCCTTGGCCGCCACCGCGCCAGCTCCCAGACAAAAGGCCCGCCGGGTCAGGGCGGGCCTTTTACATCGCCACGCAGTCTCAGGCGCGTGGCGGCGTCGGATCAGGATCGTCCACACCCACATTGCTGGACGGGTTGTCATACACCGCCTGGTCGAGCAGCCCGGTTTCCTTGGCCACGATCACCGGCACCAGCATCTGGCCCGTCACGTTCGTCATCGTGCGCATCATGTCCAGGATGCGGTCGATGGCATACAGGTAGCCGATGGTCTCCAGGGGGAGATTGGCCGCGCTCAGCACCACCGTGGCCATGATCACCGCAGTACCCGGTACGCCAGCGGTACCGAAGCTGCCCAGCACCGAAGCGATCAGCACCACCACGTACTGTTCCGGGGTCAGCGGCACGCCGCTGTACTGCGCGATGAACACCGCGCACAGCGCCGGATAGATCGCGCCGCAGCCGTCCATCTTGATGCTGGCGCCCAGCGGCACCGCGAACGAACCGTAGTCCTTGTTCACGCCCAGGTTGTGGGTGATCGAACGCAGCGCCACCGGCATCGCGGCGAAGCTGGACGAGCTGACGAAGGCCACCTGCATGCCCGGTGCCGCGCCGCGGAAGAACTTCAGCGGGTTCAGGCCATGCGCCAGCAGCAGTGCGCTGTAGACCACCACGATGTGCAGGGCGCAGGCCACGTACAGGGCCAGCACGAAATGCCCCAGCGGCAGCAGCTTCTCGAACCCGTAGCTGCCAACCAGGCCGGCGATCAGGCCAAAGGTGCCGATCGGGGTGACTTCCAGCACGAAGCGGGTCACCTGGATCATGATGTCGCTCATCTGCCCGACCAGCTTGCGCGCCTCGGTCACCTTCTCGCCGAGCTTGACGATGGCAAAGCCGACCAGCCCGGCGAAGAAGATCACCGGCAGGATCGAGCCACGACCGGCGGCCAGCACGGTCTCACCGGCCGCGTTGACCTTGGTGCCGATGCCGGACAGCGCGTAGAAGACATTGGCCGGCACCACGTCCAGCAGCACCTGCACCACGCTGGGCACTTCACGCGGCACGTAGTTGCTGGCCATCGTCAGCTGCAGGCCACCGGCGCCGGGCTGCAGCACGGTGCCCACGCCCAGCCCGACGCACACCGCCAATGCAGCGGTGATCACGAACCACAGGAAGGTACGGCCACTGAGCGCGGCGACCGACTTCTGCCCGTGCAGCGACGAGATCGCGTTGATGACCGCGAAGAACACCAGTGGCACGGCGATCATCTTGATCAGGGTGACGTACAGCTCGCCGAGCGGGCCGAACCACGTTTCTGCGGCCGGGCCGAGCGCCCAGCCGGCCAGCGCGCCGAGCACGAAGCCACCGACCACGCGCTGCCAGAATGGAATCCGCAGCCAGGCAGAGACCAGCTTCATAGGCAATCCAGAGGGGAAGGAAGGGATGCTGGCACGATAGCCCAACGCGGCCCGCAGAACGACCGCCCGACCGGCAAATCAGTGTGTCATCGGCGTGCCTTGCGGGGCCGGGCATAATGAACGTCCCGTTACAGTTTGTGAGATCCCAGCGTCCATGCGCCGTTCCGTCTCCCTGTTGGCCGCCTGCGCCACCACCCTGCTGCTGGGCGCCTGCGCCAGCACCGCCCCCTCGTCCGCTCCGGCCGGCCTCAAGGTCGCCGTCGACCCCGTCGCCCACCCGGCCGGCGAAACCCCGCAGTGGTGGTACCGCAGTGGCGCCGCCCAGGCCGCCGCCAACGGCGCGATGTCCGGCAAGGCCAAGAACGTCATCCTGTTCCTCGGTGACGGCATGAGCCTGACCACCGTGGCTGCCTCGCGCATCTACGAGGGCCAGCAGAAGGGCGGCTCCGGTGAAGAGAACCTGCTGTCCTGGGAGCGCTTCCCGGCCACGGCATTCAGCAAGACGTACAACACCGATTCGCAGACCCCGGATTCGGCCGGCACCATGACCGCCATCACCACCGGCGTGAAGACCCACATGGGCGCGATCGGCGTCAGCGCCGGCAGCCGCACCGACTGTGCCGACAGCCTGTCCAAGGGCCTGCTGACCTGGCTGCAGCTGGCCGACAGCGCCGGCCTGGCCACGGGCGTGGTGTCCACCGCGCGCCTGACCCATGCCACCCCGGCCGCGACCTATGCGCATTCGCCCGAGCGCAACTGGGAAAACGACACCGACCTGACCGAAGCGGCCAAGGCGGCCGGCTGCAAGGACATCGCCCAGCAGCTGCTGTCGACCTCGCGCTATGGCCGCGGCCCGCTGGTCGCCCTCGGTGGCGGCCGCGGTGAATTCACCACCGTCGAAGAACGCGACCCGGAATACGACGACAAGGTCGGCCAGCGCCTGGATGGCCGCAGCCTGGTGCAGGAATGGCAGCAGGCCCATCCGCAGGGCGCTTATGTGTGGAACAGCAAGCAGCTGGCCGCCGCCGCCAATGCGCCGGCCATCCTCGGCCTGTTCGAACCGGACCACATGCGCTACGAGTACGAGCGCCCGCAGGATCCGGGCGGTGAGCCGAGCCTGGCCGAACTGACCGCAGCAGCGATCAAGAACCTTTCAAAGCACCAGGAAGGCTACGTGCTGATGATCGAAGGTGCGCGCATCGACCACGCCAACCACAGCGGCAATGCCTACCGTGCACTGACCGAGACCGTGGCCCTGTCCGACGCGGTCCGCGTGGCCAACGAACTGACCTCGGCCGATGACACGCTGATCATCGTTACCGCCGACCACTCGCACACGCTGAACTTCGTCGGCTACCCGGCGCGCGGCAACCCGATCCTGGGCAAGGTGAAAGACAAGGGCGGCGAAGATGGTGCCGGCAAGCTGGACTATGCGCTGGACGGCACCGGCCAGCCGTACACCACGCTGAGCTACGCCAATGGCCCGGGCCATACCGGCAGCAGCAACCAGCAGCCGGCCGGCCCCAAGCGCTACGCGCACAACCCGAGCAGCTTCGAACCGGCCAACGGTCGCCCGAACCTGCGCGAGGTCGACACCGAGCATCCGGACTACATGCAGGAAGCACTGGTGCCGATGAAGTCCGAATCGCACGGCGGTGAGGATGTCGGCATCTGGGCACGCGGCCCGGGCAGCAAGGCGATCCGCGGCACGCTGGAACAGAACGCGATCTACCACATGATCGTGCAGGCCACTCCGGCCCTGCGCGAGCGCCTGTGCCAGGCCGGCACCTGCGATGACAAGGGCGTGCCGGTGCAGCTGCCGGCACCGACAGCCTTCGAACGCAAGGCCGAGACCAAGTGATCGCACGGCAGGCCCGCCCTGTCCCTGTCAGCGGCCGCTTCGCGCGGTCGCTGGCCCTGCTTGGCGTGCTGGTCACTGCCACTGCAACGGCACAGGCACCGGCGTGCAAGCTGCTGACCGACGAACACGGGTTGTGGCCGCTGCCCAACTGCGAAGTGGTCGATCACCGGCCGAAGATCAGCGCCGACACGCTGAAGGACCTGAACTACGACGACCACGGCCTGGCCGTGGTGTACGCCGACCAGGGTTTCCACTACGTCAACCGCAAGGGTCGCAGCCTGCCGGTGCTGACCTGGGACAACGGTCCGGAAACGCCGCAGGAAGGCCTGCTGCGCGGCCGCGTCGGCGACCGCGTGGGCTACTTCGACCTGAAGTTCCGCCAGGTGGTGCCCGGCACCTTCGATTTCGGGTGGCCGTTCCAGGATGGCGTGGCCGAGGTCTGCAATGGCTGCCGCCGCGGCACGCCGGATGCCGACGGCCACACGCCGATGGAAGGCGGAGAGCGGTTCCGCATCGACCGCTCGGGCCGTCGGGTGAAGTAGGGTTTTCGGCAGGGCTGCGCCCTGCACCTGCAGACGCAACGGCAACGGCAACGGCCAAAACAACAGCAACAGCGTGCGTTCCGTGGGATGGCGGGGCGATGTGGGTGGGCAGGACACGCCGTAAACCCATCCATGGGGGCTCGATGGCGCCATCCATGGCGCC
>NZ_JAWJTI010000013.1:0-94271 GCF_032911525.1 Stenotrophomonas veracruzanensis
GCAGGACGCCCAACCCCGGTCTTGCCGTGTGCGCAGGACAGCGCACACGAGCAAGCGGCGATCGAGCTTACATGGACGTACTTGCAGCGTCCCCCGCGCAGCCCACCCGCCCGGCCCAGCCCATGAGGCCGGTCGACTAACAGTCGACCCTACCAAGGGGTCGCCACGAGGGGCTCCGCCGTTGGCCGGACACCCCGCGACAAACCCGCCCACGTGCGCAATCCCGGCGAACGGCGGACAATGGAGACCTTGGCGGCCCGCCGCGCCGCCCCTCCCGCTTTCCGCTGCAAGGATTCCGCCATGGCCGCCCGCAAGTCCTCCGCCCCCCTGATCGAAGTCACCGCCCGCCCCGGCCAGCCGCTGGGCATGGCGCCGGCCACCTTCCTGCGCGACTTCTGGCAGAAGCGCCCGCTGCTGATCCGCAACGCCTTCCCCAACTTCCAGACCCCGGTACAGCCGGAAGACCTGGCCGGGCTGGCCTGCGAAGAAGGCGTGCTGGCACGCCTGATCGAGCACGACAAGACCCAGGATGGCTGGCGCGTACGTACCGGCCCGTTCCAGGAAGACGTGTTCCCCGCCCTGCCCGACCACGACTGGACCCTGCTGGTGCAGGACGTGGACAAGTGGGACCCGGATGTGCGCGCCCTGATCGAGCACTTCAGCTTCCTGCCGCGCTGGCGCATGGATGATGTGATGATCAGCTTCGCCGCTACCGGCGGCTCGGTCGGCGCCCATGTCGACCAGTACGACGTGTTCCTGCTGCAGGCCCACGGCCACCGCCGCTGGCAGATCGATGCCAGCGAATCGATCAAGGGCAAGCAGCCGCCGCTGGGCTTCCGCCCGGACGTGGAGCTGAAGCTGCTGAAGGTGTTCAAGCCGACCCACGACTGGGTGCTGGCGCCGGGCGACATGCTGTACCTGCCGCCGAACGTGCCGCACCACGGCGTGGCCGAAGATCCGTGCCTGACCTTCTCGTTCGGCATGCGCGCGCCGTCCTCGGCCGAGTTGATCAGCGATTACCTGGACACCCTGATTGCCGATGCCGACGAGAACATCCGCTACCAGGATGCCGACCTGAAGGTGCCGGCCGATCCGAACGAAATCGACACGGTGGCGATGGCACGCGTGATCACCGCGCTCAACGCCATCCGCATGAACGACCCGGACAAGCTGGGCGACTGGTTCGGCCGTTTCATCACCACCTACCGTGCAGCGGGCGAAGTGATGGCCCACCAGGCCGCGCCGGCCCCGGAGGAAGTGGTCCAGGCCCTGGCCTCGGGCCTGCTGCTGCAGCGCCACCCGTGGGCACGCCTGGCCTGGCGCCGGGCCAAGCGCGGCGCCAGCCTGTACGTCAGCGGCCAGGACTTCGCGCTGCCGGTGAAGGACGCCCAGCGTCTGGCCGGCGCCGAACAGCTTGATGCCACCGCCTACCGTGGCCTGTCCGACAAGGGCCGCGCGGTGATCCAGCAGCTGCTGGTCGGTGGCGTGTTCCAGCTGATCGATCCGAATGAGGTGTATGACGCTGAAGATGAGGATGACGGCGAAGACGCCGTGGTGCTCGGCGAGGTCGTCGAAGGCCGCGACCGTGTCGACGCGATCGACGCCGACTCGGTGTCCGACGATGTCCACACCGTGACCGTGCACGACGACGGCATCGAGGTCATCGTCAACTTCGAGGATCACGACGAAGACGACAGCGACGACGGTCGCGCCTGAGCCTTGCCATGATCCGGGTCCAGCAGATCAGCCACGCCGACGCCCACGTCGCCATCCACGACGTGCGCCAACGCGTGTTCGTGCAGGAACAGGGCATCGCCGCCGAGCTGGAACGCGATGCGCTGGACCCGGTCAGCGCCCATGTGCTGGCGCTGGATGCCGACGGCCAGCCGGTCGGCACCGGCCGGCTGGCCCCGGATGGTCGCATTGGCCGCATGGCGGTGCTGGCCAGCCATCGCAGCCAGGGGGTGGGCGAGGCCCTGCTGGAGGCACTGGTCGAGGCCGGGCGCCGCCTCGGCCTGGCCGAACTGCACCTGCACGCCCAGCTGCCCGCCCGCGACTTCTATGCCCGCCAGGGATTCCTGCCCGAAGGCGAGGTGTTCGAGGAGGCCGGCATCGGCCACCAGCAGATGCGCCGCCGGCTGAGCGCCGCGAGCGCCATCGACAGCCGCGCCGAGGCGGTGGCCATCACTACGGCCATCATCCACCGCGCCCGTCGCCAGCTGTGGCTGCACAGCCGCCAGCTGGACCCGGGGCTGCTCGACGCGCCCCCGGTACAGGCGGCACTGCGCCGCTTCGTCACCGCCCGCCACGACAAGCAGCTGCGGGTGATCGTGCACGATGCCGCTGCGATCGCGTCTGCCGGGGCACCACTGCTGGCGCTGGCCCAGCGCCTGCCCAGTGTGATCCAGTTCCGCGAGGTCAGCGACCCGGTCGACCGTGCGCTGGCCTCGGCCTGCCTGCTCAACGATGCGGGCGACTTCTACTTTCGTCTGATCGGGCATCGGCTTGACGGCGAGGCCGGCATCGCGCTGCCGGCACGTTCGCAGCCGTTCGAGCAGCAATTGCAGCGCGTCTGGGACCGTTCGCGCGATTGCAGCGAACTGCGCGCGCTCGGCATCTGAGCCCGCACAACGGACTCAACCTGTCTGGAAGCGGCACCGGGGGACGCGGGATACCTCTGGTGGTGCCCCTTCGTGTCCGGTTGGGGGTACAATTTGGCTGTTTGAACGCGCCCGCGCAGGGCTATTCATCTTCCTGCCGGGTCCTTCTGAAGCCATACCCCACAAAGCGAATCAACACCCTCCATCGTGGACAATCAACTGAAGCAGTTTGCGCAATCTTCGCAACTCGCCGGCGGCAACGCCTCCTATGTCGAGGACCTGTACGAGCAGTACCTGGTCTCCCCGGATAGTGTCGATCCCAAATGGAAAACCTACTTCGACGGCTTCAAGGGCCGTGAAGCAGGTGACATTCCGCACTCGGCCGTCATCTCCCACATTGCGGACGCGGCCAAGGATGCGCTGAAGGCCGGTACCGGTAACGGTGCAGGCGACGAGCGCGAGCGCAATGTCGGTCGTCTGATCACCGCCTACCGTTCGCGCGGCCACCTGGACGCCCGCCTCGATCCGCTGGGCCTGGCCGCACCGGTCAACACCCCGGACCTGGGCCTGCCGTTCCACAGCCTGTCCGATGCCGACCTCAACAGCGAGTTCAGCACCGGCGGCGTCGGCGGCCAGCCGCGCATGAAGCTGCGCGACCTGCTGGCGCGCCTGAAGGCGACCTACACCGGCTCGATCGGTGCGGAGTTCATGCACATCTCCGAGGTCGAACAGCGCCAGTGGATCTACAAGAAGCTGGAAGCGGCCGGTGGCAACTACCAGCTGGACGCTGACACCCAGCGTCGCACCCTGGAGCGCCTGACCGCGGCCGAAGGCCTGGAGCGCTACCTGCACACCAAGTACGTCGGCCAGAAGCGCTTCTCGCTGGAAGGCGGCGACTCGCTGATCCCGATGATGGACACCATCATCCGCAGCGCCGGCAAGGATGGCGTCAAGGACGTGGTGATCGGCATGGCCCACCGCGGCCGCCTGAACGTGCTGGTCAACACCCTGGGCAAGAACCCGCGCAAGCTGTTCGACGAGTTCGAAGGCAAGTTCGAGCACGACGAACACGCCTCGGCCGGTGACGTGAAGTACCACATGGGCTTCTCCGCCGACGTCGCCACCGATGGCGGCCCGGTGCACCTGGCGCTGGCGTTCAACCCGTCGCACCTGGAAATCGCCGACCCGGTCGTGGCCGGTTCCGTGCGTTCGCGCCAGGAACGCCGCAAGGACACGGCACGCAAGCAGGTCATGCCCATCCTGATCCACGGCGACGCGGCCTTCTCCGGCCAGGGCGTGGTCATGGAACTGTTCCAGATGTCGCAGGCCCGCGGCTTTGCCGTCGGCGGCACCGTGCACATCGTGGTCAACAACCAGGTCGGCTTCACCACCTCCAACCCGCTGGATACGCGTTCCACGCGCTATGCCACCGACGTGGCGAAGATGATCGCCGCCCCGGTGCTGCACGTGAACGGCGATGATCCGGAAGCGGTGGTGTTCGCCGCGCAGCTGGCCTTCGAGTTCCGCCAGAAGTTCGCCAAGGACGTGGTCATCGACCTGATGTGCTACCGCCGTTGGGGCCACAACGAGGCTGACGAGCCGGCGATCACCCAGCCGCTGATGTACCAGGTGATCCGCAAGCATGCCACCACCCGCGAGATGTACGCCGAGCAGCTGGAAAAGGCGGGCGTGATTGCCGCCGGTGCCGGCAAGGCGATGGTCGATGCCTACCGCGAGAAGCTGGACGCCGGTGAAGTGACCACCGAGCTGGCCAAGGTCGAGAAGACTCCGCCGACCAGCCCGCTGTTCGTCGATTGGCCGAAGCTGCTGGAAGGCAAGCTTTCCGACCCGGTCTCGACCAAGGTGGAGAAGAACAGGCTGGTCGAGCTGGCCAAGCTGATCAACACCATCCCGGAAGAAGTGCAGCTGCACTCGCGCGTGGCCAAGGTCTACGACGACCGCCGCAAGATGGCCGCCGGCGAGATCCCGGGCGACTGGGGCTTTGCCGAGAACCTGGCTTACGCCACCCTGCTCGACGAAGGCAATGCACTGCGCCTGGTCGGCCAGGACGTGGGCCGCGGTACGTTCACGCACCGCCACGCGATCCTGCACGACCAGAAGACCGACAACTACTACATGCCGCTGCGGCAGCTGGTGGATTCGCCGGAGAAGGCCACCGTCATCGATTCGCTGCTGAGCGAAGAAGCGGTGATGGCCTATGAGTACGGCTTCTCCACCACCGATCCGAACACGCTGTGCATCTGGGAAGGCCAGTTCGGCGACTTCGCCAACGGTGCCCAGGTCGTCATCGACCAGTTCATCGCCGCCGGCGAAGCCAAGTGGGGCCGCATCTCCGGCCTGACCCTGCTGCTGCCGCATGGCTATGAAGGGCAAGGCCCGGAACACAGCTCGGCGCGCCTGGAGCGCTTCCTGCAGCTGTGCGCACTGGAGAACATGCTGGTGGTGGTGCCGTCGACCCCGGCGCAGGCCTTCCACATGCTGCGTCGCCAGCAGCACCTGACCACCCGCAAGCCGCTGGTGGTGATGTCGCCGAAGTCGCTGCTGCGCCACAAGCTGGCCGTGTCGACCCTGGACGAGCTGGCCAACGGCGAGTTCCAGCACCTGATCGGCGACGCCAACGCGGACGCCAAGAAGGTCAAGCGCGTGGTGCTGTGCTCGGGCAAGGTCTACTACGACCTGCTGGAAGACCAGACCAAGCGTGGCCAGGACGACGTGGCGATCATCCGCGTGGAGCAGCTGTACCCGTTCCCGCGTGCGCTGCTGGCTGCCGAACTGAAGAAGTACGGCAAGGCCACCGACGTGGTGTGGACGCAGGAAGAACCGCAGAACCAGGGTGCGTGGTACCAGATCCGCCACCACCTGCAGTTCTGCCTGGCCGATGGCCAGAACCTGCACTACGCCGGTCGCGCACGGTCGGCTTCGCCGGCTGCCGGTCATATGGCTGACCACGTCCGCGAACAGCAGCAGCTGGTCGCCGACGCACTGGTCAACCCGTTCAACGACACGTTCGCTGAATAATCCTCCCCCTATTTAGAAGACAAACCAGGAAGCTCCCGCAATGGCCACCGAAGTCAAAGCCCCGGTACTGCCCGAATCCGTCGCCGACGGCACCATCGCCACCTGGCACAAGAAGGTGGGCGACGCCGTCAAGCGCGACGAAAACCTGCTTGACCTGGAAACCGACAAGGTCGTCCTGGAAGTGCCGTCGCCGGTCGACGGCGTGCTCAAGGAGATCAAGTTCAAGGAAGGCGATACCGTGACCTCCAGCCAGGTCGTGGCGATCATCGAAGAAGGCGCCGTGGCTGCTGCCCCGGCCCCGGCCGCTGAAGAGAAGAAGGCTGAAGCCGCACCGGCGGCCGCTGCTCCGGCCGCTGCCGCCGCTCCGGCTCCGGCTGCCAAGTCGGCCGCCGACACCCTGCCGCCGGGCGCCCGCTTCACCGCCATCACCGAAGGCGTGAACCCGGCCGACGTCGACGGCACCGGCCGTCGCGGCGCGGTGACCAAGGAAGACATCGTCAACTTCGCCCGCAACGGCGGCGCCGGCAAGGCCGGTGGCGCACGCCCGGAAGAACGCGTGCCGATGACCCGCATCCGCAAGCGCATCGCCGAGCGCCTGATGGAGTCGAAGAACTCCACCGCCATGCTGACCACCTTCAACGAAGTCGACCTGTCCAAGGTCTCGGCTGCGCGCAAGGAGCTGCAGGACGAGTTCGTCAAGGCACACGGCATCAAGCTGGGCTTCATGAGCTTCTTCGTGAAGGCCGCTGCCAACGCGCTGCAGCGCTTCCCGCTGGTCAACGCCTCGATCGACGGCGACGACATCATCTACCACGGCTACTCGGACATCTCGATCGCCGTCTCGACCGAGAAGGGCCTGGTCACGCCGGTGCTGCGCAACGTCGAGCGCATGTCGTTCGCCGACATCGAGAAGACCATCGCCGACTACGCCAAGAAGGCCCGTGACGGCAAGCTGAGCCTGGAAGAACTGCAGGGCGGTACCTTCACCGTGACCAACGGCGGCACCTTCGGTTCGCTGCTGTCGACCCCGATCATCAACCCGCCGCAGAGCGCCATCCTGGGCATGCACGCCATCAAGGAGCGTCCGATCGCCCAGAACGGCCAGGTCGTGATCGCGCCGATGATGTACCTGGCGCTGTCGTACGACCACCGCATCATCGACGGCAAGGACTCGGTGCAGTTCCTGGTGGACATCAAGAACCAGCTGGAAAACCCGGGCCGCATGCTGTTCGGCCTGTAAGAAACCTCCCGCCCCTCCGCGCCTGCGCGGAGGGGTTCTGGTAATGCATCAAGGAATAATTCAATGGCTGAACAATTCGACGTCGTCGTCATCGGTGCCGGCCCGGCCGGTTACCACGCTGCCATCCGCGCGGCCCAGCTGGGCCTGAAGACCGCCTGCATCGACGCGGCGCTGGGCAAGGACGGCAAGCCGGCCCTCGGCGGCACCTGCCTGCGCGTGGGCTGCATCCCGTCCAAGGCGCTGCTGGATTCCTCGCGCCAGTTCTGGAACATGGGCCACATCTTTGGCGACCACGGCATCAGCTTCAAGGATGCCAAGATCGACGTCGAGGCGATGATTGGCCGCAAGGACAAGATCGTCAAGCAGTTCACCGGCGGCATCGGCATGCTGTTCAAGGCCAACAAGGTCGCCGCCTACTACGGCTTCGGCGAACTGCAGCCGGGCAACGTGGTCAAGGTCACCCAGCATGACGGTTCCATCGTCGAGCTGAAGGGTACCAACGTCATCATTGCGGCCGGTTCGGACTCGATCGAACTGCCGTTCGCCAAGTTCGACGGCGAGACCATCGTCGACAACGTCGGCGGCCTGGACTTCACCGAAGTGCCGAACCGCCTGGCGGTGATCGGCGCCGGCGTGATCGGCCTGGAACTGGGCAGCGTGTGGAAGCGCCTGGGCGCTGAAGTCACCATCCTGGAAGCACTGCCGGAGTTCCTGGCCGTGGCCGACGCCGAAGTGGCCAAGACCGCTGCCAAGGAATTCAAGAAGCAGGGCCTGGACATCCGTCTCGGTGCCAAGGTCTCCAAGACCGAGATCACCGGCAAGGGCAAGAAGAAGGAAGTCGTTGTCACCTACACCGACAGCGAAGGCGAAAAGACCCTGACCGTGGACAAGCTGCTGGTGGCCGTCGGCCGTCGCGCCGCCACCAAGGGCCTGCTGGCGGAAGGCACCGGCGTCAAGATCAACGAGCGTGGCCAGATCGAAGTCGACGCGCACTGCCACACCGGCGTCAATGGCGTGTGGGCGGTCGGCGACTGCGTGCGCGGCCCGATGCTGGCGCACAAGGGCTTCGAGGAAGGCATCGCGGTGGCTGAGCTGATCGCCGGCCTGCCGGGCCACGTCAACTTCGACACCATTCCGTGGGTCATCTACACCGAGCCGGAACTGGCATGGGTCGGCAAGACCGAAGCCCAGCTGAAGGCCGAAGGCATTCCGTACAAGGCCGGCAGCTTCCCGTTCGCCGCCAACGGCCGTGCCGTGGCGATGATCGAACCGGCAGGCTTCGTGAAGATCCTGGCCCATGCCGAAACCGATCGCATCCTCGGCATGCACCTGGTCGGCGCCAACGTCTCCGAACTGGTGCACGAAGGCGTGCTGACCATGGAGTTCAGCGGCTCGGCCGATGACTTGGCCCGCATCTGCCACGCCCACCCGTCGCTGTCGGAAGTGATCCACGACGCGGCAATGGCGGTCAGCAAGCGCGCCATCCACAAGGCGAACTGATCGGCATCCGGGTAGGTGCCGACCGTTGGTCGGCACGCGCCTGCAGACGAAAAGCCCCGCCTCGGCGGGGTTTTTTGTTGCCCATTTTTCGTTTAGAGCCAAGCCCACGCTCGGCTCTACACCTTGGCAGCCGGCTTCTTCGGCGGATCGTCGCAGATGCGGTGTTGCACTACGGCCTCACCAATCTTCCATTCCTTCACCACCTTGCAGCGCTCCTTGGCTTTCGGCACAGAAACCGCTGCAGCATTCGCCTCGTCAGCCGCAGCGGTCTGCTGGCGCTCCAGCCACACCGATGGCGGTGCTGGAGGTGAAGCCACGGCGGGCGCAGCGATCAGTGCCAGAGCGGTCAACAGCATGACCCTCATGCGGCAACCGGCCTGCCGCCGAGCAACCGTGCCGGCAGCATGAACAGCGCGCGCAGGAACGCGAACAGCGCCGAGAAGGTGATGCCGACCAGACGGAACGGCAGGCTCAGCAGCCACACGAACGGCCAGGCGATCAGGGCAAGGATCGCCAGCGGCCAGCACAGCACGAACAGCAGGCACCACACACCGAGCGCGAACAGGGTCTTCATCACGGTCTCCTTGTGGCGGCACCCTGCCGCCTGCGGACACCTTGGCGCCCCGCCCCACCGCCGGCAAACGGTTTGCGACGAAACCGGGCTGGGGGCGATGAAACCGATCCAGCGCTGTTGTAGAGCCGAGCCCGCGCTCGGCTGCTCATGGGAATGTGCGGACCAACGGTCCGCGCCCACCGGAGGCAGAGAGCAGCCGAGCGCGGGCTCGGCTCTACAGGAGCTGCACCGCGCCCGGGCGGCCATGGGCCACCTGGAAGTGCGCCGCGGTGCGCACTGCGGCATCCGCGCGCAGCACGCTGTCGGCGAAGCGCAGTTCGGCATCCACGGTCTGCCGGTTCAGCTGCAGCTTCCACCAGCCGCGGCGGTCGCCGTCGAAGTAGCGGATATGCGGATTCTGCGGAATCGACGGACCGTAGTACGGGCCGTACGGTGTGTCGTCGCCGCCACTGCTGATCGCCGGGGCGATGAATTCGGTGGCCACGATCGGCGCGCGGGCCGCGTCGAAATCCAGCTTCAGGTCGTTGACGAAAGTGGAATGCCAGTCACCGCCGAGCACGATGGCATTGCCCTGCCCGCCCGCCTGCAAGGCCTGCAGCAGCCGGTTGCGTGCGGCGGGATAGCCATCCCAGGCATCGTTCCAGAAGCGCTCGCGTGGCGTGCCGCCGTCCAGCCGCAGCTGCGCCATCAGCAGCTGCTGCACCACCACGTTCCAGCGCGTGCCCTGCGCGGCGGCCATCGACTGCGTGAACCACGCCTCCTGACCCACGCCGAGCATGCTCATGCGCGGATCCAGTGCCGCCTCGCAGCGTGGTGACTCGCCCACACCGCAGGGATTGGCCGGGCGGAACTGGCGGCAGTCCAGCAGCGTCAGCTGCGCCAGATCGCCATAGCGCAGCCGCCGGTGTACACGCAGGCCACCGTTGTCCGCAGGCGTGCTGCGCATCGGCAGGTGCTCGTAGAACGCACGATACGCCGCCGCACGCCGCACGATGAAGTCTTCGGTCGAGACGCCGGGCTTCTCCGGATGGATGCCGGAGTAATCGTTCTGCACCTCGTGGTCGTCCCAGATCACCGCGAACGCATGCGCGGCGTGTGCCGCCTGCAGATCCGGATCGAGCTTGTACAGCGCGTACTGGTCACGGTAGCGCTCCAGGCTGACCGTCTCGCCACTGAAGCGTTCCGCATCCAGTGTGCTGCCACGCGAGTTCTGCAGCGGGCTGTATTCGTACAGGTAGTCGCCGGCATGCAGCACCAGGTCGACGTCACTCTGCGCGATGTCGCGCAGCACCGGGTAGTAGCCGCTGTTCCAGGCCTGGCAGGTGCACAGCGCCAGCCGCAGCTGCTGCAGCTGCGTGTCCAGCAGCGGCGCGGTACGGAAATGGCCGACCGCGCTTTCCTCGTCACCGTCGCAGGCAAAACGGTAGTAGTAGTCGCGGCCTGGGCGCAGGCCATTGACCTCCACGTGCACCGAATGGGCCAACTCAGGCACAGCGGCAGCGACACCCCGTTGCACCAGCCGACGCATGCCGGGGTCTTCGGCCACGAACCAGCGCACCGGTACTGCCCGCGACGGCATGCCGCCGCCATTGAGCGGGTCCGGCGCCAGTCGTGTCCACAACACCGCACCCTGCGGATCCGGATCACCGGCGGCGACACCGAGGGTGAACGGATTACGGCCAAGCCGCGGCCGTGGGCCGGCCGTGGCCAGCCCCGGCATCGCCGCCAGTGCAATCGCCGCCCCCGTGCCTTGCCACGCCATGCGCAGCAGGCGACGACGGCTTTCCGGATCCACAGGCCCGCGCATCAGAAGTGCACGGTAGCGGTGGCCATCACCTGCCGCGGCGCGCCGACCTGCATGGTCGCCAGGCTGCGGGTCGGATCGGCGGCGTAGGTGCCGTTGGTGTTGATCGAGGACAGGTAGCGCTTGTCGGTCAGGTTGGTCAGGTTCAGCGCCACGGTCAGGTTCTGCGCCGGGCCGAGCTTGCCGAAGTCATAGGCCACCGAGGCGTTGACCAGCCAGTAGCTCGGCACCGACACATCGTTGGTATAGGTCACGTAACGCTTGCCGACATGGTTGGCGGCCAGGCGCAGGTCCCACGGGCCCGGCGTCCAGGCCAGGGTGCTGGCGAACATCCATTCCGGGGTGTCGACGGTCTTCTTGCCGCGGGTCGGCACCACACCGTTGTTCACGTAGTCGTTGTCGTAGGTGCTGTCATTCCACGACAGTGCGTTGGACCAAGTCAGGTCCTGCATCGGCTTCAGCTGCAGGGTCGCCTCGGCGCCGCGGCTGGTCACCGAACCCACGTTGGAGAACAGCGCCGGGCAACCGAGGATGCCCACGCACTGCGCGATGGCCAGCAGGCGGTTGTCGAACTTGACATCGTACACCGCCACCGAGGCTTCATAGCCCTGGCCATAGCCGCGCCAGCCCAGTTCGATGGTGCGCGACTGTTCCGGCTTCAGGCTCTGCGCGCTGGCGTCGAACGCGGCCTGCGGCACGTTGAACGGGCTGCCCACGCCCAGCGCGTACGCGGCCACGTTCTTGGCGAACGAACCGAAGATCTCGTTGCCTTCGTTGAGCTTGAAGTTGAAGCCGGCCTGCGGCAGCAGGCCCTTCTTCGAGGTCAGGCTGCTGTTGTTGGCATAGCTGCCCAGCGGCGTGCGCACGCTGGTGCGGGTGTGCGGCGACTTGGCGCCGATGTCGATGGTCAGGCGGTCATCGAACAGGCGGAAGCGGTCCTGCACGTAGAACTGGCGGGTGATGGTGGTGTAGCGCTGGTGCCACACGCGCTGATCCGGGTTGCGCAGGAAGAAGTCGTCGGTGATCGGGCCGTCGATGTAGTAGAAGTTGCGCTGCACGCTGTGGCCGTTGTCCTCGTACCAGAGGCCGGCTTCCAGTTCGTGGCCACCGACGTTCCAGGTGAACGCCGAGGTCACACCGGTGCGGTCGATCGCATACTCGGTGGTGCGGATCGAGATCGGGATCTGGCGGCTGGTGCCCGGGTTGGATGGATTGGACGGGCTGAACCAGTGGCCCTGTCCACGGTTGCTGTGGTTGTAGACATTCACCTTCAACCGCATCGAATCGCTCAGGCCGAAATCGCCGGCGATGCTGGACAGGTCATCGTTGCGCAGGCCGTGGCCGGAGTAGTACGCGTCCCACGGGCTGTTGACGCCACCCGTGTACTTTCCGCGTGCCGCGGCAACCGCGCGTTCCCAGTCCGGCGCGTAGTTGTCCCAGTCCCAGCCGAGGCGATCGATCATCTCCAGCGACAGGTCCTGGTAATCGGCCTCGACGCGGCGCGAGCCGTTGAACAGCGCGGTGATCCTGCTGTCCGTTCCGAAGTTGTAGGTGGCCTTGCCGTTGAACTGCTTCAGCTCCTGCGAGCCCTTGCCCTTCCACTTGTCACCTTCCGAGTACGCGCCGGACAGGTAGGCCGCAAAGCCCTGGTGGTCGCCGGTGTCGAGGCGCGCATAGCTGCGGCGCGCATTGTCGCTGCCGAAGCCCTGTGCCAGAACCACGCCGTATTCAGTGGACGGATCGATCGAGTAGAACTGGAACACGCCGCCAAGGTTGCTGGTGGACGGCGTACCCAGCGCGCCAATGCCGGTGGAGACCTCCGCACCGCCCAGGTTCTCACTGATCACCGCGCGGCTGATGTGCAGGCCGTTGCTGTTGCCGTAGGCCATGTTGCCCAGCGGGATGCCATCAAGGGTGTAGCCCAGGCGGTTCTGGTTGAAGCCACGCAGGCTGATGGTGGTGGACCATTCGTAGGCACCGGTGGCGTCGGCCGATTCGAAATGCACACCCGGCTTGGTCGCCAGCAGCTTCAGCGGGTTGGCACCCGGCGGCAGGATCTTCATGTCCTCGGCGGTCACGCGCTGCACCTGGCGGGCTTCGCCGCGGCCGATCACCGAGATCGAATCGAGCGTGGTGGCCGACGGTGTGTCGATGGCGGGGGCGGTTTCAGCGACAGCCAGCGACGGCAGCGAAGCACAGACCAGCAGGGCCAGCAGATTGCGGCGGGGCGGAGCGTGGGACGGCATGGGGGCGGATTCCTCGGGCACGCTGGACGCCGAAGGGCGGCGTCGAAGGGCAGCAGCGGCGGAATCGTAGAAGCGTCGCGTTACATGTCATTTACACGCCACATACGGAAGATTGGCGTTTTGAATGGTTTGCCGGCCGTGGGGTGGTTGCCGGCCAGCGGCCGGCACGCCTGTTACTCGAACGAGCCGACCGAATCGTGGGCCAGGTTGTCGAAGCGGGTGTATTCGCCGAAGAACTTCAGCTTGCACGAACCGGTCGGGCCACCACGGTGCTTGCCGATGATGATCTCGGCCAGGCCCTTGTCCGGCGAATTTTCCTTGTTGTAGTAATCATCGCGGTAGATGAAGACGATCATGTCCGCATCCTGCTCGATTGCGCCCGATTCGCGAAGGTCGGCCATCACCGGACGCTTGTCGGTACGTGTTTCCAGCGAGCGGTTGAGCTGCGACAGCGCGATCACCGGCACGTGCAGTTCCTTGGCCAGGCCCTTCAGCGAACGCGAGATCTCCGAGATTTCGGTCGCGCGGTTCTCGCTGTTGCCCGGCACGCTCATCAGCTGCAGGTAGTCGATCACCACCAGGCCCAGGTCATGCTCGCGCTTGAGCCGGCGGCACTTGGAACGCAGCACTTCCGGCGACACGCCGGGCGTGTCGTCGATGAAGATCTTGGTTTCCTTCAGCATCTTGATCGCGCTGGTGACGCGGCTCCAGTCCTCGTCTTCCAGCTGGCCGGTACGCAGGCGCTGCGCGTTGATGCGGCCGTTGGAGGAAATCAGGCGCATCGCCAGCTGCGATGCCGACATTTCCATCGAGAACACCGCCACGCCCTTCTTCGACTTGATCGCCGCGTACTCGGCGATGTTCAGTGCGAAGGTGGTCTTGCCCATGGCCGGGCGCGCGGCAAGGATGATCAGGTCGGTCGGCTGCAGGCCGGAGGTCATCGCATCGAAATCGTTGTAGCCGGTCGGCAGGCCGGTGATGTTGCCGCCGTTCTCGAAGCGGCTGCGCAGCTCTTCGAAGGCATCCTTCAGGGCACCGGGCATCGCCACGAAATCGGTACGGCCGCGTGCGCCCTGTTCGGCGATGGCGAACACGCTCTTTTCCGCCGACGCCAGCAGCTCGCTGCTCTCACGGCCCTCGGGCTGGAAACCATCGTTGACGATGTCGGTGCCCACCTGGATCAGCTGCCGCAGCACCGCCTTGTCACGCACGATCTCGGCGTAGGCCACGATGTTGGCTGCCGACGGCGTGGTACTGGCCAGCTCGATCAGATAGGCACCATCGCCCACCAGTTCCATCTTGCCCTGCGATTCGAACCACTCGCCCAGGGTCACCGCATCGAACGGCCGCTCGCGCTCGGACAGCTCGCGGATCGCGCGATAGATCATCTGATGGTCGCGGCGGTAGAAATCACCTTCGGTCAGCTGGTCGTTGACCCGGTCGTAGGCCTCCGGGGCCAGCATCAGGCCACCCAGCACCGCCTGCTCGGCTTCCACCGAATGTGGCGGTACCCGCAACTGGTCGATGCGCGACTCGTCGCGATCGCGATCGAAGCCATCACCGCGCTCTCTGCGGTTGGAACGGAAGCCGGGGCGAGCGGACATGCTGCGGTGTTTCCTGCAAAAGTGGGCCGGACGAGTGTAGGCATGCGCCGACCCCGGCGGCCATGGACAAGGCTGTGGATAAGCCGTGGAGAAACGGGGGATATCCGCCGGTGCCTGGCCAGATTGGCGTGGGGGCGTCGCACTGCCTGCGACGGGCGCCGTTGCGGCACCCGAGCGGGCATTATCGCAGATGGGGGTGGCAACCGCTGGCGTCAATCGCCCTTGACGTGAACCGCGATCAGCGCCAGGAAGCGGTCCACATAGCCCTGCAGGAATTTCTGCGTGCCTTCGTTGTGGATCGTGCCATCGGCATCGATCAGGCCGTCCTTGAAATGAATGAACGCCTCGGGCTGGCCGAGCACGTGCATGTCCAGGAAGGCCAGGCTGTTGCGCAGGTGCTGCTGGGCCACGGCGGTGCCGATCTGGCCGATGGAGGCGCCGATCACCGCCGCGGGCTTGCCGGCAAACGCACTGTCGCCATACGGGCGCGAGCCGATATCGATGGCGTTCTTCAGCACGCCCGGCACCGACCGGTTGTATTCGGGGGTCACGAACAGCACCGCGTCGGCGGCGCGCACCTGATCCTTCAGCCGGGTGCCCTGCGGCGGGTACTGGCCATCGAAATCCTGGTCGTAGAGCGGCAGATCACCGATCTGCACGTACTGGAAGCGTGCACGGTCGCCGGCGATCTTCTCCAGCGCGTGGGCCAGCCTGCGGTTGCAGGACTCCTTGCGCAGGCTGCCGACGAACACGGCGATGGTGGGGACGGACATCGGGACATTCTCCTCATGGTGCGGGAGACCCAGCCTAGTCGCCGGGCCCTTGCAGACCGGTGAAGATCAGCCGCCCGTCACGCCCGCACGCACCTGCCGCCAATGTGCCTGCCAGGCCTGGAACATCAGCACGTTCCACAGATGGGTATGCCACTTGCGCTGGCCGCCGAGGAACTGCTGCCACAGCGGCTGTACCGCAGCCGCCGACAGCACGCCCTCCCGCTCCAGCCGCGCCGGCTGCAGCAGGTCTTCGGCCCATGGCCGCAGGTCTCCCTTCAGCCAGTCACTGACCGGCGCGCCGAAGCCACGCTTGGGCCGGTGCACCATCGACTGCGGCACATAACGGCCCAGCACGCGCTTGAGCAGCACCTTGCTGGTGGTTTCACTGCGCTTGAAGCCCAGCGGCAGCGACCAGGCGAACTCGGCCACGCGTGAATCCAGCAGCGGCGCACGTGCTTCCAGGCTGACCGCCATCGAGGTGCGGTCGACCTTGCACAACAGGTCATCCGGAAGGTAGGTCACGTAATCGGCCAGCATCATCGCGTCGGCCGGTGTGCCGGCACCGTGCAACGGGTCGGCCAGGTCATAGAAGCTGCCCGCGGCCTGCGCCCCGGGCACTGCCGCCGCCGGGTCGCGCCAGCGCGAGATGCGGTTGCGGTACACGTCGCCGATGCCACGCGCGCCGGACTCGGCCAACAGCGCGGCCAGGCCGCCGGTACGCGAGGCCTCGCCCTGCTGCTGGGAGCGTGCGCCCATCCAGCGCCGCAGCGGCCCCGGCACACGGCCCAGCATCTGCCAGTTGCGCAGCGCGCGCACATAGCGGGTATAGCCGAAGAACAGCTCGTCGCCACCATCGCCGGACAGCGCGACGGTCACGCCCTGCCGCGCCAGGCGGGCGACCAGTGCGGTCGGCACCTGCGAGGCATCGGCGAAGGGTTCGTCGAACATTGCCGGCAACTGCGGCACCACCGCCAATGCATCGGCACCGCTGACGTAGAGTTCGGTGTGGTCACAGCCCAGATGCGCAGCCAGTTCCCTGGCCAACGGCGCCTCGTCGTGGCCCGAACCGGTGAAGCCGATACTGAAGCTGTGCACCGGCTGTCCGCTCTGTGCCTGCATCAGCGCGGCCACCAGCGACGAATCGGTGCCACCTGACAGGAACACGCCCACCGGCACGTCGGCCACCATGCGCAGCGCCACCGCGTCCCGCAACAGCCCGTCCAGCTGCTCCTCGGCTTCCTCGATGCGGCCCTGGAACGGCGCGGCCAACGCCGCCTGCATGCGTGCACGCGCATCCCAGTAGGGGCGCTGCGCCTGTTCCGGGCGGTGCGCCGATGCACCCGCCGCTACGGCTTCGGCATCCAGTCGCAGCACGCGGCCCGGCATCAGCTTGTAGCAGCGCTGGTGGATGCTGTGCGGGGCCGGAATGTAGTCCAACCGCAGCAACAGGGTCAGTGCATCGCGGTCGATGTCGTTGTCGAAGGCCGGGTGCTGCCACAGCGCCTTCAGCTCGGAACCGAACACCAGAGTGTCACCGGCCCAGCCGTAGTACAGCGGCTTCTTGCCGACGCGATCACGGGCCAGCCACAGGCACTGCTCCTGGCGGTCCCACAGCGCGATGGCAAACATGCCGTTGCAGCGCTGCAGGGTGTCCTCGATGCCCCATTGCAGGATCGCTGCCAGCAGCACCTCGGTATCGGAGTGGCCACGGAAGGTGTGCCCCAGCGGCTCCAGTTCGGCGCGCAGGGCGGCGAAGTTGTAGACCTCGCCGTTGTAGGCCATCACGTAGCGACCATCGGACGAGGCCATCGGCTGGTGGCCCAGCGGCGACAGGTCGAGAATGCTCAGCCGGCGGTGCGCCAGCGCGATGCCTGCCCCGGCATCGACCCAGCTGCCGCCATCATCCGGCCCGCGGTGGTGCAGCGCCTCGCCCATGGCCAGGACCTGCGCCTGCAGCACCTCGGCCGACGCCACAGGCGCCGGCAACAACATTCCCGCCAATCCACACATGCATCAAGGTTCCTGCGCCAGTTCAAGGGCGGCGCCAATCACCGCATTGTCGCTTGGAAGCCCGAACATTGCTGCCCCCGCCAGCGGGGTATAGGTATCGGCACCGCAGACCCTGCGCAGCGGCAGATGGCCGAAACCGGCCTCGACCAGTGCGGTCACCACGCCCTCGCCCACCCCGCCACTGTGGCGACCCTCGTCCAGCACCAACACGCGCCGTGCACTGGCCGCCTGGCTGGCGATGAAGCCTGCATCCAGTGGCACCAGCCAGCGCAGGTCGACCACCCGCACCTGCCAGCCCAGCTGCTGCTCGATCGCCCGCGCCGCGCGCAGCGCCATCGGCACGCCGTTGCCATAGGTGTAGACCACCAGGTCGCCTGCCTCCGGCGCATAGACCCGCCCCTCGCCCGGTACCAGCGCCTGGCCCTGGGCCGGGTAGTCGAACAGCCACTGGCCATCGCCCGGCTCATGCAGGTCCTTGCTCATGTACAGCGCGATCGGCTCCAGGAACACCGCCACACGTCCATCCACCCGGGCCAGCGCCGCCAGCGTGCGCAGCATCATCACCGCATCGTCGCCACGCGACGGGCAACCGACCACCAGGCCGGGAATGTCGCGCAGCGCCGTGATCGAATTATCGTTGTGGAAGTGGCCGCCGAAGCCCTTCTGGTAACCCAGCCCGGCCACCCGCACCAGCATCGGGTTGCGGTACTGGTCATTGGAGAAGAACTGCAGTGAACAGGCTTCGCCACGCAGCTGGTCGATGGCGTTGTGCAGGTAGGCCAGGTACTGGATCTCCGGAATCGGCAGCATGCCCATGTTGGCCAGGCCCTGCGCCATGCCCAGGATCATGGTTTCGTCCAACAGGGTGTTGAACACCCGGCGTGGGCCGAAGCGGCGCAGCAGATCCTTGGTGACGGTGTAGACACCGCCCTTCTGCGCGACGTCCTCGCCGAACAGCAGGCTCTGCGGATACTTCGCCAGCAGCTCCTGCAGGCCGTGGTTGATCTGGATGGCGAGGTGCCGTGGTGCCTGTCGCTCCGGTAGTGCGTCGGCGCCGCCATACAGTGCTTCGCGCCTCTCGGCGGACACCTCGCGGCGTGCTTCGGCCTGCACCGCCGATGGCGTGTACGGCGCCAGCGGCGCCATCACTTCCTGCAGCGACTGCAGCGTCGGGCGGCCTTCGGCGTCGGCAGCCGCCGCCATGCAGCGCGCGCGCATCGTTTCGTAGGCCACTTCGATGGCGGCCGCATCCATCCAGCCCGATTCCATCGCGATCTGCGCCGAGCGCAGAAGCGGATCCTGCGCCTCGGCCGCGCACAGCTCCGGCAGCGCGCGCCATTCCACTTCAAAGTCGGTGCCGGCGTGGCCCATCAGGCGCGTGGTACGCAGATGCAGGAAGGTCGGCCGCCGCGTGCGCCGGCAGTGTTCCACCGCGGCCTGCACCTGGGCGTGTCCGGTGGCCAGGTCCAGCCCATCGGCGAAGAAATAGTCGAGCCCCGGCTGGCGGCTGAAGCGCTCGGCAATCCAGCCTTCCGGCGTCTTCACAGAGATGCCCAGACCGTTGTCCTCGCAGACGAACAGGACCGGCGCCGGCAGCTTCTGGTAGGCCGACCACATCGCGGTATTGAATGCGGTCTGCGCGGTGGCATGGTTGGCCGAGGCATCCCCGAACGAGCACAGCACGATGCTGTCGGCGGGAATCGGCAGCACCTGCCCCAGCCGCTTGCCACTCTCGATGGCCAGCGCGGTGCCCAGCGCCTTCGGCAGGTGCGAAGCAATCGTCGAGGTCTGCGGCAGCACCCACAATGGCTTGCTGCCCCACACCTTGTGGCGGCCACCACTGGCCGGATCATCCGCGCTGGCGGCGAAGGACAGTGCGGCATCGCGCAGCGGATCGATGCCCGGCACCTGGCGCGAACGCTCGGCCATGAAAGCACCGGAGCGATAGTGCAGGAACGCTGGATCGGTATGCCGGCAGGCCCGCGCCAGCAGCGCGTTGCCTTCGTGGCCGGAGGAACCGATGGTGTAGAAGACCTTGTTCTGCACGCGCAGCACGCGTGCCATCAGGTCCAGCTGGCGGCTGGCCAGCTGCGACTCGAACAGTTCACCGAAGGCCGCAGCGCTGAGCGTGCTGCCCGGCAGGATCGGCGCGTCCGGTGCCGGGCGCGGTCGCGGGGTGCCGCGCCAGCCACGCACCGCATCGAGGAAGTTGACGTCGCATACCTCGGCGCGGTTGAGCGTGCGCATGCGTGCGGGAATCGGATCTGGAACCACAGCGAACATCGAACACCCTCCGTGTCGTTGTTGCATTCCGCCGGGCATGGCCCGGCGCTACCCTGTGGGGGTCACCCTGGTGAGAGTCACGCGGCCTCGAAACGCGAGCGCACTTCGGCGGTCACTGCCGGCATCGGCAGGAAGCGCGGCTGCTCACGCACGCGCTGCAGCCAGGCGCGAACTTCCGGGAACGGCTCCAGGCTGATGCCGCCCTCGCCCGCCACATCGGTATAGGCAAACAGGGCGATATCGGCAATGCCGTATCCGCTGCCGGTGAACCACTGCGCCTGGCGCAGGTGCTGCTCCATCACCGCCAGCGCGGTGGCGGCGCGTTCATGCAGGCGCGGCAGTTCGGCGCGGCGCGGCGAATCGGGTGCGGTCCAGCCGCGGATGAAGCGCGCCACTGCCACGCACGGCTCGTGCGTGTACTGCTCGAAGAACATCCAGCTCAACGCCTGCGCGCGCTCCCAGCCATCGGTGGGCAGGTACGGCGTGCCTTCGGCCAGCCAGAACAGGATCGCGTTGGATTCGGTCAGCACGCGGCCATCGTCGCGGACGATCAGCGGCACCTTGGCATTCGGGTTGAGCGCCAGGAATTCGGGGGTATGGGTCTGGCCGTGGGCACTGTCCACCTCCACCCAGCGGTAACGGCTGCCGAGCTGCTCCAGCAGCAGGCGGACCTTGTGGCAATTGCCCGAGACCGACATGCCATGCACCGTCAGCGGGACGCGCTCTTCCACCATTGCCTGCTCCATCACATCCGGCCGGCGGCCGGCTGCGTGCAGTCTGGCAAGCGCGTCTGTGAATGCCAAGCGCGGGTGCAGCATGGCGGGCTCGGCTCTACAACGGCGAACGGCGCTGTCGCCACTGCGCGCGCGACTGGCCCCAGATCTGCATCGGCTTGTCGTTGTACGGCGCTGGCAACTCCCCCATGCGCAGCATCGTGCTGCCGAGCTTGCGCGCGACCGCCCGCGAGTTGTCGTTGTTCTCGGCGATGGTATGGATCACTTCGTCCCATCCCAGCGTGTCGAACGCCCAGTCGATCGCGGCGACCGCCGCCTCCGGCGCATAGCCCCTGCCCCAGCTGGCATGACGGATGCCCCAGCCCACTTCGGTACCGGGCCAGTCCTGCGGCTGCCACGGGCCCATCCGTCCGATCCATTCGCCGCTGGATTTCTCGATCACGCTGAACATCGAGAAGCCGAACAACTGCCAGGCGCCAGCCAGGCTGCAGAAGCCACGCCAGGCCACCGACGGCGGCTGCACGCCACCGAGGGTGCGCATCGTTTCCTCGTCAGCGCAGAACGCCAGATACGGCTCGTAGTCCTCGCGCAGCAGCGGGCGCAGGATCAGGCGTTCGGTTTCAATGCGCAGGTCGAAGATGCTCATGCCGGCTCCGTGTCGAAAGGAGCGTCCATGATGGTGGATTGGCGCCCCACGCGGATGAATTCTGCCGGCTGCAACGAAACGGGCCGGCATGAGCCGGCCCGTCGGGTACTGCATGCTGCGTCTGGATTACTGGCGCGTGGTGGCCGCAGTGGCTCCGGCGGCAGCGGTCTGCGTGACCAGCTGGCCATCGACCACCGGCAGGCGATCGCTGGCCGGCTTGTTGTCCATGCGCACGGTCTTCTCGGCGCCGTCGTAGCGGTAGGTCACGTTGTAGCCCTTCACTACGTCGTTGGTACCCATGGCAATGCGGTTGCCCGGCTTGCTGGCCATGCGCATGGTGCCGGTGGTGCCGTCCTCGTTGCGATAGGTCACGTTGTAGCCGGTAACGCGGCTCGACTCGGAGGTCGCGGTCTCGGTGTGGCACTGGCGCTCGGTGCGGTTGACCACGCGGCCACCCACATGGCGCTTGTCGATCTGATTGCCGATGAAGCCACCCGCCACGGCACCGGCTGCGGTCGCGGCCTTCTTGCCGTTGCCGCCGCCGACCTGGTTGCCCAGCAGGCCACCCACCACGGCACCGACCACGGTGCCGCCGACGTTGCCGTCACGTTCCGGCAGGCGCTCCTGCACCGTCACGTCCTGGCAGACTTCATGAGGGGTCTGGGTGGTGGAGGTCTCACGCACCGCATCGGTGCCGATCACGGTGGCATAGGCCTTCTGCTTCTCGGTGATCGGGTCGACCTTCAGAACATCGGCATATTCAAGCCCGCGCGGCGCGGAGGGGTCCAGCTTGTCACCACGTGCGCCGTCGTCAGCGGCATTGCCGTCAACGAGGCGCGATTCGCCATTGGGGGTTCCGGCGCTGATGGAATCGGGCGACGTGCCGCCACTCTTCATGAAGGCGGCGGTGGCGATGCCACCGACCAGCAGCGCGCCCGCTGCGACCAGGACAGTTGTAGTTGTGCTTTTCATGACCTGCTCCTTGCGGACCATCCGCAACGTTCTCGGGCCAGATTGCAGCATGCGCTGCCTGAACGGAATCTCCACATTTCCTGCTCATTGCTGTAACCCATTCAGCATCGGGAAATGCTGGGCCCGTGGTAGCGTTTGCATATTCCCCAGGAGGATTCCCGCCATGGCCAACCCGATGCTGTTGCCGGTACTGCAATGGGCACGCCGGCTGCGCTACCCCACCCTGTTCAAGCTCACCGCCGGCCTGTTCGCGCTGACCCTGTTCATCCCGGACCCGATTCCGTTCGTCGATGAGCTGGTATTGGGCTTCGGCACCCTGCTGCTGGCGAACTGGAAGCGCCGCAACGCTGCCACGCCACCACCGCTGGAACAGCGTTGAGCCTGCTGGTCGACAGCCACTGCCACCTCGATGCCGACGAGTTCGACAGTGACCGCGCCGCCGTGATCGCACGCGCGCAGGCCGCTGGCGTGCGGCTGCAGGTGGTGCCGGCGGTGACCGCTGGCAGCTGGCCGAAGCTGCGCGAGGTCTGCAGGCAGGCACCGGGACTGTACCCGGCCTATGGCCTGCACCCGATGTTCCTGGCCGAGCACCGGCCCGGCCACCTGCCGCTGCTGCGCGAGTGGATCGAGCGCGAACGCCCCTGCGCGATCGGCGAATGCGGCTTGGACTTCTTTGCCGAAGGCCTGGATGCCGAGGCGCAGCAGGCGTACTTCGTCGGTCAGCTGGAACTGGCCCGTGAGTACGAACTGCCTGTGGTCGTGCATGCACGGCGTGCGGTGGATGCGGTGATCGCCGCGATCCGTCGCGTCGGCAGCCTGCGCGGCGTGGTGCACAGCTTTTCCGGCAGTCCGGAACAGGCGGCGCAACTGCACAGGCAGGGCTTCCTGCTCGGGCTCGGCGGCCCGTTGACCTACGACCGCGCGCAGCGCCTGCAGCGGCTGGTGCGCGAAATGCCGCTGGAACAACTGCTGCTGGAGACCGACGCGCCCGACCAGCCTGACGCCGGCATCCGCGGCCAGCGCAACGAACCGGCGCGGCTGGCGGTCATCGCCCGCCACGTGGCCGCGCTGCGCGGGATGGATCTGGACGCGGTGGCGCAGGCCACGACGGAGAATGCGCGGCGGCTGTTCGCGCTGCCGGCAAACTGAGGGTAGTGCCGGCCGCTGGCCGGCAACTCCGGAATGATTCGATCAGCGCAGTTGCCGGCCAGCGGCCGGCACTACCCTCACGCGTCGGCGTGATCCTCGACCACTTCGGCCTTCACCTTCTTCGGCTCCAGCAGCATTTCCAATGCCTTGCCCACCGCTGCGAAGGCGAACGCGCCAGTGATGTGGGTCGCCGCGCCCAGGCCTGCGCCACAGTCCAGTTTCAGTGCCGCATCGGCACCGAGGTTCGGGCGGATGCCACAGACGCTGCCATCAGCCTGCGGGTACTTCACGTTCTCCAGCGAATACACCGCCGGCACACCGAAATAGCGCTTGGCGTTCTTCGGAAAATTGAACTCGCTGCGCAGCTTTTTGCGGATCAGCGCCAGCATGGCATCGTGCTCGGTGCGCGAGACATCGCGGATCCGCACCAGGGTGGGATCGGTACGGCCACCGGCGGCGCCGACGGTCAGCAGTGGCAGCTTGCGGCGGCGGCACCACGCAATCGTCTCGACCTTGACCCGGAAGCTGTCACAGGCGTCGATCACCAGATCGAAGCCCCGGTCCAGCAGCTCGGCCATGTTGGACACCGTCAGGAACGCCTGCACCGCATCAACGTCGATGTCCGGGTTGATCGCGCGGCAGCGCTCGACCATCGCCTCGGCCTTGTTGCGGCCGTAGTTGCCTTCCATCGCCGGCAGCTGCCGGTTGGTATTGGACACGCAGATGTCATCGGCATCGATCAGGGTCAGGTGACCGACCGCGGAGCGCGCCAGCGCTTCCACCACCCATGAGCCGACACCCCCCATGCCCACCACCGCCACGCGGCTGCCCTGCAGGCGCTCGAGCGCACCCACGCCATACAGCCGTTCGATGCCGGCGAAGCGTTGTTTGACCTGTTCGTTCATCCGGCTATTTTAACGTGCAGGCGTCGGCGCCTGCAGCGCACCGGCATCGAACCCACCGTTGCACGCCCGGAGAGCCCGCCATGAACGCCAGCCCGCCCCGCCGCCCGTCCACCGCCTACCGCTATCTGTTCGTGCTGTGCCTGGGGCTGCTGATCGGCCTGATCGCCACGGTCATGGTGGGCCGCGCCCTGCAGGCGCGCCGCGACCCGTTCCCGGACAGCCTGATGCAGGTCATGCAGCGACAATCAGAGCTGCTGCAGCAGGCTCAGCAGCAGAACCGCTGCAGCCTGGCCGACAGCGTGCCGCGCCTGCAGGCCGTACGCCTGCTGTCCAATGATCTGGATCTGGCCTTTCCCGGGCTGAAGGACAACGCGCAGTTCCAGCAGCACGCCAGCCAGCTGCGCGGCAACCTCAACGCCGCGCTGGCGTCTCCGCCCAGCGACTGCAAGGCACTGGCCCAGGTGGTGGAAACGGTGCAGGCCGACTGCCGCGCATGCCACCAGGACTTCCGCTGAGCCGCATTCATCCTGCAGCCGGGCAAGGCACGCATGGTTGGCGCGTCGTTCACGTTCGAAAGGAGAGGATTCGTCCACCCTGCTGCATGACGCAGTACCACCCCAGACACCCGCCTTCACGGCCAGGAGACGCCCCATGAAGATCCAGCTCATTGCCGCCAGCGCCATCGCTACCCTCGCCCTGGCAGGCTGTGCCACCTCACCCGGCTACGGCGGTGGTGGCTACAACAACGGCTACAACAATGGCGGCTACGGCAACAATGGTGGCTACAACCAGGGCCGCTGCGCCGACTGCGGCATCGTCACCCGCATCAGCACCGTACAGTCCGGCCGTACCGCCCCCAGCGCTACCGGCGCCATCCTCGGCGGCATCGTCGGCGCCGTGGCCGGCCATGAGATCTCCGACCACACCGGCGGCAGCCGCGGCAACAAGAACATCGCCGCCGCCGCAGGCGCGGTAGGTGGCGCGCTGGCCGGCAACCAGATCCAGAAGAACGTGACCAGCGATACCTACGACATCAGCGTGCGCATGGACGATGGCCGCACCATCGTGGTGAACCAGCGCGACCTCGGTGGCATCCGCGAGAACACCTACGTGCGCGTGGTCAACGGCAAGGTCATCCTGCGCTGATCCGCACCGGGCCATGCGCAAAGAAAAAGGCCCGCTTGCGCGGGCCTTTTTCATGCCGACAGGCGGCGGGTATTACACCGGCTGCACCTTGTCAGCCTGCAGACCCTTCTGGCCCTGCACGACTTCGAAGCTCACAGTCTGGCCTTCCTTGAGGCTCTTGAAGCCCTGGGTCTCGATGGCGCGGAAGTGCACGAACACGTCCTCGCCATTCTGCCGGCTGATGAAGCCGAAGCCCTTCGCATCATTGAACCACTTTACGGTACCGGTCTCGCGATCAGCCATCTCACTAACTCCCTTTGACTCTCTCTTGTTGTTGGAAACGCCTGGTGGGCGGCTGACAAGCAAGGGGGAAGCGAGGTGCATCGATGCAGCGGATCGGGAAGATCTTGCTTCATCAGGCCACGATCCACGGTGACCTTGCCAAGCTCAGCGACTGCAACTTAACCCGCCCAAAACGAAAAATCAACTGGCAAAATCTTTCACTGTCAACCCCAAAACGACCACCATACGGGACAGCATGGGACTCTCATTCATCTTATATCTGCTAGCGGTCATTTTTGTCCTCGTCGGCATCGCCGGAATCATTCTTCCGGCCCTGCCCGGGGTCCCGCTGGTGTTCATCGGACTGCTGCTGGCAGCGTGGGCCGACGGCTTCGTCCATGTGGGCTGGCCAACCCTCGTCGTACTGGCTGTACTGACCGTGCTCTCACTGCTGGCGGACGTGCTGGCCACAGTGGTGGGCGCGCAACGGGTGGGCGCCAGCCGGAAGGCGCTATGGGGTACGTTCGTCGGCAGCATCGTCGGCCTGTTCTTCATGCCGATCGGTTTGTTCGCCGGTCCGCTGATCGGCGCCCTGCTCGGCGAGTATTGGCACACCCGCGAGCTGGGCCGCTCGACCAAGGTCGGCCTGGCCACCTGGCTCGGCATCCTGCTCGGCCTGGCGCTGAAACTGGCGGTGGTGATCGCGATGCTGGGGCTGTTCGCCTTCGCCTGGTTCCTGTGAGCGGCGCAGCCTTCACGCCACACGCACGCAGTGGCCGTGCATAAACCGTGGGGCTGGCCGCGATGCGGTGCAGCCGCCACACTGTGCGATCCCCATAGTCACCGAAGGGCCTGCTGGAATGACCCTCCCCTCGCTGCTTCCCCGCCTTGCGCCGCTGGCGCTGGCCCTGGCCAGTGCTCCGCTGGCCGCGCAGGAGTTCGTGCCCAGCACCGACACCTCGCCGGCCGCTTGCGCGGCCATCACCACCGACGCGGCGCGCCTGGCCTGCTATGACCGCCTGTTCGCGCACACCCCGCAGGCCACGGCCGCTGCCGACGCCGCTGCCGAGGCGGCCGCGCAGGCCCGTCGCGAAGAGCGCCAGACCGCACGCGTGAGCCAGGGCGAAGAGAAACTGCGCGAACGGGTCAGCGACCTGTTCCGTCCGGCAACACCGGACAGCGCACTGGCCAACGCCGGCCGTGGTTCGTTGCTGGACAGCCGCTGGGAACTGGCCGAAGACTCCAAGCTGGGTCCATTCCAGCTGCGTGCCTACAAGCCGGTGTACCTGCTGCCGGCGTTCTGGACCAGCGACCGCAACACCACGCCGCATTCGCCGAACCCGGCAAACACGGTCACCACGCCGCAGGTGCTGGACAGTGCCGAACTGAAGTTCCAGATCAGCTTCAAGACCAAGATCGCCGAGAACCTGTTCGGTGACAACGGCGATATCTGGGCCGGCTACACCCAGAGCTCGCGCTGGCAGGCCTACAACGGCGAGGATTCGCGCCCGTTCCGCGAAACCAATTACGAGCCGGAAGTGATGATGGTGTTCCGCAACGGCTATTCGATCGGTGGCTGGCGCGGGCGCATGACCGGCATCGCGCTGAACCACCAGTCCAATGGCCGCGCTGATCCGCTGTCGCGCAGCTGGAACCGGGTGATGCTCAACATCGGCCTGGACCGTGAGAACTGGGCGCTGGTGCTGCGGCCGTGGTACCGCATTCCCGAGACGCGCAGCGACGACAACAACCCGGACATCGAGGATTACATGGGCCGCGGTGACGCGACCCTGACCTGGAACCGCAACGGCCACGAAGTCTCTTTGATGGCGCGCCATTCGCTGCGCACCGGCAGCCGCTCGCACGGCGCCCTGCAGCTGGACTACGGCTTCCCGATCAGCAACCTGCTGCGCGGCCATGTGCAGGTCTTCGACGGCTACGGCGAAAGCCTGATCGACTACAACCACAAGGCTACCTACGTGGGCGTGGGCGTGTCCCTGCTGGAGTGGTTCTGATGGACGTGACGATCTGGCACAACCCGGCCTGCAGCAATTCACGCGGCGCATTGAAGCTGATTCGCGATGCAGGCTTTGAGCCGGAGGTGATCGAGTACCTCGGCAATCCACCCGATGTGGCCACACTGCGCCAGGTACTGGCCGAATCCGGGTTGAGCGCGCGTGATCTGGTGCGCAGCAAGGAAGCGCAGTTCGCCGAACTGGGCCTGGAAGATGCGGACGAGGCCACGCTGCTGGCCGCGATGGCCGAACATCCCCGCCTGATCAACCGCCCCGTGGTGCGCACGGACAAGGGCACGCGGCTGTGCCGCCCGCCCGAAACGGTGCTGGAGATCCTGTAACCCGCACTGCGTTGGTAGCGCCGAGCCATGCTCGGCTGCAATCATGGACTGCACGCGAACAGCAGCCGAGCATGGCTCGGCTCTACAGAACAGGTTACCGCCAGTCGGTGATGCCTTCGCGGCGGTACACCTCGGCGAACGCCGGGCGCGCCTTCATCGACGTGGCATGCGCCTTGAGCTCCGGCCAGGTGTCGCTGGGCTTCGGCATGTTGCGCGACCAGCGCATCAGCATCACCAGCATGTAGTCGACCACGCAGGGCGTGGTGCCCAGCAGGTAAGGGCCATGCGCCTGCAGGTGCGTGGCCACACGCTGCCAGGCCGCTTCAAGGCGCTGACGGGCCATCTCGCGACTCGCCTCGACGTTCGCCTCGCCCGCCACCTCATGCGGATAGAACCAGGCGCGATAGGCCGGCTGCAGCGTATTGGCACACCAGAACATCCAGCGGTAGGCATCGGCGCGCTGCGGCGTGCCCAGTGCGGGCAGCAGGTTGGCGTCCGGATGGCGATCAGCCAGGTACAACGCAATGGCCGCCGCTTCGGTCAGTACCAGGCCATCGATGAGCAGCGTCGGCACCACACCGGCCGGATTCAGTGCCAGGTACTGCGCTGACTTGTGCTCGCGCGCGTCGAAATCCAGCAGCACCAGTTCGTGCTCGATGCCCAGCTCGATCAGCAGCCAATGCACCACCAGGGCGGCGGTGCTGGTTGAACCATACAGCGTGGTGCTCATGCGCGGGTCCTGTGTGGATGGATCGACCGATTATGCGCCCACACCGGCTGTCGCCGCTCAGCCGCAACTGCTCATGCAGGCATCGCGGCGTTCGCCACAGGACATCATCGGCGCGCGCATCGTGCAGTCATGCGCCTTCAGTTCACAGGAACGGCGCAGTTCGGGGTTGGCAACGTCCTTGCAGCGCTTGTCCGGCGCCGGCACCACCTGCTGCTCGCAATTGCTCTGGCGACTGCCGAGCGAATCGTTCTGGGCCATGCAGCTGCGATAGCTGGCCTGGCATTGCATGCGGCACTGCGCGGAGGCGGAGAAATCCGCACCTTCGTAGGACGACGTTGTGCTGCAGCCGGCCAGGACCAGCAGGAACACAGCCGGGAGGGATCGATGCAGGCGCATGGGCACATCCTGGTGCAGTGGGTGTGTCGACCCTAGCAGACCACGGTTGCTCCTGCATGCACCAGCGCCCCCCGATCAGTACACGGGAATACCGGTGTCGGTGCGGACTTCATTCACGGTGCCGCCGCAGGAGAGAAGGCACTGGGCGTAAGGAGCACTGCATGAAGGAAGCGCCGGGGGACCACAGTAGTCGCCGGCACCGTTGCCTCCTTCGCAGTTGTGCCGCTGCTTGTCATCGGCGATACCACTGCAACGGCTGATGATCCGGCTCTTCTCGCTTTCGCAGCGCCGCTGCTCCGACTCGCCGCGGGCGCGGTTGTGGAAGTCACACGTCGCCTTCTGGCTCTCGCAGACCGACGCGCAGATCTTCCCCGCTTCGTGGGTTGGAGGTTCAACGAAGTAACGCGGCCCGCAGGCGCTGCACGCCAGCGCAGCGACCAGCAACACGAAAACACGCGACCACTTCAGCACGATGGACTCCCTTCCAAGGCGTCAGCCAGCACGTTAGCAGAGCAGGCCGCGTGCGGGCAGGCTGCACACGACAACGGCGCTACACGGGCGCCGTTGTCTGGACCGAAGCGTGCGGGGAATTACTCCACCACCACCGGAATCTTGCCGATGCGGGCCTGCCATTCGCGCGGGCCGGTCTTGTGCACCGATTCACCGGTGGAGTCGACGGCCACGGTCACCGGCATGTCCTGCACGGTGAACTCGTAGATCGCTTCCATGCCCAGGTCGGCGAAGCCGACCACCTTGGCCGCCTTGATCGCCTTGGACACGAGGTAGGCCGAACCACCGACGGCCATCAGGTAGGCCGACTTGTGCTTCTTGATGGCCTCGATGGCGGCCGGGCCGCGCTCGGCCTTGCCGACCATGCCCAGCAGGCCGGTCTGTGCTAGCACCTGCTCGGTGAACTTGTCCATGCGGGTCGCCGTGGTCGGACCGGCCGGGCCCACCACTTCGTCGCGCACCGGATCGACCGGGCCGACGTAGTAGATGAAGCGGCCCTTCAGATCGACCGGCAGTTCCTCACCCTTGTTGAGCATGTCGACCATGCGCTTGTGCGCAGCATCGCGCCCGGTCAGCAGCTTGCCGTTGAGCAGCAGGGTCTGGCCCGGCTTCCAGCTGGCCACGTCTTCCGGCGTGATCGTATCCAAGTCCACGCGGGTGCCCTTGGACGAATCGTAGGTCAGCTTCGGCCAGTCTTCCAGCGACGGCGGGTCCAGCATCACCGGGCCGCTGCCATCCAGGGTGAAGTGCGCATGGCGGGTGGCCGCGCAGTTCGGGATCATCGCCACCGGCAGGTTGGCCGCATGGGTCGGGTAATCGTTGATCTTGATGTCGAGCACGGTGGTCAGGCCGCCCAGGCCCTGCGCACCGATGCCCAGCGCGTTGACCTTCTCGTACAGCTCCAGGCGCAACTCTTCGATGCGGTTGGACGCACCACGGGCCTGCAGCTCGGTGATGTCGATCGGCTCCATCAGCGCTTCCTTGGCCAGCAGCATCGCCTTCTCGGCGGTGCCACCGATGCCGATGCCGAGCATGCCCGGCGGGCACCAGCCGGCGCCCATGGTCGGCACGGTCTTCAGCACCCAGTCGACGATCGAGTCGGACGGGTTGAGCATGGCGAACTTGGTCTTCGCTTCCGAACCACCGCCCTTGGCGGCGACGATCACGTCGACCTTGTTGCCCGGCACCACCTTCACGTTGACCACGCCCGGGGTGTTGTCCCTGGTGTTGATGCGCTTGCCGGCCGGATCAGCCAGCACCGAGGCGCGCAGCTTGTTGTCCGGGTGCATGTAGGCGCGGCGCACGCCTTCATTGGCCATGTCTTCCACGCCCATGGTGGCGTCGTCCCAGCGCACGTCCATGCCGATTTCCAGGAACACGGTGACGATGCCGGTGTCCTGGCAGATCGGACGGTGGCCTTCGGCGCACATACGCGAATTGATCAGGATCTGCGCCATCGCTTCCTTCGCGGCCGGCGACTCCTCGCGCTCATAGGCGGCGGCAAGGTTCTTGATGTAGTCGACCGGGTGGTAGTACGAGATGTACTGCAGCGCGTCGGCGATGGACTGGATGAGGTCTTCCTGCTTGATCGATGTCACGACTTGCTCGCTTGCTGGAGGCTGGCGGGGGTAATCCGCCCATTTTACCCCCTCCCCCGGCCGCAGGGTGGTAGTACCGGCCGCTGGCCGGCAATATCCACGCAAGCCCTCTGTCACGCCACGCGCCACTGCGGCGTCCTTGCCCACATGAACGCCGAAACCGCTTTCCAGACCCACCGCCCGCGCCTGATGGCCCTGGCCTACCGCCTGCTCGGCAGTCGCGCCGACGCCGAAGACGTGGTCCAGGATGCCTGGCTGCGCTGGTCCGGTGCCGATCCGGCGGCCGTCCGCGACCCCGAAGCCTGGCTGGTCACCACCACCACCCGGCTCGGCCTGGACCGGCTGCGCGCGGCCAAGCGCGAGCGCGTGCACTACGTCGGCCCATGGCTGGCCGAGCCGCTGGCGGTCACCCTGGAGCCCGACCCGGCGCCCGGCCCGGCCCAGCTGCATGCGCTGGCCGACGACGTCTCGGTCGCCTTCCTGACCCTGCTTGAACAACTCGGCCCCGAGGAACGCGCCGCCTTCCTGCTGAAGGAGGCCTTCGACCACGACTATCGCGAGATCGCCGAGCTGATCGGCCACAGCGAGGCCAACTGCCGGCAACTGGTGCATCGCGCCCGGCAGCGGTTGCAGGCCGGACGACCGCGCTTCAACGCCGATGCCAGCCAGCACCGGCAGCTGCTGGCGCGCTTCATGGATGCCTCGCAGCGCGGCGACAGCGAGGCGATCCAGGCCCTGCTGCACACCAACGCGTTGCTGGTGTCCGACGGCGGCGGTGTGGTCACCGCAGCGGTGCGCCCGTTGCTGGGCGCCGAGCGGATCGGTCGCCTGTTCTGGGCCATTGCCCGCCGCGGCGCGGTGCATCCGGCGAAGTTGGGCTACGTCAACGGCGAACCGGCGATCCTGCGCTTCCAGGGTGACCGCCTGCACTCGGTCACCACCATCGAAGTGGTCGATGGCCGCATCGCCAACGTGTACAGCGTGCTGAATCCGGAAAAGTTGCCGAAGGTTGTCACGCGCGGTGACGGTGCGGCGTCCTGGTAGTGAAAGGCGGCCATCGTGGCCGCCGTGGAGCCCACGATGTCGAACCATGCCTCTCCCCGCGTCCCCTACATCCGCCTGGCCGCCGAGGCCTTCAAGGGCCTGCTGGCCACCAGCCAGGCGGTGCATGACAGCTCGATCGATCCGACCCTGATGGAACTGGTGTTCCTGCGCGTGTCGCAGCTCAACGGCTGCGGCTACTGCATGGACATGCACGGCACGGCGCTGCGCAAGGGTGGCATCGAGCCGCGCAAGCTGGACACCCTGCCCGCCTGGCACGAAAGCCGTTTCTTCGATGCCCGCGAGCGTGCGGCGCTGGGCTGGGCCGAGGCACTGACCCGGCTGACCGACGGTGCGCCGTCGCAGGCGGCGTTCGATGCACTGGGACCGCACTTCGATGAGAAGGGCATCAGTGACCTGAGCATGGGGATTGCAGTGATCAATGCCTGGAACCGGCTGGGTGCGGGCCTGCTGCCGCCGCTGCCGGCCTGACCCACCCCGGCTTCGAGAGGTTCCTGCACCTGTTGGCAGGTGTCGACCTTGGTCGACACGGTAGATCCACGCCGTGCGTGGATGCGGGAGGGTCGGATCCCTTCGCTTCGCGAAGGGCTCTGATCCCCTCTGGGTCGCTGGGTTCATAGCCCTTTGCCGTGCAAAGGGATCTGACCCCGATGTCGGCCACACGGCTGCACTGACCCCCTCTGCACGTATCAGGCGCGCACAATACGGGCATGCCTGCTCCCCCCACCGCTGGCGCTGCCGCCGCGAAGAAACCCAGCCTGCGCCAGCGCTTCAGGGCCATGCGCAACCTGCCGCCGTTCCTGCGCATGGTCTGGCAGACCAGCCCTGCGCTCACCCTGGCCAGCCTCGGGCTGCGCCTGATCCGCGCCCTGCTGCCGGTGGCGATGCTGTACGTCGGCAAGCTGATCATCGACAGCGCCCTGCACCTGAGCCAGCACGATGCGGGCTTCCCGCCGCTGGGGGAGGCGCTATCCAGCGGCGTGCTCAATCCACTGTTGGGCCTGCTGGCGCTGGAATTCGGCCTGGCCATCGCCTCGGACCTGCTGGGCCGTTTGGTCAGCTATGCCGACGCCCTGCTTTCCGAACTGTTCGCCAACGTCACCAGCATCCGCCTGATGGAACACGCGGCAACGCTGGACCTGGAGGACTTCGAGGACCCGGACCTGCAGGACAAGCTGGACCGCGCGCGGCGCCAGACCATGGGCCGGATGAACCTGATGAGCCAGCTGTTCGGCCAGGTGCAGGACGCGATCACCGTGGCCAGCCTCGCCGTCGGCCTGCTGGTGTATGCGCCGTGGCTGATCCTGCTGTTGGCGCTGGCACTGGTGCCGGCCTTCATCGGCGAATCGCACTTCAACGCGGCCGGCTACAGCCTCAACTTCCAATGGACGCCGGAGCGCCGCCAGCTCGACTACCTGCGCCAACTCGGCGCCAGCGTGGAAACGGCCAAGGAGGTGAAGATCTACAACCTGCACCGCTTCCTGGTGGAGCGCTACCGGCGCCTGTCGGTGGCGTTGTTCCAGGCCAACCGGGCGCTGGCCCGGCGCCGCGCGTTCTGGGGCACGCTGCTGGCCGCGCTGGGTACGCTGGGTTACTACACCGCCTATGCCTACATCGCCTGGCGCACGGTGCGCGGCGATTTCTCGATCGGCGACCTGACCTTCCTCGCCGGCAGCTTCCTGCGCCTGCGCCAGCTGCTGGAGGGCCTGCTGATCGGGTTCTCTCAGGTGGCCAGCCAGGCGCTGTACCTGGATGACCTGTTCTCTTTCTTCCAGATCGAGCCGGAAATCCACTCGCGGGAAGACGCCGCGCGCGTGCCGCAGCCGATCCGCCAGGGATTCGTGTTCGAGAACGTCGGCTTCCGCTATCCCGATGCCGAGCAATGGGCGGTGCGCCATCTGGATTTCCAGCTGCACGCCGGCGAAGTGCTGGCCCTGGTCGGCGAGAATGGCGCGGGCAAGACCACACTGGTCAAACTGCTGGCACGCCTGTACGAACCGGACGAGGGCCGCATCCTGCTCGATGGCCGCGACCTGCGCGACTACGACCTGGACGACCTGCGCGCCAACCTCGGAGTGATCTTCCAGGACTTCGTGCGCTACAACCTCAGCGCCGGCGAGAACATCGGCGTCGGTCAGGTCGAGGCGATGGATGACCAGGCACGCATCGCCGATGCCGCGCGGCGCGGCATGGCCGAGGAAGTGATCGACGACCTGCCCGGCGGCTACGACCAGCTGATCGGCCGCCGCTTCAAGCAGGGCGTGGACCTTTCTGGCGGCCAGTGGCAGAAGATCGCCATTGCCCGCGCGTGGATGCGCAATGCGCAGGTGATGATCCTGGATGAGCCAACCGCAGCGCTGGACGCGCGAAGTGAGTTCGAAGTGTTCCAGCGGTTCAGGGAACTGGCGGATAATCGCACCGCAGTGTTGATTTCCCACCGCTTTTCCTCGGTACGCATGGCCGACCGCATCCTGGTGCTGGCCGATGGCCGGATCGAGGCCAGCGGCACCCATGCGCAGTTGATGGCACAGGGCGGCCGCTATGCCGAGCTGTTCGAGCTGCAGGCGGCGGGTTACCGCTGAGAACGCCTCTCGTTCCGCCCAATGAGAACTTGTCTCATTTGAGATAGAATCCCCCCGACGACTTTCGATAGATACGCCCATGTCCTCCGCTTTTGGCGCCGAAACGGTGCTTGAGGTCCGTCACTGGACCGATGCCTACTTCAGTTTCACCACTACCCGCGACAGCGGCTTCCGCTTCGAGAACGGCCAGTTCGTGATGATCGGCCTGGAAACCGAGGCGCGGCCGCTGCTGCGTGCGTATTCCATCGCCAGCGCCAACTGGGAAGAGCATCTGGAGTTCTTCAGCATCAAGGTGCAGGACGGCCCGCTGACCTCGCGTCTGCAGCACATCAAGCCAGGCGACAAGGTGCTGGTCGGCAAGAAGCCCACCGGCACCCTGCTGATCAGCGACCTGCACCCGGGCAAGAACCTGTACCTGCTGGGTACCGGCACCGGCATGGCACCGTGGCTGTCGGTCATCAAGGACCCGGAAACCTACGAGCGCTTCGAGAAGGTGATCCTCTGCCACGGCGTGCGCTACGAAAAGGACCTGGCCTACCGCGATTACTTCGAGAAGGAACTGCGCGAGCATGAGTTCCTGGGCGAGATGATCGGCGACAAGCTGCTGTACTACCCGGCGGTCACCCGTGAGCCGTTCGCCAACCAGGGGCGCCTGACCCAGCTGATGGAAAGCGGCGAGATGCAGCGCACCCTCGGCCTGCCGGAACTGAGCCCGGAAAACGACCGCGCGATGATCTGCGGCAGCCCGCAGATGCTGGCTGATCTGCGAACTGTGCTCGATGCCCGCGGCTTCCAGGTCTCGCCGCGCATCGGCCAACCGGGCCACTACGTGTTCGAGCGCGCGTTCGTCGAGAAATGATCTGCAACGGTAGTGCCGGCCGCTGGCCGGCTCTCCGTGCGCTCCGGGATTGCCGGCCAGCGGCCGGCACTACCACCCTTCACAACACCGCTTCGATCGCGCCGCGCAGCTGTTCCGGCTTGGTGGTGGGTGCAAAGCGATCCACCACGTTGCCCTGGCGGTCGACCAGGAACTTGCTGAAATTCCATTTGATGCGGGCGCTGCCCAGCAGGCCGCGCTTCTCGCGTGACAGCCATGCCCACAACGGATCAGCCCCCTCGCCGTTGACCTCGATCTTCTCCGACAGCGGGAAGCTGACCGGATAATCCAGCGAACAGAACTGGCGGATCTGCGCGGCGTCACCGGGTTCCTGCGCGCCGAACTGGTTGCACGGGAAGCCGATCACCACCAGGCCACGCTCGCGGTAGTCCTGCCACAGCTGCTCCAGCCCGGTGTACTGCGGGGTGAAGCCACAGCGGCTGGCGACGTTCACCAGCAGCAACGGGTGGCCCTGATAACGGGCCAGCGCCTGCGGCTGGCCGTCGAGGTCGCGGAAGCTGAAATCGTAGGCAGTGGTCATGGCAGCGGGCCCTGGGCGGTGAACGCATGGTACCCGCGCCCGGCCCCGGCAACATGCCTTTTGACACAAGTGCGGGCGCTGCCGGCCGGGTTACCCTCGGGCCCTTGTTTGCCTTACCGGAGTTCCTGCCTTGACCACCCGCCTTGCCCTTGCCGTGGCCATGTCCCTCGGCCTTGCCCTGCCCGCCTTCTCGGCCGGCGCCGCCACCCCGGCTGCCACCACCAATGCCCAGCAGGCCAATCCGTTCTTCGCCGAAAGCCCGCTGCCGCTGCACTTCCCGCAGTTCGACAAGATCAAGGACAGTGACTTCGCCCCGGCCTTCGACGCCGGCATGGCGCAGCAGCTGAAGGAAGTGGAGGCAATCGCCAACAACAAGGCCAAGCCGACCTTCGACAACACCATCATCGCCCTGGAAAAGAGCGGTGACATCCTCGACCGTGCGACGACCGTGTTCTTCAGCCTGGTCGGCGCCGACACCAACGACACCCGAAAGAAGCTGCAGGCCGACTACTCGGCCAAGTTCGCCGCGCACAGCGATGCGATCGCGCTGAACGGCAAGCTGTTCGCCCGCATCCAGGCGCTGTATGACACCCGCAGCCAGCTGGGCCTGGACGCCGAAGGCGTGCGCCTGGTCGAGAAGTACTACGACAACTACGTGCGCGCTGGCGCCAAGCTGTCCGAGGCCGACAAGGCCAAGTTGAAGGACATGAACGCCGAGCTGGCCAACCTGGGCACCAAGTTCAGCCAGAACGTGCAGTCGGAAGTGAACGCCTCGGCGATCACCGTCGACGACGTCAAGGAACTGGACGGCCTGTCCAAGGAGCAGATCGCCGCCGCCGCCGAAGCCGCCAAGGCCCGCGGCCAGGACGGCAAGTATGTGATTACCCTGCTCAACACCACCGGCCAGCCGCCGCTGACCAACCTGGCCAACCGCGCCCTGCGCCAGAAGATCTACGAAGCCTCGACCACCCGCGGCAGCCGCGGCGGTGAGTTCGACAACACCGCGCTGGTCTCGCGCATCATGCAGCTGCGCGCCGACAAGGCCAAGCTGATGGGCTTCCCGAACTTCGCCGCCTACAACCTGACCAACCAGACCGCCAAGACCCCGGAAGCGGTCAACGCGATGCTGGGCAAGCTGGCCCCGGCCGCCGTGGCCAACGCCAAGCGCGAAGCCGCCGACCTGCAGGCGATGATCGACAAGGAACAGAAGGCCGCGCGCAAGCCGACCTTCCAGCTGGAACCGTGGGACTGGGCCTTCTACAGCGAGAAGGTGCGCCAGGCCAAGTACAACTTCGACGAGTCACAGCTGAAGCCGTACTTCGAAATGAAGAACGTGCTGGAGAACGGCGTGTTCTACGCCGCCGGCCAGGAATTCGGCCTGACCTTCAAGCAGCGCACCGACCTGCCGGTCTACCACGATGACGTCACCGTCTACGATGTGTTCGACGCCGACGGCAGCCAGCTGGCGATCTTCATCTTCGACCCGTATGCACGCGCCTCCAAGCGCGGTGGTGCGTGGATGAACTCCTACGTCTCGCAGTCCAAGCTGACCGGCTTCAAGCCGGTGGTCGCCAACCACCTGAACATCCCGAAGCCGCCGGCCGGCCAGCCGACCCTGCTGACCTGGGATGAGGTGAACACCACCTTCCACGAGTTCGGCCACGCCCTGCACGGCATGTTCTCCAACGTGAAGTACCCGTACTTCTCGGGCACCTCGGTGCCGCGTGACTTCGTCGAGTTCCCCTCGCAGGTCAACGAGATGTGGGCCGACAACCCGGTCATCCTGAAGAACTACGCCAAGCACTACCAGAATGGTTCGGCGATGCCGCAGGCACTGCTGGACAAGGTGCTGGCGGCGGCCAAGTTCAACCAGGGCTTCGCCACCACCGAGTACCTGGGTGCAGCCATGCTTGATCAGCGCTGGCACCAGATCGGCGCCGACCAGGTGCCGGCCGCCAAGGACGTGATGGCCTTCGAGCGCGCCGCGCTGGAGAAGGACGGCATCTACTACGCGCCGGTGCCGCCGCGCTACAAGACCCCGTACTTCAGCCACATCATGGGCGGCTACTCGGCCGGTTACTACGCCTACATCTGGTCGGAAGTGCTCGACGCCAACACCCAGAAGTGGTTCAAGGACAACGGCGGCCTGAGCCGCAAGAACGGCGACCACTTCCGCGCCACCCTGCTGTCCAAGGGCGGCAGCGTCGACGCGATGCAGCTGTTCCGCGATTTCGCCGGCCACGAGCCGCAGATCGAACCGCTGCTGGAAAAGCGTGGCCTGACCGGCGCCGGCAACTGATCGCCAGCGCAGTCGCCTGAAACGAAAACTGCCCGGGAGACCGGGCGGTTTTTTGTTGAAGCATCCACGCATGGCGTGGATCTAGTGGTGGGTGCCGACCGTTGGTCGGCACGATCCATTCGCGCCACGAACCCCGGCATCATCGATCCACACATGACGCACTCCAGTAGATCCACGCCATGCGTGGACGATCTTCCGGATCAACGCGGTGCGACGTACCCACCCGGAACGCCTTCCGGCGACAGCACCAGCTGCCACAGCTGCGCGTGCCGGCAGCGGAAGGTGGCCATCGATCCGGCCAGGTAGAACCGCCACATGCGGCGGAAATGCTCGTCGTAGCGCGCATCCAGCTGCGGCCACGCCGCTTCCACGTTGCGGCGCCAGGCCTGCAGGGTGAGGTCGTAGTCGGTACCGAAGTTGTGCCAGTCCTCCAGCACGAAATGCCCTTCGAACGCCCGGGTGATCTGCACCGCCGACGGCAGCATCGAGTTGGGGAAGATGTAGCGCGCAATCCACGGATCGGTGCGATGCCGCGAAATGTTGGTACCGATGCTGTGCAACAACAGCAGGCCGCGCGGCGACAGGCAGCGTTTGGCCACCTCGAAGAAACTGGCGTAGTTCTTGTCCCCGACGTGCTCGAACATGCCGATCGAGAAGATCGCATCGAACGGTTCGTGCAGTTCGCGGTAGTCCTGCAGACGGATCTCGATCGGCAGGCCCGCGCACAGTTCGCGCGCGAACCCGGCCTGTTCCTGCGAAATGGTCACGCCGACGCCACTGACACCGTAGCGCTCTGCGGCAAACTTCAGGGCTTCGCCCCAACCGCAGCCGATGTCCAGCACGCGCTGGCCCGGGCGTAGGCCCAGCTTGCGGCAGACCAGGTCGAGCTTGGCCTCCTGCGCGGCGTCGAGATCGTCGGCATTGCGCCAGTAGCCGCAGCTGTAGACCAGGCGCTGACCGAGCATGGCCTGGTAGAGATCGTTGCCGAGGTCGTAGTGGCGGCGGCCCACTTCGTAGCTGCCCTGCCCGACCTGCAGGTTGAACAGGCGCGCCTTCAGTGCATCGGCCACTTCGCGCCAACCGTGCACCCGTTCGTCCAGGTGCGCCTGCATCAGGTGGACGAGGAATTCATCCAGGACGTTGGCGTCCCACCAACCGTCCATATAGCTCTCGCCGAGGCCAAGCGAGCCGTGCGCCATGACCCGCGCGAAGAAGCGCGGGTCATGCACCTGGATATCCTGTGGCTGGGTACCGCCGATGCGGACCCCGGCTTCCTGCAGCAGGCCGGCGACCCGCTCCTGCAACCCTGTATCCACGCCACCTCCTCGACTGCGGTCAACCGCGTGCGAACAGCTCCACGTAGTCCTTGGCCACGTGCGGCAACAGCACCGCCGCCGGTACATCGGCGGTCTGGGTGCCGTCCGAGTATGGACCCACCTGGTACGGCGGGAAAACAAAGCGCAGCGCGGTGATCTGCCCCTTGTCGTTGGTCAGCGGCTGGAACTGGCTGAAATTGTCGGCCTGCGGGCCGGTACCGTCGGCGATCATGCGCGATGCGTTGCGCAGCGACTCCTGCAGCTGGGCCGGGTCCATGTCCTCGCCACTGAGACGGGTGGCCACGCGTTCGCGCAACTGGTCGGCGACGAAATCGCTGATCGCCTTCCAGCCCTTGGCATCGGCCACCAGCTTTTCGGCGCTGAGCATCTGCTGATGCTGCGGCAGCCACACGAAGCGCGCCACCAGCGGTTCGCCATGGGCGCCACCGGTATAGCGGCTGCCGTCGGCACTGACCACCACCAGCTGCGGCGTTTCCAGCAGTTTCTCGAAGCTCAGCGACAGCTCGTAGGGCATGGTCGGCTTGTCGTTGCCAAGCCCGTCCAGCGCCTGCTGCAGGTCGCTGCGAGCGCTGGTGGCATAGTCCTGCAGCGCGCGCGCCAGGCCGGGGTAACGGTCGATGCCGGCCGGGTAGCTGATGCCCACCACTTCGCGTTCGTTGTTCTCGATAACGTCTCGCAGGTCCAGCGGCGCCTCGGTGGCCGGCGTTTCGCCGGCGGCGGTGGCCTCGGCGGCGGGTGCCGCGTCGGCTGCCGGCGCCGGCTCGCTTTCACGCTGGCAACCGGCCAGCAACAGCACGCCCACCACGCCGGCCAGCACGCTGCCGTGCAATGGCCGGTTGTTTCCAATCTTCATCGGGATCCCCTGTTCATGTTTGTACATCATCGCCTGCCATGGCTGAAGCGTGGCCCGCTGGCATTCAGCCAACGAGCAGGTCGTGGTACTCCTCGTGCCGCTGCAGGAAGGCCTCGGCGTAGGAACATGCCGGCACCACCTTGTACTTCTGCTCGCGGGCAAAGCGCAGTGCCACGCGGGTCAGCTCACCGGCAATGCCACGGCCGGCAATCGGCTCGGGTACCTCGGTGTGGGTGATGACCATGCGCCTGCGTTTGATCTGGTAATCGAGCACCGCCAGCTGTCCACGCACACGGGCGGTGAAGCGGTGGTTGGCCAGGTCGTGTTCGACCTCATAGGCCAGACCGGGGGGCGTGACCGAAGCCATGGAACTGTCTCCTGCGGCGACTGCGTGGATGGTGCGCAGCCGGGCGCCATGATCGCGTGAAGCCTGAACAGGGGCAAGTCCAGTCCGTTCACGTCAGTTTTCGACCCTCAAGCTGGAGGGCCGGCGGCCGCTATCGCCTATGGAGGGGTCCGGCCAGGCTGGCACGGCCCTTGCGACCGTTGATCATGCGCACCACCACGGAGGCACCGATGCACCCCAGTGATTCCCATACTGATACCGACCGTGCCCTGCTGGAGGGCCTGCTGCAACTGGCGGTGGAAGGGCAGACCGAAGACCAGGATTTCCAGCGCATCGGCGAGGAAGTGTTCGCCCGCCTGATGGACACCTACGGCCAGCAGACCGCAGCCTGAGCCTGCCGGGGCGGATCGCTGCCGATCCGCCCCGCTGCCGCCATCAACCGCCGCCGAGGCGGAAGGTCGGGTTGGAGAGCTCGCGCAGGAAGTGGTTGAAGATGCTCGGCTGCATGGCCAGCATGAAGATCACGCCGAACGCCGCGCCCGCCAGATGGGCACTGTGGTTGATGCGGTCACCGCCGCGCTTGTCCATCCAGATGCTGTAGCCGACATAGAACGCGGCGTAGACGATGGCTGGCGCCGGGATGAAGAACACCAGGATGATCGACCACGGCTTGATCAGGATGAAGGCGAACAGCACCGCCGACACCGCACCGGACGCACCCAGGCTGAGGTAGTTCGGATTCTTCTGGTTCTTCAGGTAGCTGGGCAGGATCGAAACCAGCAGCGCGCCGATGTAGAACGCCGGATAGGTCAGGTAGCTGCCGGTCAGCTGCACCATCACGCTCTCGATGAATCCCCCGAAGAAGAACAGGGTGATCATGTTGAAGATCAGGTGCGACCAGTCGGCGTGGATGAAGCCATAGGTCACCAGCCGGTCGTACTGGCGGTGACGGTCGATGGCCGGCGGCCAGAGGATCAGGCGGTCGGCCAGCTTGCGGTTGTTGAACGCCATCCACGACAGGATGGCGGTGATGGCGATCAACAGCAGATTGACGGGGGTCATGTCAGGCTCAGGCGCTACGGTAGTTGTCGACCATACGATAGCGTTTCGCATACCAACCGAAGGCCAACGCCGCGATGAAGGCGAAGCCGGCGAAGAAGAACATCAGGAACGCCGCCTCGCTCAGGCCCGTGCCGGCGATCTGGTGGGTCACCGTGTCATTGCGCACCGCCGCGTTGGACAGCAGCACCCACAGGTTGCCGATGGTGGTGGTCAGGTTCCAGAAGCTCATCACCACGCCCTTCATCGCCTGCGGCGCCTGGCTGTAGGCGAACTCCAGGCCGGTGGCCGAGACCAGCACCTCACCGAAGGTCAGCAGCGCGTACGGCAGGATCTGCCAGAAGATCGACATGGCATTGCCACCGTCCATCACCACCTGGATGCCACCGATGACGATCCAGGCCAGGCCGCTGAAGGCGATACCGGCGGTCATGCGGCGCAGCGCGGTCGGCTCGAAGCCGAAGCGGCGCAGGGCCGGGTACAGCACCAGGTTGTTGAACGGGATCAGGATCATCACCAGCAGCGGGTTCAGCGCCTGCATCTGCGAGGCGGTGAACCAGCTCGGCATCTGCATCTGCTGGCCCTGCAGGACCCAGGTCGAGGCCTTCTGGTCGAACAGCGAGAAGAACGGCGTGGTCAGCGCGAAGATCACCAGCACGCGCAGTACCGAACGCACACCTTCCACGGCTTCGGCCGGATGCTGGCCACGGGCGCGATCCAGCTGCAGCCAGGTGCCACCGCCGATGCCCGCCAGGATCGACACCAGCGCCAGGCACAGGCAGATCACGATGCCCAGCGAGCCGACCAGGCCGAACGAGGCCACTGCCAGCACCCCGCCGAGCACGGCGATCACCAGGCCCGGACGGCCCTGGCCGGCGACGCGCGCGGTCAGCGCGGTGCGCACCACGTTGGCGAACGAGTGCGGGTCCTTCGGCGGCAGCGGCACCAGCACGTAGCGCTTGCGGCCAAGCCAGAACACGAAGGTGGCGATGAACATCAGGATGCCCGGAATGCCGAACGCCCACTGCGGGCCCCAGTTCTTCAGCACCAGCGGGATCAGCAGCGAGGCGAACAGCGAGCCGAAGTTGATGATCCAGTAGAAGGCGTCGAAAACGATCTTGGCCAGGTGCTTGTTGCTCTGGTCGAACTGGTCGCCCATGAACGAGGCCACCAGCGGCTTGATGCCACCGGCACCCAGCGCGATCAGGCCCAGGCCGAGGAAGAAGCCTTCGCGGCTGTTTTCGAACAGTGCCAGGCACAGGTGGCCGGCGCAGTAGACCAGGCTGAACCAGAGGATGGTGTGGTACTTGCCGAAGAACTTGTCGGCCAGCCAGCCACCGAGCAGCGGGAAGAAATACACGCCGATCATGAAGCTGTGCATGATGTCCTTGGCTTCACCGGCACGGCCCTCTGCAGTGATTTCCTGCAGCAGCAGCGAGGTGATCAGGAACTGCACCAGGATGTTGCGCATCCCGTAGAAACTGAACCGTTCGCAGGCCTCATTGCCGATGATGTACGGAATCTGGCGCGGCATCCTTCCCTGGCCGGCGATGGGGGCAACTGCGTCGTGGCTCATCCTGTAAGGCATTCCTGCAAAGCGAAAGGCGCAAGGTTACCGGAACCGGGGCTTGCGAAGCACGCTGCAGGGCTGCATGACAACGGTGCCAATCCATGGCAGGCCGTCCTGGCCCCGCCGGAAGTCACGGAACCTGCACGACAAAAGCGTAAACTTATCGTTATGCGCCCCCTCGCCCACGCCCGCCTCCTGCTCAGCTGTCTTGCGCTGTTGATGGCGTTGCAGGCACAGGCGCGGCCGCAGGCGCCGGCGTCCGCCACCGGCGGGGGCGAGGCTCGCCAACTGACGGTGGCCGCGCTGGAACTGCCCAGCCGCGATGACACGCAGTGGAAACAGCGCCGCGAGCAGGTCGCGCAGCTGCTGACCGACCTGCAACCGGACGTGATTTCGGTGCAGCAGGTGCTGCAGCAACAGGGCCGCAACCCGGCCTGCTGGCTGGCCAGCCGGCTGCGCTACAGCTGCGACTTCGTTACCGCCGATCCGCCCAGCCAGCCGCTGCGGCATGGCAACGCGATGCTGACCCGGTTGCCGGTCAGCGAGGATGGCGTGACCCTGCTGCATCCACCCGGCACCTTCAGCGCCGCCGGCATGATGCGGCTGAAGCTGGGCGAGGCGCTGGTCAACATCTATGTGGCGCGACTGCGCCCGGACCTGGACGAGGCCACTGCCCGCCAGCATCAGACCAGCGATCTGATGACCTGGATCGGCGCCACCTCCGAGGGCATGCCCAGCCTGATCGCCGGTGATTTCTCCGCCAACACGGTGGAACTGGTGCGCAGCACGCCCGGCTTCCAGCCGGCCCGGCGCAATCCCGGCGGCCGCGCCGATCCGCCCGCGGCCAGTGGCGGCGGTGCGAGTGGCCATGGCCTGGATGTGCTGTTCCAGGTCAAGCACTTCGGCGGCATCCGCCAGCAGCCGATCCTGCTGCCGGCCGACGGCGACCTGCCCGGCCTGCGCCTGGGCGTGATGGCCACCCTGCGCCTGCAGGGCGATACGGCCACCGCCGAATAGCCCCGCCTTCGGCCCCGGTGGGTGCCAACCTTGGTCGGCACATTCCCACTGCGCTCGCATCATCTCCCGTGCCGACCAAGGTCGGCACCCACCGGAGGTCCTGCCCGGCGTCCAGAAGCTGGCAAACAGAAAGGCCGGGGTCTCCCCCGGCCTTCTCATTTCATTCCGTCACGCAATCAGGCGATCGCTTCCTGGTAACGGCGCTCGACTTCGTTCCAGTCGATGACGTTGAAGAACGCGCCGATGTATTCCGGACGGCGGTTCTGGTACTTCAGGTAGTAAGCGTGTTCCCACACGTCCAGGCCGAGGATGGGGGTGTTGCCTTCCATCAGCGGGCTGTCCTGGTTGCCGGTGCTCTCGACCACGACTTTCTTGTCCGGGGTCACGCTCAGCCACGCCCAGCCGCTGCCGAAACGGGTCAGCGCAGCCTTGGTGAAGGCGTCCTTGAACTTGTCGAAGCCGCCCAGGTCCTTGTCGATGGCCTTGGCCACGTCGCCCACCGGGTTGCCGCCAGCATTCGGAGCCATCACGGTCCAGAACAGCGAGTGGTTGGCATGGCCGCCACCGTTGTTGCGCACCGGACCCTGCAGGTTCTCCGGCAGCGACTTGAGCTTCTTCACCAGTTCTTCGACCGGCAGGTCAGCGTACTCGGTGCCTTCCAGCGCCGCGTTGACGTTGTTGATGTAGGTCTGGTGATGCTTGGTGTGATGGATTTCCATCGTCGCCGCATCGATATGCGGTTCCAGCGCGTCGTAGGCGTAGGACAGCTTGGGCAGGGTATAGGCCATGATGCATCTCCTGATTGCGAGGGCACCCGACGGTGTCGGGCGTTGCGCGGTGAATGATGGGGACAGACCCCCAGATTACCAAGGGGGATGTAAAGGAAATTGCGTCCTGCCAGTGAGCACGACGGCAATTGTTACGCAGCAGTGACGCGACGCCGTCCTCATGCACCGTGCAGCGCACAGGCGCTACAGTCCCTGCACCACCCTCGCCCGCTCCCTGCCCATGCGCAACCCCCGGCTGCTGATCACCGCCATCGCCCTGCTGCTGCTCGGCCTGGTCGTCAACCATTTCATGCAGCGCCCGCCGGCGCCGCAGTTCGCGCCGGACCTGCAGGGTACGCCTGTCGCGCGCGCGCCGGCCACGGCCGCAACCGGCAACGACAGCGGCCTGCCCGCGTTCCTGCCCGCCGAAGCCCGGCAGACCATCGCCCTGATCCAGCGCGGTGGTCCATTCCCGCACCGCCAGGACGGCAGCACCTTCGGCAACCGCGAACAGCAGCTGCCACAGCGTCCGCGTGGCTACTACCGCGAATACACCGTCGACACCCCCGGTGCGCGTACCCGCGGCACGCGCCGCATCGTCACCGGTGGCGATCCGCCGGAGGCGTGGTACTACACCGACGACCACTACGAATCGTTCCGCAGCTTTACCGTACCGGCCCAGGGAGCGCAGTGATGAGCCACGATGATTTCGGCCTCGGCCTGCATGACATCAACAATGCTGGGGTCTACGCCATCGACAGCGACGACATCGACGCACTGGCCGCAGCGATGCGTGATGCCGGGCTGAAGGTGATCCGCATCGATCTGGAAGGCGTGGCCGACAAGCGCACCCTGCTCGCCCGGCTGGCCGCGCAACTGGATTTCCCGGCCGGCTTCGGCGGCAACTGGGATGCGCTGTCGGACAACCTGCGCGACCTGCAATGGCTGCCGGCCAACGGTTACGCGCTGTTCCTGGCCGACGTGGACACGTTGCGCGCCTCCACGCAGAAGGACTTCGACACCCTGCTGGATGTGATGGACGAGACCAGCCGCGACTGGGTCGGCCGCGACGTGCCGTTCTGGGTGTTCCTGTCGCAGAGCGCGTAAGGTCACTGCCCTGGCGGATGTCGACCTTGGTCGGCATGCGCCGGTGCCTTGGTAGAGGCCGACCCTGGTCGGCGCTTCTGTGCCAACCAGGGTTGGCACCCACCAAAGCGCGGGCCGGCCGGCGTGTGGGGTCCGGCCCCTTGCCTAGCGGCTCCCGTTATCTTCCTGCAGTTCCTTCTTGAACGGGATGTCCGGTGGCGGTCGCGCCACCGCCGGCTGGTCCTGCATGTTCGGATTGGTCAGGCCGCAGCCACCACCAGCCTGCAGGATCGAGATCACACAGGATATCTTCGTGCCGGTGCCCGGCAACGGAATCTCCATCGACTTGATGCCCTTGCGCACCCACTCGGCCAGCAGCGATTCCTGCGGAACCCAGTACTTGTCGAACGAAGTGGGCGTGTAGTCGTAAGGCGGTCGCTTCAACCAGGTGCCCGATTGCGCGATGCGTTCCTTGCTCCAGCCATCGTTGGCGCCACCGGGCGCACCGCGCTCGGCACGACCCTCGCCTTCCTGGCCCGGCACGCGGACGCTGCCATCGGCATTGAACAGGCCACTGCCCTTGCCGGTGGCGCTGGCCTGGCGGGCGCCCTTGTCGGCGCCGCCATGGTTGCGGCTCGATGCACCCCAGTCATCGCCCTTGGCGGGCGTGGCCCAGTTGCCCGGATCGGGGGCTGGACGCGCTCCGGCCTGGGCCGGGGGCGCGCTGGATGCAGCGGGCCGCGCAGTGCTGCTGCTCGCCTGCGTCGCGCTGCCACTGGATGCCGGCGCAGGCGTTGCCGCAGGTGCACTCCCATTCGAAGACGAAGGGGCTGCCGCCGGTGCCGAGGCTACTTCGCGCTCGCGCACCTGTACGTCACGACCCGCTGGCGCATGCACTGCCGGCTCACGACCGGCGACGGTTGCCATCCGCACCTGCGGATCGACCACTGCCTGCACTTCACGCTCGCGCACCTGCACGTCGCGCTGCGGCACGCGCACCTGCACATCGGCCGTGCGCAGCGGCTGCGACACCGCCGGTGCATCGACCGTACTGACTTCGCGTTCCTGCACCGGGATGTCACGCAGCTGCGGCGTCCGCACCGCGATCTCCGGCACACGCGGTGCGGTGGGGGTTGGCGGCGACTGCACCGGCTGCACGCTGCGCTCGCGCACCGGGGGTGTGGTGTCACGCGGCACGATGCTGACCTCGGTGCGCGGCACGCTGACCGGCGGCACCACGAAATCGGTGCTGGCCTGCGCCACTTCGGTGGCCTGCACCGGCGATGGTGGCGGGGCCGCAAGCGGGGCCGGCTCGGCGTCGGCCGGCGGCGACGGCACACTGGCTGTCGGTGCTGGAGCCGGTGCGGGCGCAGGCGCCGACGCGGCTGCAGGACGCGGCTCAGCTGCAGTCGCTGCCCCCGCTTCCTGGCCGGCGGCAATCTGGCCGGCCGGTGCAGCCGCAGCCGCCTCGGCACCCGGCTGCTCGCCTCCGCCGTCCTGGGAGGCGCGGCCGATGAATTCCACCTGCACACGCTCGCCTTCGGCGCCCTCTGCTTCCGGTGCCGTGGTGCGGATCACCGCCACCCACAGCAGCAGCACGAAGAACAGCAGGTGCAGGAGCGCGCTGGCGAACGCAGAGGTCCAGCGCATCCAGCGCTGATCGCGCGGCGCTGCGTCCCAGTCCTGCCAGAACAACCGGCGCAGCGACTGCCACGATGACAGCCGGGGCGAATGGCCCGGCGGCCCCGGCAGCGGGCGCGGCAGCAATACCGCAATCACTTCGCGGGCGTGGAACGGCCGCGGCAGCGGGCCCAGCGAACGCAGCCACAGCGCCCAGCCATAGGGCAGGCGCGTGGACTTCTCGAGGACGGCGCGTGGCTGCTGGCGGGCCAGCAGCAGGTCGATAAGTTGCTCGGCCCGGGTCAGAGGCACGCGTCAGCGATCAGGCGGCGTTGCCGCGAGGTATGTACGGCGCGTGGCCACTGTCGTGGTCGGTCGCGTCGCGCACGGCAGTCACACCCGGCACACGGCCCATCAGGGTCTTCTCGATACCCTGCTTGAGCGTCACATCGGCCATGCCACAGCCCTGGCAGCCACCACCGAAGCGCAGCAGCACCACACCTTCGGCCGACACTTCCTGCACGGCCACCTTGCCGCCATGCGAGGCCAGTTGCGGATTGACTTCGTTCTCGACCACCCAGTGCACGCGCTCGACCAGCGACGCGGCATCGCCGGGGGCCTCGCCCTTGATGCGCGGCGCCTTGATGGTCAGCTGCTGGGTACCGGCGGTGCCGGCGACGATGTCGATCTCGGCGCCGTCGAGCCAGCCGACGCTGCTCGCATCGACGTAGAGGGTGAAGCCATCGCAGTCCACCGCCCACTCATCACCGAGCAGGTCGCTGGGTTCGGCGAACTCAAGCCGGGCATCGGCGCGCGGGGTGCCGGGGTCGACTGCACTCAAGCGCACGCCCATGCCGGGCACGCCCTCGCGTTCGATCAGCTTGCGGAAATGGGTCTGGGCAGTGTCGGAGATCTGGATCATCAGGCTATTCTAGCCAAGTAAGCGTCAGCCGCTCATTCGGTTTATACACTGTCCGGCGCATTGTTCAGTCAACACGAGGTGGAGATTCCCATGGCCGACCTGATTCCACTGGCCCAGGCCCGTTGCGTGCCGCGCAAAGGCAGCGACCACAAGCTTGGCGAAGCCCGCCTGGCTGAACTGCTGCCGCAGATTCCCGGCTGGGAGCTGAGCGAGGGTGGCCAGGCGCTGTCGCGCACCTTCCGCTTCAAGGACTACTACGCCACCATGGCCTTCGTGAACGCGCTGGCCTGGATCGCCCACCGCGAGGACCACCATCCGGACCTGGGCGTGCACTACGACCGCGCGGTCGTGCGCTTCTCCACCCACGACGTGGGCGGCCTGAGCGAGAACGACTTCATCTGCGCGGCAAAGACTTCGGCCCTGACGGAGCAACTGCCATGAACATACGCTTGCTGAGCCTGTCCCTGATGGCTGCGACCGGCCTGGCCGGCTGTGGCGCGTCCGAACCGCCGGCACCACCACCGCCGCCGCCGACAGAAGTGGCCGCAGTGAAGACGCCGCCGCCGCAGTATCCGCTGGAGCTGGCCTGCATGGGCGTGGGTGGCACCAGCACCTTCAAGGTGACCATCGGCACCGACGGCAAGCCGAGCGAGGTCGCGCTGTTGACCGGGGCCGGCAACCCGCAACTGGACGAACTGGCCAAGACCGCCGTGCAGGGCTGGCAGTTCAACGCTGCCACCCGCAACGGCCAACCGGTGCCGGCCACCATCCAGGTGCCGGTCAGCTTCAACCCGCCGCAGCCCAAGCCAGACCAGTGCTTCGCCATCGAAGAACGGCTGCGCCGCGGCGGCTGATCGCCCGTACCCCGACGAGGCCAGCCGACGCCCGCCTCGCCCTCGCCGCCCCGGCCTTGCCCGGGGCGGCTGTCTGTTGACCAGGACCGCGTCGGTACATGCTGCAGATTCCCCCCGAAAACATCTGGATCGCGCTGGCGGTCACCCTCGCGGCCGGCCTCGCCACCGCCATCGGCAGCCTGCTGGTGCTGTTCTCGCGCCGCCCCAATCCGCGCCTGCTGGCGTTCGGCCTGGCTTTCGCCGGCGGCGCGATGGTCTATGTGTCGCTGTCAGAGATCCTCAACAAGTCCATTGCCTCCTTCGCACTGGCCTATGGAGAGCGCACCGGCTTCACCTACGGCACCCTGGCTTTCCTGCTGGGCGTGATCGTGATCGTGCTGATCGACCACTTCATCCCCAACCCGCATGAGAGCCTGGACAAGCAGGATCCCGCGTTCCGCGAGAACAGCCGCGAGTACCTCAAGCGCGTTGCCCTGCTGACCTCGATCGCGATCACCGCGCACAATTTCCCGGAAGGTCTGGCGACCTTCTTCGCTACGCTGGAAAGCCCGTCGGTGGGCATGCCGCTGGCCTTCGCCATCGCCATCCACAACATTCCCGAGGGCATCGCGATCGCGGTGCCGGTGTACTTCGCCACCCAGAACAAGTTCTATGCGTTCAGCGCCAGCCTGCTGTCGGGCCTGGCCGAACCGGTGGGCGCGGCGCTTGGCTACTGGCTGCTGTCCGGATCACTGTCGCACGCCACCTTCGGCTGGGTGTTCGGGCTGATCGCCGGCGTGATGGTGTTCCTGGCGCTGGATGAGCTGCTGCCGGCGGCCAAGCGCTATGCCAAGGGCCACGAGACGGTTTACGGGCTGGTGGCCGGCATGGGCACGCTGGCGATCAGTCTGGTGCTGTTCAAGTGGTGAGGGGTTTGCGGCCAACGGACTGAGCCCCCTCGCGGCTGGCGCATTCCACAGTATCGAGCGGTCACGGGCGGGGTCGGTTCGCGGGGGACGCCGTTATCCGTCCCTGGAGGCTTGTCCGCGCCATCCATGCCGCGGCCAAGCCCCCAAGGATGGGTTCACGGCGTCCCCCGCCAACCCATCCGGACCGACCAAAACCGGAATCCCATGTTGGACGCCAGCCGCGAGGGGGCTGCGCCGGTTGGCCGGTCAGCCCCGAGGGGGTTACTTCAGGCGGTCCAGCGCCTCGGCCAGCTCATCCGCCAGCGGCGCGTTCAGCACGTACGGGCTCTTGCCGTCGTCCAGCGAGAACTCCAGCGAGGCCGCATGCAGGAACAGGCGCTTCAGTCCGATCTGCTCACGAAGCCGCTTGTTGACCGCCGGATCGCCGTATTTGTCATCACCCGCCACCGGATGACCCAGGTGCTGGGCATGCACGCGGATCTGGTGGGTGCGACCGGTTTCGATGCGCACCTCGCAGTACGAATGGCCGCCGCGACGCTCCAGCACGCGGAAGTGGCTGATCGATTCCTTGCCGATCGCGTTCACCTGCACATGGCGCTCGCCACCCTGGCGCAGGCCCACGTGCAGCGGCGCATCGACGGTCATCACGCCGTCGGGCATGCGCCCGGCCAGCAGGGTCAGGTAGCGCTTGCGGATACCGGCGCCATGGTCTTCACGCAGCAGCGCCTGCAGCTCGCTCAGGGCCGAACGCTTCTTGGCCACGATCAGCAGGCCCGACGTGTCGCGATCCAACCGGTGGACCAGCTCGAGAGTCTGGCCCGGGCGCAGCGCGCGCAGGGTCTCGATGGCGCCGAAGCTGATGCCGCTGCCGCCGTGGCTGGCTACGCCAGTGGGCTTGTTCAGGGCCAGCAGGCGGGCATCCTCGAAGACGATGGCCTGCTCCAGGCGGCGCATGAACGCCTCCGGCGGACCGGCCTTGTCTCCTTCTTCACTGAGACGAACCGGCGGCACGCGCACCTCGTCGCCCGCCTCCAGCTTGCGCTCGGCCTTGGCACGGCCACCATTCACCCGCACCTGGCCGCTGCGTACCAGCTTGTAGACCAGGCTGCGCGGGGCGCCCTTCAGCTGGCCGAGCAGGAAGTTGTCCAGACGCTGGCCGGCGCGGTCGGCGGGAACGGTGATCATGCGCACGGAAGGCTTGTCGCCAGCGGGCTTGGTGGGGTCTTGGGCAGTCATCAGGCTGTTTATTCTGTTACACTCGGGGGGCGAGATAAGGGATTGATTTCGTTGGAAGTTACTCAGGGCCAGAAGCCCAGCTTCCGACGAATCCGGCACAGTGCGCGACCACCGCCCGCGGGGCGGCCATGTTAGCGGCTCACCGGCCTTCCCGGCCATCGCCGGATGCCTGACACGCAACCGTGCTGAACATGTCCCGCGTGGCGCTCCAGCCTGGCTGACAGCTGCCTGCGGCCTGTAACACCCCAAAACCCATAAGAGTGAAGCGCTCCCGCGGCCTGCCGTGGTGTCGTAGCGCTGGAAACCCAAGCCGCCCTCCCCGCGCTTGCGCGAATGGGCGGCGAACCGTGTCCAGAGGCGAAACCCCATGGCGTTCCGCGCGGTAGCCGCTTGCGAGGAACGCAACAATGAAGCGAATGCTGATCAACGCCACGCAGGCTGAAGAGCTGCGTGTTGCCATCGTGGATGGCCAGTCGTTGTATGACATCGACATCGAGCAGCCGTCGAAGGAACAGAAGAAGTCCAACATCTACAAGGGCCGGATCTTCCGCATCGAGCCCTCGCTGGAAGCGGCCTTCGTCGAATACGGTGGGGGCCGCCATGGCTTCCTGCCGCTGAAGGAAATCTCCCGCGATTACTTCCAGGCCGGTGTCGACCACAACAAGGCCGGCATCCGCGAACTGCTGAAGGAAGGCCAGGAGATCGTCGTCCAGGTCGACAAGGAAGAGCGTGGCAACAAGGGCGCCGCCCTGACCACGTTCATCTCGCTGGCCGGCCGTTACATGGTGCTGATGCCGAACTCGCCCAGCGCCGGCGGTGTCTCCCGTCGCATCGAGGGCGAAGACCGGGCCGCCCTGAAGGACGCCCTGGACAAGCTGAACATCCCCGACGAAATGGGCGTGATCATCCGTACCGCTGGCGTCGGCCGCGATGCGGAAGAGCTGCAGTGGGACCTGGACTACCTGCTCAACGTCTGGCGTGCCATCGCCGAAGCCGCGCTGAGCAAGCCGGCCCCGTTCCTGATCTACCAGGAATCGCGCCTGATCGTGCGCGCCCTGCGTGACTACCTGCGCGCCGACATCGGCGAGATCCTGGTGGACACCGAGGAGATGTACGAGCACGCCCGCGAGTTCATGCAGCAGGTGATGCCGCAGACCCTGCGCAAGCTCAAGCATTACAAGGACGACATCCCGCTGTTCAACCGCTTCCAGATCGAATCGCAGATCGAAGGCGCCTACGAGCGCAACGTGCGCCTGCCGTCGGGCGGCTCGATCGTGGTCGACCAGACCGAAGCGTTGACCGCCGTTGACGTCAACTCCTCGCGCGCCACCAAGGGCAGCGACATCGAGGACACCGCGTTCCAGACCAACCTGGAAGCGGCCGAGGAAGTGGCCCGCCAGCTGCGCCTGCGCGACCTGGGTGGCCTGGTGGTCATCGACTTCATCGACATGGCCTCCAACAAGCACCAGCGCGAGGTCGAGAACCGCCTGGCCAACGCGCTGAAGTACGACCGCGCCCGCGTCCAGGTCGGCCGCATCTCGCGCTTCGGCCTGCTGGAAATGAGCCGCCAGCGCCTGCGCCCGAGCCTGGGCGAGTCCAGCCAGATCGTCTGCCCGCGTTGCGACGGCCACGGCCGCATGCGCAGCGTCGAGTCGCTGTCGCTGTCGATCATCCGCGTCGCCGAAGAGCATGCGATGAAGGAGAACACCGGGCAGGTGCTGGTGCAGGCCCCGGTGGAGATCGCCAATTACCTGTTGAACGAAAAGCGCAGCGCCCTGCGCGAGATCGAGCAGCGCCACGAGGCGCCGATCGTGATCGTCGCCGACGAACAGCTGCACACCCCGCACTACACCGTCACCCGCCTGCGCGAGAACGAGCTGGGTGAAGAGAGCAACAAGCCCAGCTACCAGCGCGGCACCCCGCGCAAGCTGCCGGTGCACGCCCTGACCAAGGGCCAGCTGAACATCCCGCCGCCGGCGGTGACCCAGGTCAAGCACACCTCCCCCGCCCCGGTGCGCGAGGAAGTGGAGCCGGCCGCAGCTGCCCCGGCCCCGGTCGTGGCAGCGCCGGTGGCGCCGGCCCCGAGCGGCGGCGTGATCGGTTGGCTCAAGCGCGTGTTCGGTGGCGAACCGGCCCCCGCGCCGGCGCCGGTCGCGCCGGCAGGGCGTCAGTCGCAGGACGGTGGCCGCAAGGACCGCAACAAGGATCGCAACAAGGACCGCAAGGACCGTCGCGACGACAATCGTGGCAACGGCGGCAACGGCAGCGCGCAGCAGCAGAAGGACGGCGGCAACCGCAAGGACCGTGGTGAGCAGCGCAAGGACGGCCGCAACGGCAATGCCCAGCAGCAGCCGCAGCAGGGCAAGCAGAAGGAGTCGCAGCAGAAGGATGGCCAGCAGCAGCCGCAGCAGCAGAACAAGCCGCGCAACGAGCAGCAGGGCCAGAACCAGCAGCAGCCGAAGCTGAAGCAGCCCAAGCAGCCGCGCCAGCAGCAGGATGGTGACAAGCCAGCCGAGAAGCCGCAGCGCGGTGCCGCCGAAGCACCGGCCGAGGCCGTGACCGCGGCAGCAGCCGTGGCCGCCAGCGCCGTCGCCGCCAATGTGGTGACCGCGCAGGAAGCCACTGCACCGGTCCCCCCGGTTGCGCCGGTGGCCGCCGCTCCGGTGGACACCGCAGCACCGGTCGAGACCGGTGCCAACGCTGCCAGCGAGACCGAGGTGGTTGCGATTGCCGGTGAAGAGGCTGCAACCGACGCCAATGGCGAGCAGGCAGGCGAAGGCGCGACGCGACGTCGTCGTGGTCGTCGTGGTGGCCGTCGCCGTCGTCGCGGGGGCGCCGAGAACGCCGCCGGCAGCGACGTCCTGGGCGATGACCAGGACGATGGTGACGACGGTGATGACGCCGACGGCGCCGAGCCGAACGTCGACAGCACTGCCGGCACTGCGCCGGTCGCTGCTGCGCAGCCGGCCCGTTCGCAGCCGGAGTTCGACTTCGATGACGACGCCGAACCGGTCGCTGTCGAAGCCGAGAAGCCAGCCCGTGCTGCCGCCGCTGTTGTCGCCGTGCCGGTTGCCGTGGTGAGCAGCGCTGTGGTCGAAGCCGCCGCCCCGGTCGTGGCTGAAGTGCAGGCACCGGTCGAAGCTGCGAAGACCGAAGCGGTGTCCTCGCCGGTGCAGACCAGCATGCTCGATGCCATCGACGCCGCGACCCCGGTCCAGCCGGTCGCCGTTGCCGCGCCGGTCGCCAACGCCACTCCGGTGGTGGACGCTGCTGCGCCGGCCATCGAAGCAAAGCCGGTTGTGGCTGAAACGGCCGCGGTGGTTGAAGCCGCTCCGGTGATCGAAGCGAAGCCGGTCGCAGTCGAGGCCGCGCCGGTCGTGGAATCGAAGCCGCAGGTGGTTGAAGCAACCCCGGTGGTTGAAACCAAGCCGGTGGCCAGTGAGAGTGCCCCGGTGGTGGAGGCCGGCCCGGCCGTTGAAGCCACGCCGGTCGTCGAGGCTGCGCCGATCGCGGAACAGCCGGTCGCTCCGGTGGCGGTCGAAGCCGCACCGATCGAAGCCGCCGCCCCGAGCGCTGATGCGGTGGTGACGCCGTCGATCGATCCGGTCGCCGATGGCCATGCCGACGCTGCAGCCCAGGCTGCAGAAGCCAAGGCTGATGAAGAAGACGAAGAGGCCGCCAAGCGCACGCCGCCGGCGAACTGATCGCTCCTTGATAGCGTGAAAGCAAAACGGCGGGGATCAATGATCCCCGCCGTTTTTGTTTGTGCTTCGGGCCGAACCGTGCCAACCAAGGTTGGCATCTACCTGATGCACGCACAGCGCACTGGTAGAGGCCGACCTTGGTCGGCGCCGTGGGTCGGTCGCCAGCGGACACCTCCGTGCCAACCAAGGTTGGCACCCACCAGGGCACAACCCGCGCACGGTCACCGCTTTGGTAGAGGCCAACCTTGGTTGGCGCCGTTGATTGAGTGCACGCGGACACGCCCGTGCCAACCAAGGTTGGCACCTACCCAAGCGTGTCTCGTCAGGGTTTCGGCGCGAACTGCAGGCGGGTCCACACGCCGTAGTGGTCCGAGGCCCAGCGACCGCTGTCGTCGGGCTGGTCGAACAGGATCTTCGCCTCGCGCGCGACCATCTCGTCCTGCTGGAAGAAGATGTGGTCGATCCGCGAAGGCGCCTGGTAGTAGTGACGATTGAGCGTGCTGACCCCGGCCAGGTCGGTGTTGACATGCACGCTGCCGTAGCTGTCGCCGTAGTGGCTGCGCAGCTCGCTCAGGTCGCCGGCGTCCACCAGCGCATTGAAATCGCCGGCGATCACCACCGGCGCACCGGCCGAGGTTGCAGTGATGAAGCGCAGAAGGTCCTCCACCTGGGTGCGACGGATGCGCTGCCCACTCTCGTCGTTGCGCTCGTTCAGATGCGTGGCGTAGACGTTCACCGGCGCGCCGTCGACGTCGATGCGCAGGTGAGCGACAGTGCGGTAGTCGTCCAACGGCTGCAGCAGATGATCCCCCTGGGCGAGGATCGGCCGCCGGGTCAGCAGCGCATTGCCGTAGCGCTTCGGTGCGCCCACGGGATCGGTAGACACGAACACGTACCTGTAGCCGAGTTGGCTGGCCAGCCATTGCGCCTGGTTGCGCACGTTGCGGCGCTGGATCACCTCCTGCAGGGCAACCGCATCCGGCTGCAGGCGCTTGAGCTCGGCCAGGATGGTGCGGCGCCGGCTCGGCCAGTCTTCGCGGTCATGATGCAGGTTGAAGGTGACCATGCTCATGCCCGGTGCGCTGGCAACGTCGGCCGCCGCAGTGGTGGCAACCGGTTCGGCCGCCATCATCACGCCCGGCAATGCCAATGCAATTGCCAGCCCCAGGGCACGCACGGTCGTGCGCACCCTCTCCCCCTGCTGCTTCATCGTTACTGTCCCTTGCGCTCGGCGCGGCGCACCGCGTTCGGCACTTCGATCTCGACCCGCGCCGGCAGCTGGTGCACGTGCAGTTCCCTGTTGACCCACTCGGCGGCTTCGCCGTTGACCGTCGCCTCGCCCGGATCACCCGCGTACGGCCATGGCAGCACCACGCCACCGGCCGGTGGCACCAGGCCCGGCTGCACCTCCAGCACCAGCTGCTTGTCGCTGCGCTGCAGGCGGTAGTTGAGCTGGCCCTGCGGCGTACGCAGGCCCTGAACGGCGATGCCCTCGCCCTGCAGCCACGCGGTCGGTACACCGGCAGCCAGCACCAGCGCATCGTCCATGTCGCGGTTGTAGGCGAACATGTCCAGCGCCGAGCGCACGAAGTCCGAAGCCACCCAGGCATGCGGCAGGTCACCGACGAAGAACGGCTTGCGCGGCGTGCGCGAAACCACCTCGGCCCACTGGTTCCAGGCCTGCGGTGCGCGATCCTTGAAGAAGAACTCGGTGGCCTGCCAGGCGCGGTCGCGCCAGCCCAGGCGCACGAACGCGGCCACGTTGCGCCACTCGTACGGGGTGTAGTCCTTCCACTCGCGCTTGCCATCGCGACGCGCCACGAACTCCTTCCAGTAGCGATCGAAGGTAGCCTCCAGTGCCTGCTGCGGCAGCCTGCCCTGCTCCCCGCCCGGCGCCAGCGCGATGGTGGTCGAGGTCGCGTCGAAGTCGCCCAGCTCGGCCGAGCCCGGCAGGTAATCGATCTTGCGCTGCTGCATCGCCGACAGCAGCGAGGCCTGCAGGTCAGCACGGAACTGGTCTCGCGATTCGGCCATCTGCATCGACTCGACCTTGCCCAGCTGGGTCGCCAGCAGCGCCGCGTCCTTGTAGCCGCGCAGCGCCCAGAAGTTGTCCCAGTACGAGTGCATCGGCTTGGCCGAATAGCCTTCGTGGCTGATCGAGGCCGGCATCATGCCGTAGAAGGCCGGATTGCGTGCGCGGTTCTCCTCGGTGCGCTCGCTGGACCGCAGCTGCTCCATGTAGCTGTAGGCGCCCTGCACGTGCGGCCACATCAGCTCGACGAAGGTACTGTCGCCGGTGTAGCGCCCGTATTCGGCAATGCTGTAGATCAGCTCGCCATGACTGTCGTTCTCCGGCACCGGGTCGCTGCCACGTGCATCGACACAGCACGGCACCTTGCCGTTCTCGAACTGGTAGGGCGCATACCAGTTGATGTAGTCGCGCACCGCATCGCTGCGGCCCATGCGCAGCAGGCCCTCGGAGATCATCGCGCCATCGCGGATCCAGCTGCGCGCATACGAGCGCGTGCCCGGCTGCAGGCGCGGCCCCACGCGCGAAATCAGCATGTGCGCGACTGCCGTACGCAGGGTGTCGACCAGCGGCTGGCCCGCAGCGGGCACCTGCAGCGAGACCACGCCCAGCTTCTGCCGCCACTGCTCGGCCACCTGCGCCTGCGCCTTGGCCACGTCCAGCGCCTGCGGCGCCCAGCCACCGGTCTGCGGCAGTACTACCGCCACCTCGCGGCTCTGGCCGGGCTCGAGCGTGATCGTATAGATCAACGCGCCCGACGCCATGCCGGTGCTGTCCTTCACTGCAGTGGTGGCCGGATACTTTCCGTCCGCCAGATGCATCGCATCGAGCTTGCCGTCGAACGTACTGGCAAAGCGTGCGTCCGGCACCTGCAGCGGGTAGATGCGCGGCTCACCGTTGACCCGCACCAGCTGCTCGCCCACGTCCAGTGCATCGATGCGGCTGAAGCCACCGACGGTGTTGAGGAACTGGGTGGGCGGATTGACCTGCCACGGACGGATCGCCAGTGCCAGGGTGTACTCGTGCGCGACCTTGTCCGGATTGCTCAGCCGGTAGCGGCCGATCAGCTGCGCGCGCTCCGGCGTGCCCTGCACGAAACTCGTCACCGCCAGGCCGGCCTTCTCATGCACCCAGTCGACGTTGGCGATCGGCAGGTAGTGATCCTGCAGCGACTGGGTGATGGCCACCTTCGACCAGTCCAGCAGCTTGCCGTCGAGGCGGATCAACGGTTCGATGCTGAAGCTGCCCTTGGCCGGCTCCAGTGCGCCGTCCTCACTGATCAACGCCTGTTCCTGGCCGCCATCAAGGCCCAGCAGGGTCCAGTACGGCTGTTCGCCCACGTAGGCACGCGGCAACGACCCGCGCGGCAGGTCGGCGGCCACCGAGGACAGGAACGCGTTCGGCGTGGCCGCGAAGGCCAGCGGCTTGAGCGCGATGTCACGGATGCCATAGCGCCAGTTCGGGCCATCCTGCAGATCGAAGCGCACGTAGCGCGCATCGGTGTCCGGCAGCGCAAGCCAGTCGCGGCCACCCGCACCGCTGGTGACTTCGCGCACGGTACGCCAGTCACGGCCGTCCTCGGAGGTGCGCACGGTGTAGCGACGCGCTTCCAGGTTCGGCAGCCAGTCGATCACCGCACCGCCGATCTCGCGGCTCTTGTGCAGGTCCAGGCTGATGGTCTGCTGCTTGACGCCACCGCTGATCCAGAACGTATCGCTCTTGCCGTCGATCATGCGGTCCTGCAGCGCGGTGGCGGTGTCGGCGATCACCGACGGCACCAGCGCCGAATCATCCTGCGGCGGCAGGCCCTGCAGGGTCAGCTTGTCGAAGCACACCGTGCCGCGGCCGCCGACCTTGCTGTAGATGGTGAATTCGACGGCGGCGCTGCGTGCCATCTCCTTCTCGGGCGAGGGCCCCCATGCCTTGTCGATCTGCCGACGCCGGTACTCGACCGGCGTCCATGCCTTGGGGAAGCTGTAGCCGGGACGGTTGACCCACCAGACGTTGTCGCCGCTGGCGTCGATCAGCTTGAACTGCAGGTCGTTGCCCGGTGAATCACCGCGCAGCTGGAAGCCGAAGCGGTAATTGACCGGGTACTCGACGTTCAGCGCACGACGGATGCCGACGTAGCCGGAGACATCGTGGAAGTCATAGTCCAGGCACAGCGCGCGGCCGCCGCCAGCGCCACTGACCGGCCGCAGCGAACCACTGACCTGGTCGGACAGCACCAGCTTCCAGGCACCCATGTCGTCGAAATCGTCCAGCACCTTCGGTGCCGGCAGCGCCGGAGGTGCGGCGATCGCCAGGGAGGTCCACAACAGGCCCAGTCCAACGGCGATCACTCGCTTCATCCCTTCACGCTCCCCAACAACAGACCTTGGATGTAGTACCGCTGCAGCACCAGGAACAGCGCCAGCACCGGAACCACGGTGACCACCGCGCCGGCCATCATCATTTCCACGTCCATGATGTGCTCGCGCGAGAGGGTGGCCAGCGCCACCGGCAAAGTGTAGTGCTCCTGATCGGTCAGCACGATCAACGGCCACATGAAATCGTTCCATGCGCCCATGAAAGTGAAGATCGCCAGGGTCACCAGCACCGGCTTGAGCATCGGCAGCACGATCTGGAAGAAGATGCGCAGCTCACCTGCCCCGTCGATGCGGGCCGCTTCCAGCAGTTCGTCCGGAATCGAACGCGCGTACTGGCGCACCAGGAAGATGCCGAACACGCTGGCCAGCGCCGGCACGATCACGCCGCCGAAGCTGTTGACCAGGCCCAGCTGCTTCATCAGCAGGAACAGCGGCAGCATTGCTACCTGTGCCGGGATCACCAGCGCCGCCATCAACACCTGGAACAGGCGCTCGCGGCCAACGAAGTTCAGCTTGGCGAAGGCGTAGCCGGCCATCGTGTTGAGCAGCAGCGAACCCAGGGTGATGCCGACCGACACCAGCAGGCTGTTGGCGAAGTTGCCGCCCATGCCGGTGCGCGCGAACAACTCATGGTAGTTGCGCGTGGTGATGCTGGACGGCAGCAGCGGCGGCGGGAAGTGGGTCGCCTCGCCCTGCGGCATGAACGAGACCGAGAGCATCCACAGCAACGGTGCCAGGCTGACCAGGGCCAGCACCAGCAACGCACCATTGATCAACCACGGGTACCAGCGCGACTGGCCGATTTCACGACTCATACCAACTGCCTCTTGCGGCCGAAACGCAGCATCACGGTGGTCACCGCCAGGATGATCAGGAACAGCAGGAACGCCACCGCGGAGGCGCGTCCCAGGTTCCACCACTTGAAGCCTTCCTCGAACATGAAATACAGCACGCTGACGGTACTCTGCAGTGGGTCGCCACGGGTCATCACGTAGGGCTCTGCGAACAGCTGGAAGTAGCCGGACACGGTGATCACGCCGACCACCAGCAGCACCGGGCCGAGCATCGGCAGGGTGATGTGCAGGAACTGCTTCCAGCGCGAGGCACCGTCGATGCGGGCGGCCTCGTACAGGTCATGCGGGATCGCCTGCAGGCCCGCCAGGAAGATCACCATGTTGTAGCCGAAGTTCTTCCACACCGCGAACAGCATGATGGTCGGCATCGCCCAGTTGGGATCGCCCAGCCAGTCGATCGGACTGATGCCCAGATGGCCCAGGCCGTAGTTCACCAGCCCGTAGCTGGTATGGAACAGGTAGCGCCAGATCACCGCCACCGCTACCAGCGTGGTCACCACCGGCGCGAACAGCGCGGTGCGGAACATCGCCTTGAAACGCGCGGCCGGTGCATTCAGCAGCATCGCTGCGCCCAGCGACACACCAATCGACAACGGCACGCCGATCAACACGAAGTAAGTGGTATTCCACAACGACTTCCAGAACATCGGTGTCTGCAGCAGATCGATGTAGTTGCCCAGGCCGACAAAGCGCAGGTTGCTGCTGTCAGCCAAGGCATACAGGTCGAAGTCGGTCACGCTCAGCGCCAGCGCTGAAGCCACCGGCAGGCCGAAGAACACGCCCAGCACGATCAGCGAGGGACCGGCGAAGATCCAGCCGGCAAGCGAAGTACGTTTCATTGCGCGCTCCCGGCGGCCACGGCACTGCTCGATTGCGGCGACGGAACGCGCTGCTGCAGGCGTTGTTGTTCATGCATCCAGCGGCGCTTGGCCAGCACCTTGTCCACGCGCTGGTCCAGCTCTTCCACGGCCTGGTCCTGCGCCAGGCCACCACGCACCACCTTCTCGGTGACGATGCGCATTTCCTGCACGATGCGCTCCCACTCAAGCACCTTCGGGGTCGGCTTGACCCGCTCCAGCTGGTCGCGGAACGCGGCCGCCAGCGGATCGTTGGCCAGCGACGGGGCACTCCAGGCGCTGCGGCGCGGCGGCAGGTCACCGATGATGGAATGGAAGCGGGCCTGGATGTCCGGGCGCGACAGGAACTCGATCAGCTTCCACGACGCTTCCTTCTGCTGCGACTTGCGGAAGATCACCAGGCTGGTCCCCCCGGCAATGCCGGCGCCCGGACCGTCCGGACCCGGCAGCGCGGCCGTACCCCACTGCCCTTCCAGTTCCTTGGGCTGCAGCTTCTTGAACTCGCGGATGTTCCAGGGGCCGGAAATGTAGAACACGTTGAAGCCGCGGAAGAACTCATCCCAGACGTTGGAAATCTGCGTCTCGGACATCTTCGGCGCCCAGCCCTGCTCGAACATGTTGGCGTAGAAGGCCAACGTGCGGCGGAACCCCGGGCTGGCGAAGTTGCCGCGGGTGTCATCGTCGCGCAGCAGCGGATCGGGCTGCTGCAGCGCCAGCGACAACTGCTGCTCGAACTCGTTGATCGGCATCAGCACCGCATAGCGGTTCGGGCCCTGCATGCGCTTGATCGCCGCCATCTGTTCGTCCCACTCCGCCCACGTGCGCGGCGGGTGGTCGTAGCCGGCCTTGGCCAGCAGATCCTTGCGGTAGTAGATCAGACGCGTGTCGACATACCACGGCACGCCGACCAGCTCGCCATGGATCACATTGGTATCCCAGATGCCCTGGAAGTAGTCCTTCGGGTCGACCACGGCCGAACGCTGCACGAACGGCTGCAGCGGGGTCAGCGCATCCAGCTCGGCGAACTCCGGCACCCAGGTGTTGCCGAGCTGGCACACGTCCGGCAGGCCGTCGGCGGCGAACGCGGTCAGCAGCTTTTCGTGCGCAGCGGTCCACGGGATGTTCTGCACATCCACCTTGATGCCCGGGTTCTCGGCTTCGAACTCATGGATCAGTTCGCTGACCACCTCGGCTTCGCGGCCCATCGCCCAGAAGCGCACGGTGGTGGTGCCCGGTTCGGTGCGGGCGCAGCCGGCCACGGCCAGTGCGGCCAGGGCTGGCAGTGTCCAGCGGCGCAGACGGTCGATCCAGTTCGGCATCAGGTTACTTGCCCTGGCCTGTGTTGCGGTTGGCATTGTTCTTCTGTTCCTGCGCGGCAGCCGCGCGTGATTCGGCGATACCCACCGCGCGTGCCGCCGCGGCCTTTTCGTCTTTCTGCAGTTCCAGCGGCTGGAACGAACCTTCCGGCGCCAGCCAGCCACCACTGAACCCCGCCCGCTCCAGGCCCTTGCGGATGTACGGGTTCTTCTTCATCACTTCCCAGACGAAGTCATTGCGGTAGTTGGCGATCATGGTCAGGATCGGCCCCTGGTCGATGGCGATGTAGTCGCTGGCGACCCAGCCACGATCCGGCACCACGCGGCCGGTCTTGATCGGGATGTCGTAGTTGAAGCTGGGATTGAACGAATCCAGGAAGCCGTAGCTGGAATAGATGTAATCGCCGTAACGCTTGTGCATCTCCAGCGTGGCCGGGATCACCTGTTCCGGCGCGAACACCACCGACGCGATCGCGGCAGTGGGGGCGATGGTGCCGTCATCGAAATTCTCGCGCAGGCCAGCGCCGCGTGAAGAGTAATGGCGGAACTGGCGCTGCTCGCCGCGATAGTCCTGGGTGGTGTTCTGTGGTCCGTCGCTGGCGGTCAAACCCCACACGTTTTCGCCGTACTCCTTCCACTGCATCGGATTGGCGATGGCATACTCGCGCTGGGCCAGGGCGGCCGAGCGGCTGTTGAGGAAGTAGGTGCTGCCACGCTCGCGCATGTACGCGTCCTGGATGTCGCGGAAGTCGATCCAGACGTGGCTGTACTGATGGCCGAACAGCGGGCCGAAGGACAGGTACTCCTGGCCTTGGTAGACGCCCCAGTCGTTGTCATAGGTACGCGTCCACACCGTCCACGCATCCGGGCTGACCGGGTGCGTCGGCGAACCCAGGGCGAGGATGTAGACCATCATCGCCTCGTTGTAGCCCATCCAGTCGTGGTCGATGAAGCCGCTCTCGGGGAACCAGCCCATCGAGATCAGCGGCGCGCGCTGCTGCAACCACGGCCAGTCGACCTTCTTGTACAACGTATCGGCGATCTGGCGGATTTCCTTTTCGCGCGGATCGTCACCATCGTAGTACGACTGCGCGAACAGCACGCCCATCATCAGCAGCGCGGTATCCACCGAGGACAGCTCGACCCAGCTGTCGTAGCGGCGGCCTTCCTGCATGTCCAGGAAGTGGTAGTAGAAGCCCTTGTAGCCGGCCTTGCCGGTGCGCTGCGGGCCCATCGGCACGTCGCGGAAGAACTTCAGGGTGGTCAGGGTGCGGTCGATCGCCTGGTTGCGGCTGACCCAGCCGTTCTCGATGCCGATCGGATAGGCGGTCAGCGCGAAGCCGACCGAGGCGATGCTGGCGAACGGCCGCGACGGGTAGCGGTCCGGGGTCAGGCCGTTGATCTCGTTGGTGGTGTCCCAGAAGAACTGGAAAGTACGGCGCTCGATGTCATCGAACAGCGGCGGCAGCTCCGGCTTCATCGGCCGCGGCGGTGCATCGGCCTCGATCAGGATCACCGGCGGCCGCGGCTTGGCAGGCTCCTGCTGGGCCGGCTGGCAGGCAGCAGCAGCCAGGCTCAACGCCGCGGCGGACAACAGATGGCGTGCCTGCATGGCGCGATTCCTCCGGTGGTCTGATCGATGGGAAAGCATAACGTCCAATGATCTGAAATCGTTTACAAGCTGCGTTCAAAAAAAACCACGAGAAACGTGGTTTGACACCGCGATCATTGCCCACGCCGCTGCCCCCTGCCCGGCAGCGGCGTGGGCAATGGACCGGCACGAAGCCGGCCATTGCCGTTTTCCCGCGACCGATGCCGCCGGCGGAGCGGCGGCATCGGGTCGTGCATCTACACCCGGGCTTAGAAGCGGAAGCCCACTTCGGCCTTGATCTGACGCGGCGTACCGATGATTTCGCCGGTCTCGTTGTAGCTGGCCTGCAGCTTGCCGTTGGTCTTGACGTAGTTGTAAGTGGAGAAGTTGTCGAAGTTGAAGACGTTGATGATGTCGATACGTGCGTACAGCTCGGTATCGCCCGGCATCTTGAACGTCTTCGTCGCCTGCAGGTCGACCGAACGGTAGCCGAAGATCTTGCCGCCCACCAGGAACTTGCCGGTGGCGTTGGGCACGGCCGCCTGCGGCGTCGGCAGGGTGTAGCCGCTGGCCTGCATCACCGGGTACCAGTCGTTGACGGCGGTCGGGGTGGCCAGGGTGATCTTGCCGCCGAAGGTGATGCCCCAGAAGCCCGCGTACGAACCGGTTACCACCAGGCGGTGGCGCGGTGCGCCGTTGGAGCGGATGGTCGGATAGTCGCCGATCAGACCGCGGTCAAACGCGTACTTCTCGTTGATGTCGCGGTTGTGGCGGGCGGTGGTCCAGGTATAGGCGATGGAGGTACCCCAGCCGCTTTCCTTGGTGAAGGGCTTCTGCGCCGACAGCAGCACCTGGGTTGCACGGGTCTTGATGCCCTGCTGGCCGATGATCAGGCTGCCGAAGCCCGGCACGTTGCAGCTCCACGCCTGGCTCAGGCCCGGGTCGGTGCCACCGCACAGGCGCGGGTCATCGAAGAACTGGCCGGTCGGGTAACGGTTGCCCAGGGTGAAGGCGAAACCGTCGTAGCTCAGGGTGCGAGCGATGGTGGCATCGGTCAGCCACTCGCCGATCCGGTTGCTCATGCCCAGGCTGAACTGGTCCGAGTACGGCGCCTTCAGCTTGTTGTTCAACAGGTCCACTTCCAGACCGGCATTGCTGGTCGCGCCGACCAGGGACTGCAGGTTGCCGATGCCGTTGAGCAGGTTCGGGTTCCAGTCATAGCAGGCGGCCTGGCCGTTGATGCAGGTGCCGGTGGCCGGGTTGCGGAAGTAGATGGTCGGCTGCGGCAAAGCCAGCTTGGTGGTCTCCAGCTGCAGGTTGTCGAACAGGTCGCGGTCGTAGGACCGGCCGGCACCGCCGTGGATCACGTGCTGCTCGTCGGCATTGATGTCATACGAGAAGCCCAGGCGCGGCTGCCAGGCATCCTTGAACGCCTTGCGGTTGTGACCGTTGCTGATGTAGTCGCTGATGTCCAGGCCACCCAGTGCCAGCGAATCGGCGTAGGTCTGGCCGGCAGGCGCACGCGGATCCTGCGAATAGATGGCGTCGACCACCTGCTGCGGGGTGACGAAATTCAGGTAGGTCGGGGTCTTTTCGTAGTCCCAGCGCAGGCCGATGTTCAGCTGCAGGTGGTCGTTGACCTGCCAGTCGTCCTGGATGAACACACCGTACTGCTTGGACTTCGAACGCACTTCGCCGGACACGCCCGACACGCCGGTCACCGGCTTGACGAACTGCGCCTTGTACGGAATCGAATCCGGGAAGTCCGGGTCTCCCAGGGAATAGGTGAAGGTCGGGTTGATCTGCGCCGCGTCGGAAGCGTACAGGTCGATCTGCTTGTACTTCACGCCCATCTTGATGGTGTGGTCACCGGCCCACTGGATGCCATCCAGGGTCAGGTTGTCTTCGATCGACCAGCCCTTCTGGCCCTTCACCTGCGAATCCAGAGCCGATGCACCGCCGATCTTCACCACGGTGCGGTCTTCGGGACCGTCCGGCGCGGTGTAGGTGATGCCGTTGGCCAGGGTCAGCGGGGTCGGATTGTTGAACGAATCCTCGTGGGTGACCATCAATTCGTTGTAGTAACGCTCACCGCTGTGGTTCCAGCGCAGGGCGTAGCGACGGTCGGTATTGACCACTTCGCGCCCGGCCTGCGGCGAGGTCTGGCCACTGAACTGCGACTGGGTTTCGTCGCGGTCCTGGAAGGTCAGTTCAATGCGATCGTTGTCGGTCGGCTCGAAGTCGATCTTGCCGAAGATCAGATCCTGCTGGAACGGCTGGCTGGCCGGGCCGAGGCCGGCGGCGCCGGCCGGCGGCAGCAGGCCCGCAGCGCCGGTGACCGCGCCGTCCGGCGCGATGGTGACCGGCAGATCGAAGCGCTTGGCTTCGTAGGTGACAAAGAAGTGCGCCTTGTCCTGGATGATCGGGCCGCCCAGGGCGAAGCCGTATTCCTTCTCGGCCGAGACCATCTTGTCCTTGCCGCCCTGACGCTCGGCCGGGGTCTTGGCACGCATGTCCTCATCGGTGTAGCGGTAGAACGCCTCACCCTTGAACTCATTGGTACCGGACTTGGTCGCAGCAGTCACTGCGGCGCTCGACACCTGGCCATACTCGGCCTTGTAGTTGCCGCTGATGACCTTGTATTCACCGATGGCCAGCTGCGGGAACGGGTTGCCGGCGCTGCCGGACTGGCCGGCCACGCCGCCACCCTTGACGTAGCTCTTCTGGCCCACGCCGTCGATGTACACATTGGTGCCATCGGCATTGGTGGCACCGCCGCGCAGCGAGGTATTGCCCTTGGCGTCACGGGTGAAGATCAGGCCCGGCACAGCGTCGGCGAACTCCAGGAAGTTGCGCGAGACCTGCGGGGTGGTCTGGATCTGCTGCAGGCTGACGGTCTTGCCGACTTCGGAGGTGCGCACTTCCTGCAGCAGGGTCGGCGCGACGACGTTGACAGTGTCCAGGTTGGTGGCCGCGGTCGAACCCGGGGTGCTGCTGGCAGCGCCGGCAAAGTTCAGCGTAGCGGTCGAGGCCACGGTGACGGTGACCTTCTGCGACTGGCCGTTGGCAACCACGTCGTAGGTGCCCGGGTCCAGGCCCATCAGCGAGTAGCTGCCATCGGCACGCACGGTGCCGCGACGGACGGTACCGGTGGCCACGTTGGTGGCGGTGACTTCGGCGCCGGCCTGGGCGCCGGAAACCTGGCCGCGCAGGCTGGCGTTGGCCGACTGCGCCATGACGTTCGGAGCGGCGGCCAGCATCAGGCAGCTGACCAGTGCGGTGCTCAGCAGCCGGCGTGCCGGCGTGCGGAAGGTGGTGTGCATCATCAACTCAATCTCCGGGTGGCGGTAACCGCTTGCGCGGTACCTGCGATCAATCAAAAAAGAAGGAACGCCTCTGGCTTCAATGGCCCGATGGCGGAGTGGTGGAATCGCGAACTATCAAGCGGGGAACCAGGGTCTGCTTGTCCCCTGTCCCGTCCGTGGAGGTGCCGTCCATCAACTGCAGCAGGCGCGTCATGGCCCGGTCGCCGAGCTCGGCGATGCTGACCTGCATGGTGGTCAGCGACGGGTGGACGAAACGCGCCAGTGGAATGTCATCGAAACCCGCCAGGGCGACATCGGCCGGAACACGGACCCCTGCCTGCGTGAACGCATACAGGCAGCCCAGGGCCATCATGTCGTTGGCGGCGAACACGGCATCGGGCAGCGCTCCGGCTGCCAGCAACTCCTGACCGGCGCGATGGCCGGAAGCTTCGTCGAAATCACCGGGCAGCTCGATGCCCTCGGCGCCACTGCCAAAAGCCACCAGCGCGTCACGGAAGCCGCGCAGGCGCTCGCGCGCGTCGAAGTTGAGGTCCGGGCCAGAAATGAATGCAATGCGGCGGTGGCCGGCGTCCAGCAGGTGGCGGGTCATCGCCATCGCACCGGCATGGTCGTCAATGCTCAGCACCGGGTGGTCCTGCCCGGGCAGATAGGTGTTGATCAACACCGTCGGCAACGACTGCGGCAGGTTGTCGGTCAGGAAACCGGGGCTCTCGGCATAGGGCGAGAGCACCAGCAGGCCGTCGACGCGACCGCGCATGGCGCGCAGGGCCGCGCCCTGCTGTTCCTGGTCGCCGTGATAGCTGGACACCAGCAGGTGCTGGCGGCGGCTACGGGCGACGTTGTCGATGCCACGCATCAGCTCGGAGAAGAACTCGCCGTACAGATCCGGCAGCACCACGCCCACCGTATTGGTGCGGCGGCTGCTCAGGCTGCGGGCGGCGGCGTGCGGGGTGTAACGCAGCCGTGCGGCGACCTCCAGCACAAGCTGGCGGACCGGTTCGGCGACATTTTCATGCCCGTTGAGCGCGCGGGAAACCGTGGCCACGGAGACCCGGGCTTCGCGAGCGACGTCTTTGATTGTGATAGCTGCCTTGTTCACGAAGCCGCCCTCCACGGCTTGGACCTACCAGCATTGGCGCGGAATGTAAGCGTTTCCATCTGGGCTTGTAAACAGTCCGTTAGGCGAATGTCCCGAAATGGACATGAAAATCTGTCCGCGGCGAGGCCCGTGCGGCCCGGCCAGGACAGTGCGGGACAAGGGCTCAGCCCTGTTCTGACGGGGTATGTGCGCGGATGGACAGCGCGTGGATATCGGTCTCCATCATCGACCCCAGTGCGGCGTACACCGCGCGATGCCGGGCCAGCGGGCCCAGTCCGGCGAAGCGTTCACTGACCACATGCACGTTGAAATGGCCGCGACCGTCGCGCGCACCGGCGTGGCCGGCATGCCGATGGCTGTCGTCTTCGATTTCCAGCACGCTGGGGACCAGCGCCTGTTGCAGCGCATCACGCATTCGCGAGATCCGTTCCGCGTTCACGGCAGCACCTTGCGGAACGGACGCACCTGTACGCGGGTGTAGACGCCGGCCGCAACGTAAGGGTCGGCGTCGGCCCAGGCCTGGGCCTGCAGCAGCGATTCGAACTGCGCGATCACCACCGAACCACTGAAACCGGCCGGGCCGGGGTCTTCACTGTCCACCGCCGGGCACGGCCCGGCCAGCAGCAGGCGGCCTTCGTCACGCAGCGCGTGCAGCCGCGCCAGGTGCTCCGGCCGCGCCTGCAGCCGCTGCGCCAGCACATCCTGGCCGTCATAGCCTTCAATCACATACCACACGGCATTTCCTCGCTTGCGTTGTCGGGTGCGCAGATTCTAGCCAATGCGGCCCCCGCCCCGGCCCGGCTGGACACTGGCGCGACAAAGGCTTACCCTAGGCTCCATTGCACGTGGCTGGATGCAGCAGCCCGTCGGTTTTTGCGGCCAACGCAGCCCCCGACGACCGTCCCGCTGCTTCAAACCGGTCCACCTGGCCGGGCCACGTAGACGACCTCCCCGTAGTTCCGTCGCTGCCGTTTCCTGCGGCGCGTCCTGCTGTTTGATATGTGTGGAATCGCGCCGATCCCGGCGTGTCTGGTGCCCTGGGGCTCCGTGGCGTTGGCCCGGCGAACCCGGTGCCGCGACTGGTCCGTTGCAATCCTGATGTCCATTAGATGACTTCCGAACTCGCGCTCGACGCGAACCCGCCAACCCGGCCGCCCGCCCCCCAGCAGCAGGAAATGCCGCTGGCCGTGGTGCATGGGCAACCGGTCCTGCAGATTCCGCAGGACCTGTACATTCCGCCGGACGCGCTGGAAGTCATCCTGGATGCCTTCGAAGGCCCACTGGACCTGCTGCTGTACCTGATCCGCCGCCAGAACCTGGATGTCCTGGACATTCCCGTTGCCGAGATCACCCGGCAGTACGTGGAATACATCACCGTGATGCGCGAGCTGCGCTTCGAGCTGGCCGCCGAGTACCTGGTGATGGCGGCGATCCTGGCCGAGGTGAAGTCACGCATGCTGCTGCCGCGCCCGGTCAGCGAGGAAGGCGATGAGGCCGATCCGCGCGCCGAACTGGTGCGCCGGCTGCAGGAGTACGAACGCTTCAAGCAGGCCGCCGAGGACATCGACGCCCTGCCCCGCCAGGATCGCGACACGACGGTGGCGCATGCCTTCATGCCCGAACGCGCCACGGTGAAGCTGCCGCCGCCGGTGGACCTGAAGGAGATGCTGCTGGCGCTGCACGACGTGCTCAAGCGCGCCGAGCTGTTCAGCGGCCACGCCATCAAGCGTGAGGCACTGAGCGTGCGGCAACGCATGGGCGAAGTGCTGGGACGCCTGGAAGATGGCAAGTTCTATCGTTTTGAAGGGTTGTTCACGGCCGAAGAAGGCAAGCTGGGTGTGCTGGTCACGTTCCTGGCGGTGCTGGAGCTGGCCAAGGAACAGCTGCTGGACATCGTCCAGGAAGAACCGCTGGCGCCGATCTACGTGAAATCGCTGGCCGCCGGCAACACCAATGCCCCGCTGCAGTTCAGCAGCGAATTCGACGACAACGACGCCGCCAATGCAGACGAGTGAGCGCTGACTGCCGATGGATCAATTGCTGATCAACCGCATTGTCGAGGGTGCCCTGCTGGCCTCCAGCCAGCCGCTCACCCTGGCCCAGCTGAAGGATCTGTTCCCGGAAGAGGAACCGGCACCTCCGGGTAGCATCGAACGCGCACTGGAACGCCTGCGCGAGGCCTGCGAAGGGCGCGGCGTGGAACTGGTCGAGGTCGCCTCCGGCTTCCGCTACCAGGTCACCGGCGAAGTGCATGGCTGGATCAGCCGGCTGTGGACCGAACGCAAGACCCGTTACACCCGCGCCACCCTGGAAACCCTGGCGCTGATCGCCTACCGGCAGCCGATCACCCGCGGCGAGATCGAGCAGGTACGCGGCGTGGCGGTCAGCAGCAACATCATCCAGGCGCTGGAAGAACGCGAGTGGATCCGCGTGGTCGGTCACCGCGATGTGCCCGGCAAGCCGGCGCTGTTCGGCACCACCAAGGGCTTTCTGGATTATTTCGGCCTGAAGCGATTGGATGAGCTGCCGCCACTGTCGGAACTGAAGGACCTGGGCGAGCTGGAACCCCAGCTGTCCCTGGACCGCGATGCGCCGGCAGCAGCAAGCGCCGACGGTCCTGACATCTCGGCCGGCGACGAAGGCGCTGCCGCGAACGATGATGCCGGCCTGGCCGGCAGTGACACCCCCGATTCCGCCGACGCAGCTCCTGCGGCGGCTTCCGATGAGCAAGCACCTTCGCCCCTCGATGATGGGCACCCCGATTCCGCGCCGGGCGAGCGCGCGGTGCCAGTGAACGAACGCGAAGACAACGCCGTCGCGATGACGACCGTGGCTGTTGACCAAGCCGATTCCGAACCAGAGGCCGACCTCGAAACCGTCGGCCGGAGCAAAACTGATGAGTGACACCCCCCGTAACAAGCTCTCGCTGAAGCGCGAAGCCACCTCCGAACAGTTCAAGCTGGAAGAGCGCCTGCACAAGGTGCTGGCCCAGGCCGGCCTCGGCTCGCGCCGCGCGCTGGAACAGCGCATCGCCGAAGGCCTGGTCAAGGTCAACGGTGAAGTCGCGCAGACCGGCATGTCGGTCAAGAGCGGCGACAAGATCGAACTGGATGGCCGTGGCTTCGTCGCCACCGCCCTGGCCGAGCCGTCGCGCGTGCTGGTCTACAACAAGCCGGAAGGCGAAGTGACCACCCGCGATGATCCGGAAGGCCGCCCGACCGTGTTCGAATCGCTGCCGCCGCTGAAGGGCGCGCGCTGGATCGCGATCGGCCGCCTGGACATCAACACCACCGGCCTGCTGCTGGCCACCACCGACGGTGAACTGGCCAACGCCATGATGCACCCGTCGTTCGAGGTCGAGCGCGAGTACGTGGTGCGCGTGCGTGCGCCGGAAGGCGAGGAAAAGGTCTCCGACGCCATCGTCGACCGCCTCACCCGTGGCGTGGCACTGGAAGACGGCCCGGCCAAGTTCGACGAGATCGAACGCATCGGCGGCACCGATTCGCACGACTGGTTCCGCGTCGTGGTGAAGGAAGGCCGCAACCGCGAAGTGCGCCGCCTGTGGGAATCGCAGGGCTGCCAGGTCAGCCGCCTGAAGCGCACCCGCTATGGCAAGGTGAGCCTGCCGCGCGAACTGGCCCGTGGCCATTCGGTGGAACTGGGCACCGCCCAGGTGGAAGCCCTGCGCGCGCAGCTGAAACTGGAAGAAGGCGCACCGTCGGCACTGACGCTGCAGCCGGTGATCGGCCAGCGCCGCGCCGCCAAGACCACCGTGCGCGTGCGCGAAGGTGGCCGCGGCAATGCCTATGTCAACGGCCACAACACCGCCGACGAAGGCCGCGAGCTGCGTCGTTTCGACAACGTCCGCGAAGACCGCGGCCGTGGTCGCGGCGGCAAGGGTGGCGGCTTCAAGGGCGGCCTGACGGTCAGCGGTGAAGCGGCAGCCAAGCAGTCGCAGAAGCCGTTCAAGCAGCGCGCCCAGAAGAACGATCGTTCGCTGCCGGAAGGCAATCCGGCGGCGTTCCGCACCTGGTACGTGCCGGATGGCGTGAGCACCGGCCCGAGCGGCCATCGCAATGCCGGTCCGGGCGCACGTGGCCCGGGTGCCCGTGGTCCGGGTGCTGGCGGCCAGGGCCGTCCGTACGGCAAGCCGAAGGGTCCGGGCGCAGGCGCCGGTGGCGGCCAGGGCCGTGGCGGTTTCGGCGGCGAAGGCCGTAGCGGCGCAGGCGGCCAGGGCCGTCCGGCCGGTGCGGGCAACCGCTCGCAGGGCCAGGGCAACAAGCACCCGTACGGCCATCCGGGCAATGCCCCGAGCTTCCCGTCCGACCACGCCACCCCGGGCTTCAATCCGTATGGCAGCCCGAAGCCGGCGCAGGGCGCCCGTCCGGGCGGTCGTGGTCCGGGCGGCGGCAACCGTGGTCCGGGCGGTAATCGCGGCCCGGGTGGTCCGGGTGGCAACCGTGGCCCGGGCGGCCCCGGCGGCAACCGCGGTCCGGGCGGCCCGCGCCGCAGCGGCCCGCGCGGCGGCTGATCACCGACCCGACTGAAATGAAAAACCCCGGCTCCGGCCGGGGTTTTTCGTTGAAAAGGGGACGGAGGGGATTAAGTCGTTTTTGCCACGATGTACATCAAAGGGGCGAAAGCGACTTAATCCCCTCCGTCCCCTTTTGCGTGGCGCTGGAACGCGGCGGGCGTGGTGCCGGTCATGCTGCGGAAGAAGGCGATGAACGGGCTCTCGGCGGAGAAGCCGGTGTCCTGGGCCACATGCGCGACGCGACGGCCGAGCAGCAGCAGCTCCATGGCCCGCATCAGGCGCCATTGCTGGCGCCAGGCCTGATAGCTCATGCCGGTATCACGTTGCATCAACCGGCCGACGGTACGCGCGCTCAGGCCCGTGCGCGCGGCCAGCTCGCCCAGTTCGGGCGGCAGCTGTTCGGCCAGCGGCAGGCAACGAGTGATTCGTGGATCACGCGGTAAAGGCAGGTCCATCGGCGCCACCGGTGCAGCGGCGATTTCCAGCACGCACAACGCCAGTTGGTGGTGCGCACGCGGCGCCTGCCAGTCCTGGTCGAACGGTGCCTGTGCGATCGGCTCCAGCAACGCCTGCAGCAGCGGACCCACGCCGATGATCGCCGGCTGCCGGGGCAGCTGGGCCGCCAGGCTGGCGTCGAAGTACAACGAACGGTAGTCGACCGCCTGGCGCATCTGCGCGCGATGGCGCAGCCCACCCGGGATCCACGCGGCGCGCGCGGGCGGCAGCAGGCTGATGCGATCACCGTAAGTCAGGCGTGTACAGCCCTGCCGGGTGTACAGCAGCTGCGCGCGTGCGTGCTGGTGCCAACCCGAATCGTGATCCGCCAGTGAGGCCGCGATACCCAGCACCGGAGCGCTCCAGGCATCGGCGTCGAAGTGCGCGTCCGGCTGCAACCAGGCCATGTCTGATTTCATACATCCAATGACAGATTAGACAGGGTGCGCCATTGCGGACGCGACCACAATGCGCGGCCCTGTTCCTGGAGCGCCCGCATGTCGCGCCGCCTGTTGTTGCTGACCATTGCACTGCTGATGTTTCCGCAGCTGGCACAGACCCTGTACAGCCCGGCCCTGGCCGATCTGGCCAAACGCTTCTCCTTGCCGCCGAGTGCCGCCAGCCAGGCCATGAGCCTGTACCTGTTCGGCTTCGCTGCAGGCGTGCTGCTGTGGGGGCGCCTGGCCGATCGCCTCGGTCGCCGCCCCGCCCTTCTCTGTGGCCTCGGCGTCTTCGCAGTGGCTGCATTGGGCGGCCTGATGGCAGGCAGCTTCGGCCAGGTACTGCTGGCCCAGGCGCTGGCCGCAGTCGGCGCCGCCGCCGCTTCGGTGGTCACCCAGACCGTGCTGCGCGACCATCTGCGGGGGCCGGCATTGGCGCAGGCATTCTCCTGGATCGGCATGGCCCTGGCCCTGAGCCCGGCCATCGGCCTTGCACTGGGCACGCTGCTGGTCGCCGCCCATGGCTATGTCGGCGTACAGTCCGGCCTGCTGCTGATCGCTGCCCTGCTGGCGGTGGCATGCCTGGCAGGCCTGCGTGAAAGTCGCCCTGCAGAGATCCCGCATACGCCCATGCTGCCGCTGCTGCGGCAGCTGCTGCGCGATCGCTGGATCTGGTCACACGCGTTGCTGGTGATGGCCTTCAACGTGGCGATGTACAGCTGGTATGTACTCGGCCCCTTCGTGTTCGCGCGCCTGCACTGGCCAGCCACCTGGTTCGGCGCCAGCGGCGCGGTGCTGGCACTGGGCTCGGCATTGGGCGCGTGGGGCAATGGCCGCCTGCTGCGTGCAGGCGTTGCCACAACCACGCGTATCCGCATCGCCGCAGGCCTGGTTCTGACGGGAGGCCTGGCTGCGCTGCTGCATGATCACCCTGCCGTGGTCGCGGCGATGGTGCCGGTGGTGACGGGCTTCGGCCTTGCCATTCCCAATGTGCTTGGCCAGGCCCTGCGTGGCTATCCACACTGCCTCGGCAGCGCAGGCGCGCTGTTCGGCCTGCTCTACTACCTGTTGATCGGTGCGGCGATGGCGCTGGTCGGTGCAGTGCAACTGCTGGCACCGACCCTCATCGTGTGTGGCCTGCTGGCCTTGTGGCTGCAGCGGCAGCGTCCCGTTACAGCCTAGGAATTGCTGCAAAAGCAGCGCACTGTGCGCGCCTCCCGGGAATGGTTTTGATTCCCCGGCTATCGTGCGCGCTCTCCCACACAAGACAGATGCCCGTGATCACCATCACCGCCGAACAGGCCCGCGCCAACGCCGATGCTGCCAAGCGCCCAATCGAACTGTTCTACCGCGATCTCGACAACGCTATCCAGATCGGCTCGGAAAATGGCCGACGCTACATCGTGTTCGGCTTCAACCAGGTAATGGCCAGCGAGCAGCTCGTCGAAGACGTGGTCGCGCAGCTACTGAAGAATGGTTTCGGTGTCGAACGGTTATTGAGCGACTCCGAACAGCACTACATCCGCATCAGCTGGGGAGCTGCCGAGCCGTCGCGCCTCAGCGCCGGCTGAGGGTGAACGCGGTGCCGTCCACGCCCAGGTCCCAGCCTTTGCCGGTACCGGACAGGGCCAGTGAGATGTCGCCCTTGGTCATCACCTGCGCATTGCTGGATTTCATCGCACCGGCATGTGCACCGACCGACGCGTAGGTGCCCAGCAGCTGTTCGATGCTGATCGCGCCGGTGAAGTTGCCGCGCCCGTTGGTGATCTTCGACTTGCCCACCGTCAGGCCACCGCCCTTCATCTGGATGTGCACAGGCATGCTGGCACCGTTGCTGCAGGTGACCGTGCCATTGCCGGAGGCAGTCTTGTAGATCAGCGACCAGCCGGACAGGTTGTAGCTCAGCTCGCAGTCGAGATTGCCGGCAGCCTGCGCAGCCGGAGCGAGCGACGCGGCGGCCAGGGCCAGCAGCAGGGCGAAGGGCGATTTCATGGCAGGACTTCCAGTTCGGGCGGTCTGGCGGCGAATCTAGCAGCGCGCGCGTGCAGGTTGAATGCAGGCGCGCGCCCTGGTGCAGCGGCGTTCAGGCCGTCGCTCAGGCCTGCTCGTCCAGGTGGAAGGCATCGGCATCAAGCATGGCCGGGAAGCGCGCGCGATGCGCGGCCAGCGCCTCGGCCGAAATAGTGGTGGTGACCACCTGTTCGCGCTCACGGATTTCCACCTGGGGCTGGCCGAGGAAATCCAGAACCGCGCTGTCGCCGGCGTAATGGAGCTGGTTGCCATCAATGCCGACGCGGTTCACCGCAGCAACGAAGCACAGGTTCTCGATCGCGCGTGCACGCAGCAGTGTCTTCCACGCATAGGCGCGTGCCGACGGCCAGTTGGCGACGAAGATCTGCAGGTCGAAGTCCAGCTGCTGCGGACGCTCCACATTGAAGCGGTTGCGGCAGAACACCGGGAAACGCAGGTCGTAGCAGACCTGCGGATTGATCCGCCAGCCCTTCCATTCCACGCTGAGGCGCTCGCGGCCGGCGGCATAACGCTCGTGCTCGCCGCCGTAGCGGAACAGGTGGCGCTTGTCGTAGTACTGCAGGTTGCCATCGGGCGTGGCGAACAGCAGGCGGTTGTAGACGCCTTCGCCATCACGCAGCTGCACGCTGCCGATCATCGCTGCGTTCAAGGCTCGGGCCTGCTCGCGCACCCAGGCCACGGTCGGGCCGTCCATGCCTTCGGCCTGGGCAATGGCGTCGTTGGAGAAGCCACTGGTGAAGGTCTCCGGCAGGATCACCAGATCGGTGCTGCCGGCCAGCGGCGCCAGCAGCGCACCGTAGTAGGCGCGGTTGCCCGCCGGGTCATGCCAGCGGGTGTCGCCCTGGACGAGGGAAATGCGCAGGTCCTGCATGTTCAGCCCTCCGCTCACAACAGGCGCAGGCGTTCGATCGCCGCGTCCATGGTCGCTTCGTTCTTGGCGAAGCACAGGCGCACCAGCCGCTGGCCGGCCGGCGGATTCTCGTAGAACGGCGACAACGGAATGGCAGTGACGCCTTTCTCGATGGTCAGCCACTTCACGAACTCATGGTCCGGCAGGTCGCTGATGGCCGAATAGTCGACCAGCTGGAAGTAGCCACCCGGCACCGGCAACGCCTTCAGGCGGGTGTCGGCCAGCTGCTCGCGGAAGCGGTCGCGCTTGGCCTGGTAGAACGCGCCCAGCTCCAGGTGGTGCTCGGGCTCGTCACGGATCATCGCGGCGAAGCCGTACTGCGCCGGGCCGAAACTGGTGAAGGTGTTGTACTGGTGCACCTTGCGGAACTCGGCGGTCAGCGCCGGCGGTGCGATCGCATAGCCGATCTTCCAGCCGGTGCAGTGGTAGGTCTTGCCGAAGCTGGAGATCACGAACGCGCGCTCGCGCAGTTCCGGGTAGCGCAGCGCCGATTCATGGCGGCGGCCGTCGTAGATGATGTGTTCGTACACCTCATCGGAGATCAGGTAGATCTGCGTGCCACGCAGCAGCTCGGCCAGTGCCTGCATGTCCTGCGCCGACAGCATCGCGCCGGACGGATTGTGCGGGGTATTGACGATCAACATGCGGGTGCGCGGGGTGATCGCCGCACGCACGCGGTCCCAGTCGACGGCGAACGTCTGCGGATCGAGCGACACATGTACGGCCTTGGCACCGGCCAGGTCGATCGCCGGTTCGTAGCAGTCATAGGCCGGGTCGAGCACGATCACTTCCTCGCCGGCACGCACCACGGCGTGGATGGCGTTGAAAATGGCCTCGGTGCCACCGCTGGTGACAGTGATCTCGCTGTCCGCATCGACCTGCGCGCCGTAGCAGTCCAGCGCCTTCTGCGCGATGGCCTGGCGCAGCGGTGCCACGCCGGTCATCGGCGGGTACTGGTTCAGCCCGGCGGCCATCGCCCTGGCAGTCTCGTCGATCAGGCGCTGCGGCGCCGAAAAATCCGGGAAACCCTGGCCCAGGTTGACCGCGCCGTGTTCGGCGGCGAGCTGGGACATCACGGTGAAGATCGTGGTACCGACCTTGGGCAGCTTGGTGGTGGGTTGCATCGGCCTGGGCTGTGGGGGAACAGACCTGCGAGTTTACGCAATCCGCGCGTCGGTAGTGCCGGCCGCCGGCCGGCAACTTCGGCTGGCAGGTGGCGAAATTGCCGGCCAGAGGCCGCCACTACCATCGGCATTCACCGCTACAATTGCCGCCGCACTCCGGCATGAAGACCTTTGCCCCTTGAACACCCCTGCATTGCTGGCTGCCAGCGGCCTGAGCTTTTCCCGCAATGACGAGCCGGTGTTCGGCCCGCTGGACTTCCATGTGGACGCCGGCGAAGCCCTGCTGGTGCAGGGCGGCAACGGCGCCGGCAAGACCACCCTGCTGCGCGTGCTGGCCGGCCTGGCCCGGCCCGGGGCCGGGCAGGTGCGGATCGACGGCAAGCCGGCCAACAATGCCGAACGTGCACGCTACGTGGCCTACCTCAGCCATCTGCCGGCCCTGAAGCCAGACCTGGACACGCTGGAGAACCTGCACTTCCTGTGCGGCCTGCACGGCCGCCGCGCACGGCAGATGCCGGGCAACGCGCTGGCCATTGTCGGCCTGGCCGGATATGAGGAAACCCTTGTGCGGCATCTATCGGCCGGGCAGAAGCGGCGGCTGGCACTGGCGCGCATCTGGCTGTCGCCGGCGCCGCTGTGGCTGCTCGACGAACCCTACGCCAACCTCGACCTGGAGGGCATCACTCTGGTCAACCGGATGATTTCCGCGCACCTGCGCGCCGGTGGCGCTGCGCTGGTCACCACCCACGGCGCCTATGCCGCACCGCCGGTGCGGACCCGCCAGCTCGACCTCGGCGGTGCCGCATGATCGCGCCGGGCACCGAACCGGGCCTGTGGCAGACCGCAGGCGCCCTGCTCAAGCGCGACCTGCGCCTGCTCTGGCGGCGCCGCGGCGACGCGCTGCAGCCGCTGCTGTTCGCGGTGCTGGTGGTGGTGCTGTTCGCGCTGGCCCAGGGCCGCGAGCCAAACCTGCTGGCCGCCACCTCAGGCGCAGTGCTGTGGCTTGCTGTGCTGCTGGCCGGGCAGCTGTCGCTGGATTCACTGTTCCGCTCCGATGCCGAAGACGGCTCGCTGGAACAATGGCTGCTGGCGCCGGTGCCGCTGGCCTGGCTGGTGCTGGTGCGCGTGCTGCTGCACTGGGCCACCACCGCCCTGCCGTTGATCGTGGTCAGCCCGCTGCTGGCCGAAATGCTGCATCTGCCGCATGACCAGCTGCCGATGTTGCTGGCATCGTTGCTGCTGGGAACGCCGTTGCTGAGCCTGATCGGTGGCGTGGTCGCCGCGCTGACCGTGGGCATCCGACGCTCTGGTATTCTCGTGGCGTTGCTGTCGCTGCCGCTGTACGTGCCGGTGCTGGTGTTCGGCGCAGGCAGTCTGGTGGCAGCCGGACGCGGGCAGGATCCGGTCGGTGCGCTGCTGATGCTGGGCGCCGGCCTGCTGGTCGCGCTGGTGCTGGCACCGCTGGCCACTGCCGCTGCAATACGTATTTCTCTGAGTTGACCGAGCTGAGAGCCAATCCACCCCTGCTGGATAGCCGCCACGCATGAATCCGATTGTCCGCTGGTTCCACCAACTCGGTTCGCCTCCCACGTTCGACCGCTTCGCTGCCCGCTGGTCGCGGGTGTTCTACCTGGCTGCGGTGCCGGTGCTACTGGTCGGCATGTGGCAGGCGCTGCTGGTGGTGCCGCCGGAAGCCAAGCAGCTGGACAGCTTCCGCATCCTCTACATCCACGTGCCCAGTGCCTGGATGAGCCTGTTCGTGTTCGCGCTGATGGCGCTGTATGCCGCCATCGCCCTGATCTGGCGGATCAAGGTCTGCGAGATCCTGGCCATGGCGTGTGCGCCGATGGGTGCCGGCTTCACCCTGATCACCCTGTTGACCGGCAGCATCTGGGGCAAGGGCACCTGGGGCACCTGGTGGGACTGGGACCCGCGCATGACCAGCGAGCTGGTGCTGCTGTTCCTGTACCTGGGCGTGATCGGCCTGTACCACGCCATCGAGGACCGCCGCAGCGCCGCGCGCGCGGCCGGCCTGCTGGCCATCGTCGGTGTCAGCCTGCTGCCGGTGATCCGCTACTCGGTGGACTGGTGGGGCGGCCTGCACCAGCGCCAGTCGATCAGCGTGTTCGGTGAATCGGCGATCAGCAGCGCGATGATCGCGCCACTGTGGTGGATGGTGATCGGCACCAAGTTCTGGTTCGCCGGCTCGGTGCTGGCCAAGGCCCGCGCCGACAATCTCGACCGCGAGGCCGGCAAGGCCTGGGTCGGTGGCCGCGTCGATGCCGCACGTGCGGCCGGGGAGGCCCGATCATGACCCACCTGCCCTATGTGATCGGCGCCTACGCCGTGTTCGTACTGGTGCTCGGCGCCGATGCCATCGGTTCATGGCTGCGCCTGCGTGTGGCACGCCGGTTGGCGCTGGCCCGTCAGCAGCGGCAGCAGACCCGCGCCGTCAAACAGGATGCTGCAGCGCCGCTGTCGACGGAGCTGGAACGATGACGCCGGTACAACGCCGTCGCCTGGCCTGGGTACTGCTGGCCCTGCTCGCCTCCGGGCTGGCCACCGCGCTGGTGGCGATGGCGCTGGAACGCAACATCGCCTACCTCTACACACCTTCGGAAGTGCTGCGCGGGGATGTCGATGCGCAGTCGCGCTTCCGCCTGGGCGGCATGGTGGTGAAAGGTTCCTTCAACCGACCGGTCGGCTCGCTGGAAGCACGATTTGAAGTGACCGACGGCGATGCCCAGCTGGCAGTGACCACGTCGCGGATCCTGCCGGACATGTTTGCCGAAGGCACCGCGGTGGTCGCCACTGGTCGCCTGCAGGACGGCACCTTCGTCGCCGACGAGGTGCTGGCCAAGCACGATGAGAAGTACGTGCCGAAGGAAGTAGCCGACAAGATGGGCGACGCCCATCGCAAGCACGACGTGCCGGTAACGGCACCCGAGGTGCGCTGAGTGCTGCCCGAACTGGGTCAGATCCTGCTGTTGTGCGCGTTGCTGGCCTCGCTGCTGCAGGCCAGCCTGCCACTGGTTGGCGCGCATCGCAGCAACACGGCATGGATGGCGGTGGCACGGCCTGCTGCCTTCGCGCAGCTGCTGCTGCTCGCCGGCGCGTTCGCGGTGCTGACCGCCGCGTTCGTGCAGCAGGATTTCTCGGTGCGCTACGTGGCCGAGAACTCCAATTCGCTGCTGCCGATGATCTACCGCTATTCGGCGGTCTGGGGCGCGCACGAAGGCTCGCTGCTGATGTGGGCGCTGGTGCTGGCCCTATGGACCGGCGCGGTGGCGCTGTTCTCGCGGCACCTGCCGGCACCGGTGCAGGCGCGCGTGCTTGCAGTGATGGGCGTGATCAGCGTCGGCTTTCTCGCCTTCCTGATCTTCACCTCCAATCCGTTCCTGCGCCTGAACCCGGCGCCGCTGGAAGGTCGCGACCTCAACCCGCTGCTGCAGGACCCGGGGCTGATCATCCATCCGCCGATGTTGTACATCGGATACGTGGGCTTCGCCGTTCCCTTCGCATTCGCGGTAGCGGCGCTGCTGGAAGGCCGCGTCGACGCACGCTGGCTGCGCTGGACGCGGCCGTGGACCAACGTCGCCTGGGGTTTCCTGACCCTGGGCATCGCGCTGGGCAGCTGGTGGGCCTATTACGAGCTGGGCTGGGGCGGCTGGTGGTTCTGGGACCCGGTGGAGAACGCCAGCTTCATGCCATGGCTGGTCGGTGCGGCACTGATCCACTCGCAGGCCGTCACCGAAAAGCGCGGCACCTTCGGCAGCTGGACGCTGTTGCTGGCGATTGCCGCCTTCGCGCTGTCACTGCTGGGCACCTTCCTGGTGCGCTCCGGCGTGCTGACCAGCGTGCATTCGTTCGCAGCCGATCCCTCGCGCGGCCTGTTCATCCTGGTCTTCCTGTCGGTGCTGGTCGGTGGCAGCCTGCTGCTGTACGCCCTGCGCGCCAGCCAGCTGAGCGTGGACGCCGACGATCCACGCCGAGGCTTCACCGCCACCTCGCGCGAGACCCTGCTGCTGGCCAACAACCTGCTGCTGGCCACGGCCTGCGCGATGGTGCTGCTCGGCACGCTGTATCCGTTGCTGGCCGATGCGCTGTCGCTGGGCAAGATCTCGGTCGGCCCGCCCTACTTCGGCAGCCTGTTCCTGCTGCTGATGGCACCGATGATCCTGCTGCTGCCGTTCGGCCCGCTGGTGAAATGGCAGCGTGACCAGCCCTCGCGCGCCTTCGCGCTGCTGGCACCGTGGCTGGGCTTGGCGCTGCTGCTGGGCGCGCTGGCCTGGTGGCAGGCGCCGCAGAACGGCTGGAAGGCCGGCATCGGCGTGGCCGCTGCGGCCTGGGTCGCACTCGGTACCGCACGCTTCGTCTGGCAGCGACTGCGCGGCAACGGCCGCTTCACCGCCGAAATGCTCGGCATGATCGTTGCCCACGCCGGCATCGCCGTGTTCCTGGCCGGCGCGCTGCTGGTGGAAGCCTTGAACGTGCAGCGCGAAGTGGCGCTGGCCCCGGGCCAGCAGCTGGTGGTCGGTCGCTACGAAGTGCGCTTCGAAGGCGTGGACCATCGCGAAGGCCCCAATTTCATCGCTGACCGCGGTCACCTGCGGGTGTTCCACGACGGCCGCGAACTGGCCCTGCTGCACCCGGAGAAGCGCCAGTACGCCAGCGGCGGCCAGGTGATGACCGAGGCCGGCATCGATGCACGCTTCGACGGCGACGTCTACGTGGCATTGGGCGAGCCGCTGGGCAACAATGCATGGGCGGTACGGGTGCACATCAAGCCGTTCGTGCGCTGGATCTGGCTGGGCGCGCTGCTGATGGCCCTGGGTGGATTCATCGCCGCCGCCGACCGCCGTTTCCGTCGTCCGTAGGAGTTTCCATGTCCGAGTCCCCCGCCCCGCGCCCCTCCCGCCCGCTGCCGCCGGTAGCCATCGTGATCGGCGTGCTGTTCTTCTTCGGCCTGCTCGGGCTGATGATCTACGGGGTGATGAAATCAGGTGACCCGCAGCGCGACGTGCTGCCATCGGCGCTGATCGACAAGCCGGCGCCGGCGTTCGCCCTGCCGGTGCTGCACGACCCGGAAATGATCGTGCACAGCGACGACCTGCGCGGCGCGCCGTATCTGTTGAACGTGTGGGGCAGCTGGTGCGCGGCCTGCCGCGAGGAACACCCGGTGCTGACCCGTTTCGCCGAGAGCAAGCGCGTGCGCGTGATCGGCTACAACTGGAAGGACGACCCGACCGATGCCCTGCATTGGCTGGAACAGCTGGGCAACCCGTTCATGGTCGTGCTCAGCGATGTCGAGGGCCGCACCGCGATCGACTGGGGTGTGACCGCCGCACCGGAGACCTTCCTTGTGGACGGCAGCGGTATCGTGCGCTGGAAGTACAGCGGTGCGATGTCCCAGCGCGTGGTCGACGAGAAGCTGATTCCGGCGCTGGAAAAGATCGAGAAGGCCCAGGGCAATGCCGGCAGCACGCTGCACACGGCGCCCTGAGCCCATGCGCTGGCTGCTGGCGCTGCTGGCGCTGCTGCTTCTGATGCTGCCGCTGGCCGCGGTGGCACAGCAGCCGCTGCATGATCCGCAGCCGCTGCAGTTCCGCGATGGCGCCGAAGAACGCCGCTTTCACGACCTGGCCGCGCAGCTGCGCTGCGTGCAGTGCCAGAACCAGTCGCTGGCCGATTCCAACGCGCAGATCGCGCAGGACCTGCGCCGCGAAGTGCTGCAGCTGATGCAGCAGGGCCACGACGACGCGCAGATCAAGCAGTTCCTGGTCGCGCGCTACGGGGAGTTCGTGCTCTACCAGCCACCATTGCAGCCGGGTACCTGGCTGCTGTGGGGCGGTCCCCTGCTGATGCTCGGTGCGGGTGCTCTGGTGGTGCTGGGCATCGTCCGCCGCCGTGGCCGTACGGTTGGCGCCGCAGCGGCCGGCAAGGCCGATGAAGGAGACGGATGGTGAGCCATTGGCTGCCGGTGCTGGCTGGGCTCGTTGCTGCGCTGATGGCAGTGCTGGTGCTGTGGCCGCTGCGCCACTCTGGCCGCCGCGGCTTCGTGGTCGGCGTGTTCGCACTGGGCGTGGCCGGCGCCTGCCTGTATCTGCTGGTCGGTGATCCGCGTGCAGCACAGGTGCAACCGACGCCATCGGTAGCCACCCTGCGCGATGGCGTGCAGGCCCTGCAGGATGCACTGAAGCGTGACCCGCAGCGGGCCGATGGTTGGGCGCTGCTGGGCCGGTCGCAGGCCGAACTGGGCAATGCCTCAGCTGCGGCGGACGCGTTCGCGCGGGCCGCCACTCTCGCCCCGGAAGACCCCGGCGTGCTGGTGGAAGCGGCACAGGCACGTGCGCAGGCCGATGCCGGCAAGCAGTTCGATGACACCGCGATGGCGTGGCTGCAGCAGGCTCGTGCGCTGGCGCCCGATGCCGAGCGCGCCAGCTGGCTGCTGGGTATCGCCCTGCGCCAGCGCGGAAAGAATGCCGAGGCTGCCGACGTCTGGAGCGGCTTGCTGCCGCGCCTGGAACCCGGGGCCGCACAGGCGCTGCAGGCGCAGATCGCCATCGCGCGTGAAGCCGCCGGCCAGACGCCTGATACTCCCCCTGCAGCCGCGCCGGCACTGCTGCGGGTCCGCGTACAGCTACCTGCAATGAAGGCGAACGAGTGGCCCGCCAGCACCCGGGTGTTCGTGCTGGCCCGTGCCGTCGGCGGCCCGCCGATGCCGGTGGCCGCTCGCAAGCTGCCCCTGGCCGGCCTCCCGGCCACGGTCGGGCTGGGCGACGGAGACAGTCCGATGCCGACCGCGCCGTTGTCCGCACATCGCGAAGTGGAAGTGCTGGCACGCATCTCGCGCACCGGCAGCGCCAACCGCAGCGAGGATGACCTGCAGAGCATCCCGGTGAAGGTGAGCCTGCCGCATGAGGGCGTGGTGGAGCTGCGGTTCCCTTGACCCGTAGAGCCGAGCCATGCTCGGCTGCGGAATGCTGGGAAACCAACGGCAGCCGAGCATGGGCTCGGCTCTACAGTAGATCCGCGCCATGCGTGAATGTGACGATCCGGTCCGGGTGCATCGCCGATGGAAACCAGCGTGTCGCCAGCTCCACATGCGGCCCCGCTAGAATGCCTGCATGACCGAATTCATCCCGCCCGGCACCCGCTTCCACGCCCTGCCCTCGCCCTTCCCGTTCAAGCGCGGCGGCGCCCTGCACGGCGCGCGCGTGGCCTATGAAACCTGGGGAACACTGGCGGCCGACGCCAGTAACGCGATCCTGATCGTGACCGGCCTGTCGCCGGATGCACACGCGGCAGCCAACGACGCCAACCCGGCAGCGGGCTGGTGGGAAGGGATGGTGGGCCCCGGCAAGGCGATCGATACCGACCGCTGGTTCGTGGTCTGCGTGAACTCGCTGGGCAGCTGCAAGGGCTCGACCGGTCCGGCCTCGATCAACCCGGCCACCGGCCAACCGTATCGTCTCGACTTCCCCGAACTGTCGATCGAAGACGGCGCGCGCGCCGCGATCGACGTCGTGCGCGCCCTGGGCATCGAACAGCTGGCCTGCGTGGTCGGCAATTCAATGGGCGGCATGACCGCGCTCGCCGTGCTGATGCTGCACCCGGGCATCGCGCGCAGCCACGTCAACATTTCCGGTAGTGCGCAGGCGCTGCCGTTCTCCATCGCGATCCGCTCGCTGCAGCGCGAGGCCATCCGTCTCGATCCGCGCTGGAATGGCGGCCACTACGACGATGCCGAATACCCCGAGTCCGGCATGCGCATGGCGCGCAAGCTGGGCGTGATCACCTATCGCTCGGCACTGGAATGGGACGGCCGTTTCGGCCGCGTGCGGCTGGATTCGGACCAGACCGATGATGATCCGTTCGGCCTGGAATTCCAGGTGGAAAGCTATCTGGAAGGGCACGCGCGACGCTTCGTGCGTTTCTTCGACCCGAACTGCTATCTGTACCTGAGCCGATCGATGGACTGGTTCGACCTGGCCGAGTACGCCGATGGCGATGTGCTGGCGGGGCTGGCGAAGATCCGGGTGGAGAAGGCGCTGGCCATCGGCGCCAACACCGACATCCTGTTCCCGGTGCAGCAGCAGCAACAGGTCGCCGACGGCCTGCGTGCCGGAGGCGCTGAAGCGCATTTCATCGGATTGGAGTCACCGCAGGGCCACGACGCCTTCCTGGTCGACTTCGATCGTTTCGGCCCGGCCGTGCGCGGCTTCCTCGACGCGCTGTAAGTGGGCTGGCGGCGCAACCTGGCGCTGGCCGCGTTCGGCGCGTTGATCGCGCTGATGATCAGCGGCGTGCTGTCACTGTGGCTGGGCGGCTGGTGCCTGCTGGCCAGTGCGGTGTCGTTCGGCCTCTACGGCCACGACAAGCGCGCGGCGCAGCGAAAGCAGTGGCGCATTCCCGAGCGCACACTGCAGTTGCTGGCCTTTGCCGGCGGTTGGCCCGGCGCGCTGCTGGGCCAGGCGATGTTCCGCCACAAGCACCGCAAGGCCGCATTCCAGTGGGTGTTCTGGCTGTGCGTGCTGGCCAACGTGGCCTCGATCACGGTGATGCTGCGCGAGTTCTCGCGATAGCCAACCTGTAGGGCCGAGCCCATGCTCGGCTGCCTCTGCACGAAGCCGAGCATGGGCTCGGCTCTACAGTAGATCCACGCCAAGCATGGTTGTGCATCGGTCAAAGTTCGCGGACCAGGGCCCCGTCACGCAGCCGGTACTGCGCATCGACCACGCCTTCGGGCAGGTCGTCGTGGGTGATCATCAGCAGGCTGCGCCCGTCCAGCAGCCCGGAAAGATCCTGCAGCAGCGCACGTGCAGTATCCACGTCCAGGCCTTCGGTGGGTTCGTCCAGCAGCAGGATCGGCGCATTGCGCAGCAGCGCGCGCGCCAGCGCCAGGCGCCGCGCCTGGCCGGCCGACATCGTCGCGCCGTTCTCGCCCACCCAGGTCTGCAGGCCGCCGTTGCGCTCGGCCCATTCGCCCAAGCGCACGCGACGCAGCACCGCCCACAACGCTGCGTCACTGGCATCGGGATCACCCAACCGCAGGTTCCCGGCCACAGTGCCGGCAAACACCGGCGCGTTCTGCGGCAGCCACGCCAGTTGCCGGTGCCAGTCGGCCTGGGCGAAATCACGCAGATCGCGGCCACCGTAGGTCAGCCGTCCCTGCTGCGGATCCCACAGCCGCAGCAGCAGGCTCGACAGCGTGGTCTTGCCACTGCCGCTGTCACCGCGAATCGCGATGCGCTCGCCCGGCGCCAGGGTCAGCTGCAGACCGCACAGCACCGGCCGCGCAGCACCCGGCCACTGGAAATGCACGTCATCCCAATGCACGCGCGCGGACTGTGGCACCGCCTGCGGTGCCAGCGGATCCTCCACCGTCGGCGGTTGCTCGACGATGGCCTGCAGGCGACCGGCGGCGATGCGCCCGGACTGCAGCGACTGCCAGGCCAGGCCCATGCCCGCCCACAGCTCGATCAGCGCCACAGTGAGGAACACCAGCCCCGCCGCCATTTCCGGCGCGATGCGCTGCTGTTCGGCCGCATGCAGGGCCAATGCCAGCATCGCCACCAGGCCCATCCCAGCCACCAAGCCATGCAGGGTCGAGGCCGCGATCAGGCGCCAGCGCCGACGACGATCCCGCGAAGCCAGCTGCTTGGCGGCCACGCGTACCTTCAGCTGCCACGCCGCATCGGCGTGCAGCGCAGCCAGATCTCCCGCGCCTTCCAGTCCTTCGAAGGCCGCGGTACGCAGGGCAGCGCGATGCGCGGCGCGGTCGGCCTCCTCATCGTCACGACCACGCACGCCCAGCCACGGCACACCGAAGGCGATCAGCAGCGCCAGCACCGCCAGCAGTACCGCTGCCGAGGGCAGGATCAGCGCTGCCGAGGCGACCGCCACCAGTGACAGCGCGCCCAGCGCCACCAGCGGCCCGATCGCACGCACCAGCAGCCCATCCACTTCGCCGATGTCCCCCAGCAGGCGCGCCAGCAGCTCGCCAGTGCGCGTAGCACCCAGCCGTGCCGGCGCCAGCGGCAGCGCGCGGCGGAAGAACCACACACGCAGGTCGCGGGCGATGCGCAAGGTAGCGTCGTGGCCGACCAGCTTTTCGAAGTAGCGCGACACGATGCGTGCCATGGTCAGGCCACGGATGCCGGCCGAGGGCGAGAAGAAATTGAAGCCTTGGCCGAGGCCCGCAGCACCTGCCAGCGCGGCCGCAGTAAGGAAACCACCGGACAGGCCCAGCAGGGCGGTGCCGGCCAGCATCGTGATCCACAGCAGCAGCACGGTCAGCAGCAGGCGCGGACGATGGCGCAGAAACACCGCGCGCAGCGAATCAGGCGAACGACTCATGCGCGCACCGCCTGTGCCGGTTCCACCAGCCGGCCTTCCGGCAACAGCAGGCAACGGTCGGCCCAGGCGATCACCGCCGGGCTGTGGGTGGCAACCACTACGCTGCGTCCACGTGCATAGGCTGCCAGGCTGCGCAGCAGCGCCGCTTCGGTATCGGCATCGAGGAACGCGGTGGGTTCGTCCAGCAGCAGCACCTGCGGGTCGCGCAGCAACAGGCGGGCCAGGCCGATACGGCGCGCTTCGCCACCGGACAGGCCAAAGCCGCGTTCGCCGATCACCGTATCCAGGCCCTGCGGCAGGCGCTGCGCGAACTGCAGCACCTGCGAGGCCTCGGCCACCGCGCGCAGGCGCGCATCGCTGGCACCGGGATCGGCCAGGCGCAGGTTGTCGGCGATGCTGCCATGGAACAGGTACGGTCGCTGGCTCGCGTAGGCCACCTGCACGCCGGGCCGCAACTGCAGCTTGCCGGCACGCGGCGGCAACCAACCGGCCAGTGCTTCCAGCAGCGTGCTTTTGCCGGATCCGCTGGGACCGACCAGGGCCAGCCGCTGGCCCGGTTCCAGCAGTACATCCAGATCCTGCAGCACATCGTGGGGGGCGCCCAATGGGCGCAGTACCAGCCCCTGCGCCCGCAACGGCGGCAACGCGGCCTCGGCCGGCTCCACCGCCAGCGGTACAACCTCGTTCTCGATCAGGCCCTGCTCGTCCGGCAACGACTGCAGCAGACGCTCAACCTCGGCCGCCGCTGCCAGTGCGTTGGCGCGGTCATGGTAGTGCGCAGCCAAACGCCGCAGCGGCGCATAGAACTCCGGCGCCAGCAGCAGGCAGAACAGGCCCGCGCCCAGGGTCGGCACCGTCGAGTGCAGCGACATCATGCCCAGGTACCTCAGGCCCAGGTACAGCGCGACCATCGCCACGCTCACCGAGGCGAAGAACTCCAGCACCGTGGACGACAGGAAGGCGATGCGCAGCACCTTCAGGGTGCGCACGCGTACGCCTTCTGCAGCCGCCTCGATACCTTCCAGTTCGGCCTCGCCACGGCCATACAGGCGTAGCAGGCCCAGGCCCTTGATGCGGTCGGCGAAGTGGCCGCTCATCCGCGCCAGCTCGCCCAGTTGCGCACGGCCGGCGGCTTCGGCGCCCCAGCCCACCAGCATCATGAAGAACGGCACCAGCGGTGCGGTGAACAGCAGGATCAACGCCACCACCCAGTCCACCCAGGCTACCGCGGCCAGGATCAGCAGGGGCACCACCACCACTTCGGTGCGCACCGGCAGGAAGCCGCTGTAGTAGCTTTCAATCGCGTCGCCGTGATGCAGCATCAGCTCGCCCAGCTCGCCGGTGCGGCGCTGGCGCAGCCACAGCGGCCCATGGCCGAGCAGACGCGCGAACACACGCTCGCGCAACGCCAATCGCGCGGCATCGGCCACATCACCGGCAGCCGCCTGGCTGGTACTGCCCAGCAGCGTGCGCAGCACCAGGATCACGGCCAGTCCAGCGAGCACCGGCAGACCCGACGCCAGCGGTGCGCGCTCCACCAGCACCGTCTGCACCAACCAGGCAATGGCCGCAGCCTGCCCGACCAGCAACCCGCCGGACAGGCTGATGCACACCGCCGCCAGCCGCTGGCGGCCCCGGGCGGACCGTGCCAGATCGGCCAGCCAGGCCGTACGAACACGCCGCTGGCGGGCGGTTTCAGCTTCCGGGGAAAGGCCGTCAGGGGTCGTTTCGGCAGCGCTCAAGGGGTCTTCACGGGCATCGGGGGAGACACGGCATTGTAGGCGCAGGCAATAGCCCGCCCCTGCGGCCGGCGGTCGCAGTCTTCATCAGGTTGGCATACGATCAACCGGGGCACCTGTTCATACATTGATCTGGATCAAGGCTGTTTGAAGTAGTCGGTCACATCATTCACGTCGTAGACCACCCTTCCCGCCACCTGCAACGGCACTATCCAACGAGGTAGCCAGGCCATGATTGATCAGACAGTCGTAGAACTGTCGCGGCTGCAATTCGCTCTGACCGCGATGTACCACTTCCTATTCGTCCCGCTCACGCTTGGCCTGTCGTTCATGGTGGCCATCATGGAGAGCGTCTATGTGATGACCGGCAAGGAGATCTGGCGCAGGATGACCCTGTTCTGGGGCGTCCTGTTCGGCATCAACTTCGCCATGGGCGTTGCCACCGGCATCGTCATGGAATTCCAGTTCGGCATGAACTGGTCCTACTACAGCCACTACGTGGGTGACATCTTCGGTGCGCCGCTGGCGATCGAAGGCCTGATGGCGTTCTTCCTGGAAGCCACCTTCGTCGGCCTGTTCTTCTTCGGCTGGAACCGCCTGAGCAAGGTCAAGCACCTGATGGTGACCTGGCTGATGGCGCTGGGCACCAATCTGTCGGCGATCTGGATCCTGATCGCCAACGGCTGGATGCAGAACCCGACCGGCGCGGTGTTCAACCCGGAAACCATGCGCATGGAAGTCGTCGACTTCATGGCCGTGGTGTTCAACCCGGTGGCGCAGGCCAAGTTCGTGCATACCGTCAGCGCCGGGTACGTGACCGGCGCGGTGTTCGTGATGGCGATCAGCGCCCTGTTCCTGCTGCGCAACAAGCACAAGGACCTGGCCCGTCGTTCGTTCGCGGTGGCCGCAGCCTTCGGCCTGCTGTCGTCGCTGTCGGTGGTGGTGCTGGGTGACGAGAGCGGTTACGCCGCCAGCGAACACCAGAAGATGAAGCTGGCCGCGATTGAAGCGATGTGGGAGACCGAGCGTGCACCGGCCGACTTCACCGCCTTCGGCATCCCGAACCAGGAAACCCACCAGAACGACTACGCGGTGAAGATCCCGTACCTGATGGGCCTGATCGCCACCCGTTCGTTGAACCAGCCGATCCCGGGCATCCTGGAACTGGTCGAGCGCGCCGAGCACCGCGTGCGCGGCGGCCAGCTGGCCTACGGTGCGCTGGAACGCCTGCGTGCAAACAAGAACGACCTTGAAGCGCGTGAAATGTTCGACCGCCACTGGCAGGACCTGGGCCACGGCCTGCTGCTCAAGCGCTACCGCGATGACATCCTCAACGCCACCCCGCAGGAAATCTCGCAGGCGGCAATGGACACCGTGCCGCGCGTGATGCCGCTGTTCTGGACCTTCCGGGTGATGGCCGGCCTGGGCTTCTACCTGATCGCCTTCTTCGCACTGGCCTTCTACTACTCCTGCCGCAACAACTTCCAGGACAAGCGCTGGTTCCTGCGCCTGGCCCTGTGGACGCTGCCGGCGCCGTGGATCGCGATCGAATGCGGCTGGTTCGTGGCCGAGTACGGTCGCCAGCCGTGGGCGGTCGATGGCGTGCTGCCGACCTTCTATGCGGCATCGGGCCTGGCCCTGCATGAAATCGTGCTGACCCTGGCCGGCTTCACCGCGATCTACACCGCACTGATCGTGGTCGAGATCAAGCTGATGCTCAAGGCGATCCGCAAGGGTCCGGACGAGGTGCTGCCGTCGCTGCAGTCGCCCCAGCCGCATGCTTCCCACAATGCCTCGGCGCCGGCCGCCGGCCAGGCCTGAGGCAGGAGAACCAAGATGGATTTCATTCTTCTGGACTACACCACGCTGCGCGTGATCTGGTGGCTGCTGCTCGGCATCCTGCTGATCGGTTTTGCCGTGATGGATGGTTTCGACCTGGGCGTGGGCACCCTGCTGCCCTTCGTGGCCCGCAACGATGCCGAGCGCCGGCTGGTGATCAACACCATCGGCCCGGTCTGGGAAGGCAACCAGGTGTGGCTGGTGCTCGGTGGCGGTGCGATCTTCGCCGCCTGGCCGCCGCTGTATGCGGTCAGCTTCTCCGGGTTCTACCTGGCGATGTTCGTGATCCTGTTCGCCCTGATCCTGCGTCCGGTCGGCTTCAAGTTCCGCAGCAAGATGCCCAGCGAGCGCTGGCGCAACACCTGGGACTGGGCGCTGTTCATCGGTGGCTTCATCCCGGCACTGATCATGGGCGTGGCGGTGGGCAACGTGGTGCTGGGCGTGCCGTTCCACTTCGATGACAGCATGCGCATCTTCTACACCGGCTCGTTCTTCGGCCTGCTGATGCCCTTCGCACTGCTGGCCGGCCTGCTCAGCGTGTCGATGCTGGTCGCCCACGGTGCCGCCATGCTGGTGCTGAAGACCGATGGGCCGGTGGCCGAGCGTGCGGCCCGCTTCGGCAGCATCGCCGCGATCATCGCCTTCGTGCTGTTCGCCGTCGGTGGCGCCTGGGTGGCCTTCGGCCTGCCGGGTTACCAGATCACCTCGCAGGTGGTCACCGATGGCGCCACCAATCCGCTGCTGAAGACCGCTGAACTTGGCGCCGCCGGTGGCTGGATGCGCAACTACAGCGCGATGCCCGCCACGATCCTGGCCCCGCTGCTCGGCCTGGCGGGCCTGCTGGCCAGTGCGGTGCTGCTGCGTGCCCGTCGCGGCGGCCTGGCCTTCATCGCCTCCGGTGCGGCCATCGCCGGCATCATCCTGACCGTCGGCTTCGCCATCTTCCCGTTCCTGCTGCCGTCCTCGAGCCAGCCCACGTCCAGCCTGACCGTGTGGGATGCCTCGTCCAGCCATCTGACCCTGTGGATCATGCTGCTGGCCACGGCGGTGTTCCTGCCGATCATCATCGGTTACACCACCTGGGTGTACCGCGTACTGAAGGGCAAGACCACCACCGAAGAGATGGGCAACAACCCGAACGCTTACTGATTGCCGGTGTGCCGGCCCACGGCCGGCACATCCCTTGAACAAAGGAGATTGACCATGTGGTATTTCGCCTGGATTCTCGGCGCCGGCCTCGCCTCGACGGTGGCCATCCTCAACGGCATGTGGTTCGAAGCCCGCGAGCAGAACCGCATCGAGAAAGAAAATCGTCGCTGAGCTGTAAAAAAACCTTGCCGCCTGGGCCTTCACACGGTATCTTAGGCGGCTCCTTCGGGGTGTAGCTCAGTCTGGTAGAGCGCTACGTTCGGGACGTAGAGGTCGCAGGTTCGAATCCTGTCTCCCCGACCACTCACGTGGTCGCATTCAAGCCTGGTGAAGTCGTCCAGGCTTTTTTGTTCCCTGAAGTGGCACTGCTTCGGCAGTGTGAAGAAAACAGCATTCACCCCTTGCCGCCATCGGGGTGAATCGCTAGAATAGGCGGCTCCCTTCGGGGTGTAGCTCAGTCTGGTAGAGCGCTACGTTCGGGACGTAGAGGTCGC